>NZ_JBLWTA010000043.1:0-15577 GCF_048270365.1 Celeribacter sp.
GGGGTGATCCGGGTCGAGACCAGAATGGCTTCCGGCTCGCCCTCGCGCAGGTAGATGCACTGGTAGCGCGGCTTGCCATCGTCCGTGAACCCCACGAGTTCATACCGGCAGCGGAACGCGATGCCCTTTTCGGACAGGTCTTTGACACCGTCGATGGTGATCAGGATCTGGTTGCGCGCTATCGGCATGTTCGGACTCTCCCGTTGAGAGCCCTTCTACTTCACGACACTAAGGCCATAAAGACATATGGAGTCAATACGACATATTGCAGAAAAATACATATTGCACGATAGTTGCCGCAACTTTTGCGGGAGAGTGATATGAAACGACAGGCGGTGGCAGTGGCGATGGCGGTGATGAATGTTTTTTGCGCCCCGGAGAGGGCGCAGGCCTATGACATCGACTGTGCCATCATGCTTTGCATGGCCGGTGGATTCCCCCCGAGTGCGGTCTGCGCCCGCGCCTATCGCACCATGATTCGCCGCATCACGCCCTTGCCAAGCCTGCCGCCCTTCGGGGTCTGCTCCTTCGCCCATGTGCCGGTCGAGCTAGGTGGACCCGGCGGGGAAGGCGAACTTGACACCAACCTGCCGGAATACGAATGGCTGAACCGAACCCATGTGATCTGGTTCACCGGGCGCTCCTACGAGCCGCGCGACGAGCCGCGTCAGTGGGACTGGTCGATCCGCTCCTGCGATCGCGAGAACCGGACCTGCCGCTACATCCAGCGGGTCTACGGATCCCACACCCCCTGGCCCGCGACATTCGTCTCGGAAAGCGGGCAGGAGATTGCCTACCCGACCAATGGTGGCCTTTGGCACTTCTATTCCCGCAGCATCATGGTCGAATACGGCGATTACGAGGGCAACATGGGCCACTCGGAATGGTTCTCCTACTGATCTGGACCGTCCGATGTCTTCAGTGAGAACGGGCGCAGGTCGGCAAGGCCTGCATCAAAGTTTTCCGGATCGACATGCCAGCGGCGGCTCACCGAGCCATCATTCCAACGGTAATCGGTGAACAGGTGGATCTCCTGCGTACCATCGTTCAGAAACCCCTCCTGGAAGGGCCAGCCTGTCTTTCTCTTCGCCATTAATCCGCGTCACTCGTACAGTTCTTGCCGTTCTTGTCTTTTTTGGGGGGGGCCGGATCAAAGCCTCAGGAAGCGGACTAGCGTTTGGCAAAAAGCTCTTCGGGATCGACATTGAGCGCTTTGGCGATGCGTTCGAGAAGGTCGAGGGAGGCGGCGAACTTGGCGTTTTCCACCTTGCCCATATGGCCGCGGCTTACGTCGGCCCGATGAGCAAGCTCCTCCTGGCTGAGGCCGCGGGCGCGTCTCAATTCCTGGATGTTCAGTGCTACACGGTCTCGCAAATTCATGCCGTTGAGACGGACACGATGCGCGAAATATCGCCACGCGATATATATTACATTCGGAGATGCAGAGAAGAAATGCTTGAGCGGCGCGAGATCGCCGGAATGGGAGGCCTGCCGAAACGCAGGTCACGGGATGATCCGTCTCGCAAACATTCTGGGCCGTTCAATCGTTCTTTCGGAAAAGGGCGGCACCGGCAATACCGGTGCCGCCAGTCGGTCGCCCCCCCCAGGGAGGTAAAAAGGGCGATCGAAATCTGTAAATAGTGCGTGTTTAAATTGGGCATTCCTTAACGTTGCCATCCCCGAGATCTTACGCGCTTCTTTCAAATCCCAAGCGCTTTGTAGACTTCGGTGAGTCGTCGGAGGGCGATGGTGTAGGCGGCGGTGCGCAAATCCGGGATCGCCGGGTCGCTGTTCCAAAGCGCCGACATCTCGGCGTAAGCGGAGCGCATTTTGTCGTCGAGGCCGGAGCGGACGAGGTCAATCTCGCGCGCGGCGGTGGTGAGTTCGAGCGCGGTATCGGCAGGAAAAGCGCGGCCTGTCATGGTCTCGATCGATTGGGTCAGCATGCGGTGGCCGCGTTCGTCTCGACGGCGCTCCATCAATCCGAACGGGATATGGGTGAGGTTCTTGACCCATTCAAAATAGCTCACCGTGACGCCGCCTGCATTGGCGAAAAGATCGGGAATGATCACGATGCCCCGGTCGCGCAAGATCGTGTTGGCGGCGTAGGTTATCGGCCCATTGGCCGCTTCGACGATCAGGCGGGCTTGGATGTCGGGGGCGTTTTCCTCGGTGATGACGCTTTCA
The DNA here is from genome assembly GCF_048270365.1 of Celeribacter sp. Lineage (NCBI taxonomy): Bacteria > Pseudomonadati > Pseudomonadota > Alphaproteobacteria > Rhodobacterales > Roseobacteraceae > Celeribacter > Celeribacter sp. Next base: position 2,188 of record NZ_JBLWTA010000043.1, read on the forward strand.
AGCGCGGCAGGGATCAGGATGTCGCAGGGATCTGTCAAAGCCGTTGTCCAGTCTCGGTCAAAGGTGCCGTCGGCAAAGCCCGCGATACCACCCGTGGCCAATACATGCGCCTTCAGCGCCTCGATATCGAAACCGTCGGGATTGCGGATGACGCCATCGCGCTCAGCCACCGCGACGATGCGGCACCCATCCTCAGCACTGAGGAATTTGGCGGCGTGATAGCCGACATTCCCGAGCCCTTGAACGACGACCGAGCGTCCCGCAAGTCCCTCGGACAGGTCCGTCCGTGCCAGATCCTGTGGATGACGGAAGAACTCCTGCAGGGCGTATTGCACACCGCGCCCCGTCGCCTCGACGCGCCCCTCAATGCCGCCCATGGCCAGCGGCTTTCCGGTTACGCAGGCGGAGGCGTTGATGTCGGTCGGCTTCATGCGGCGGTATTCGTCGGCGATCCAGATCATCGTCTTCTCGCTGGTGCCCACATCGGGGGCGGGGACGTTTTGGCTGGGGCTGAGGAAGTCGTGCCGCGCGAGTTCTTGGGCGAAGCGACGGGTGATCCGCTCCAACTCATGGGGTTCCCATTCGGTGGGGTCTATCTTAAGCGCGCCCTTGGAGCCGCCGAAGGGGATATCCATTAGCGCGCATTTGTAGGTCATGAGGGCCGCAAGCGCCTCGACTTCATCAAGGTCGGCATAGGGTGCATAGCGGATACCGCCCTTGGCGGGGCTGGGGTGATTGGAATGGACCGAGCGCCAGCCCTCGAAGGTGTGCATCTTACCCCGCAGTCGCACGCCGAAGCGGGTGATATAGGAGGCATTGCAGACGTTGATCTTGTTGGCCAGTCCCTCCTCCATCGACATCAGCTGCGCCGCGTCGGAGAACATCTGGTTGACGTCATTGAGGAAGGAATGGCCGGAGGGCATCTATTAAGTTCCGTCAGATGAGTAAGGTAAAAGGAAGTAGGTGTAGGCTACCCAGCCAATTGGCGCAGGCCAACTATTGAAGACATTGCCAGATCACCACTCGGTATGGGTTTCTAACAGCCGCAATCCAGGCAGAAAAAAGAGAAGTCCCTGCCTGGAGAACGGTGCGGGCTGCTAGCCGAGGTCTCTAAGGAAGTCGAAGGTGAGGAACTGGCTGATGGCGGCCAAGTCCACATCCGCCCCTAATCCAGGTGATGTTGAAACCGTCAGTTTCCCATCGCGTATGGATTTTTCCGGTGGATTTTCGAGCACCTGAACGTAGGAGTTGTTTTCGGAGAAATATGGATAGATCTCCAATGGCATTACCATCGCAGATGCCGTTGCGACCTGTATCGAGGCGGCTGTCAGAAGGGAACTGGCGCAGTTGTGAGCAGAAACGCGCGCGTTGTAAGTTTCCGCCATTGCTGCGATCTGAACGAACTCAAAGATCCCACCGCAGTTTCCGACATCCGGCATCACGATGTCGACCCCACCGGTTTCGAGGAGGTTGCGAAAACCGTGTCGTGTGTAGGCGCGTTCGCCTGCGGCAATGGGCACTGACCACCTACCTGCCTGGACTTGCATATTCTTAAGATCGAACGGATCAAAAGGCTCTTCCACCCAGATCAGATCGAGTTCTTCGCAAACATCCATGAACCGAATGAGTTGATCATTGTTCAGACCGCCCGAAAGATCGAGCATGATACCGATGTCCGGTCCGACTACCTTGCGTAGCATCCGCACTCGGCCGACAGCCCGTTGAAAGGCTTCGTCGCTCAATTGTCGGCGTTGGACGTGGCGCAGACTTACTCCGTTTACCTCATGGGCAAGTGGATAGCACTTTAGAAGCCGATATCCGTCGGCAAGCGGGCGTTCAGCCGACCTGGCCCATCCTTCGACATCGTTGTGAGACGCACTCCAACCATTGGCATAGACCTCGATCTCAGTGTCGAACTTTGCGCCAAACAGCTCATAAACCGGAATCCCCAGAGACTTGCCTTTGATATCCCACAGGGCTTGGTCAATAGCGGAGAGTGCAGCGAAAACGATTGCGCCACCTCCCTTGGTCCAGAAAGAGTTATCGTAGATTTCGTGCCAAACGGCCCGCGGATAAGTTGCATCGGCACCGATAACACTTGGAGCAAGATCGGCCAGCATTCCAGCGGCAGCCTTCGCGCCGAGCCCATATGCTACGGCCGCCTCGCCATAACCGACAATACCATCCTTTGTAGTCAGTTCGACTATGACGGGGTGCATGCCGCCCCCGCGGATGTCGAAGACCCTCATATTTTCGATGATTTGCATATTTAGTGTCCTTTTTCTTGTTCACGAAGTCGCGGGGAACCCTCAAACGCGAGGGGTTTGGGGTTTTAGTGCAATGGCACGGAGAGTTCAGGCGGAGTCGGAATCCGTCTGGAATGCCAGCGATGAGCGTTTTTGGCGCCTGACGATGACCATGATGCCAAGTAGGATTACCAAGCACGTAGCGGTGAGAAGCATTGCAGAGACAGCGGCTGACTCTGGGCTGGTGTTAAACCGGATACCTTCCCAAAGTTTTCTAGGCAGCGTTTTGACAGACAAATTACTGAGAAAAATCGAGGCAATGGATTCGTCGAATGAGTGGAGCATCGCAAGCAACGCGCCCACCGAAAGCCCGGGCAGGAGTAGCGGGAAGGTGATGGTTTTAAACACGCGGAAAGGATTTGCGCCGAGGCTAGCGGCAGCCTTCGCCAGCCCTGGGTCGATGGAACTAAAGGTCGCTGATGCAACAAGATATATGACGGGAAACACCAGAACTGTGTGCGCCAAGATGATCCCCGTTTTGGTGTCGACTAGTCCCACTCTTGAAAAGCTCAGGTAGGCACCGAGAGCGAATACTACGGCTGGCACCGTCATCGGGGACAGCATTAAAGCCTCTGCTGTATTCCGAAAGCGAAAATTGTGGCCAAACCCAAGCACTGTCAGGGTTGCAAGTGCGAGAGTAAGAACACTGGTAGCGGCCCCTATCTGCAAACTTGTCCACGCCGCTTCAATCCATTCAGGGCTGTTCAGGATTTCCTCGAACCAGCGAAGGGAGTAACCCGGGGGTGGGAAGACGAGGACCTCCGCAGAACTGAACGCAACGGGAAAAAGCACAAGAAGAGGCAGTAGGAGAAAAGCGGAAATTAGTACGATGTAGGTTGGTGCAGCATACTTCGCCACCACGCGCCAAGGCCTCGACATGTTAAACCGTGGTTCAGAGCGTTTTACCGGGTTCCGCAGCAGCGAACGATCGACTGTCGACGAGATATGTTTGGTCTCGCTCTGCGTCGCTTCTCCGGGGTTCTGCCAGCGAGAGAACATCCCAAGGAAAAAAGATAGACCAATGACAACAATTGTGGCGACCGCAGCTAGTGTAATGCCCAGTGCTGCTGCTAGCGCCCAATTAGCGCCGGTCTCAATTTCCGATTGAATAACCTGTGCCAACATTTGCTGACGTTGGTTACCCAGAAATGCTGGCGCTATGAAAGTCGCCATTGTGAATAGAAAGACGATAATCACGCCAGATTGTATCCCTCGGATTGCTAGCGGCACGACCATTCCGAACCAGGCCCTTGCGGGATTCGCGCCCAATGTGTGCGCCGCCAAAAGAATGCGGCCGTCAATGCGACGCAATACGCTAAAAAGGGCAAAGACCATCATTGGAATTGCAGAGTGGACCAACGCCAGCACGACGGCCTTTTCACTGAACAAGAGCGGTAAAGGTTCGGAAATGAACCCCAAGCCTAAGAGTGTCGCGTTTACAAGGCCTTTCTGACCTAAAATGGCAAGCCAAGCAAAGGTTCGAACAAGAACGCTGGTTAGAAATGGCACGAGCACGATGAGACCCAAAATGAGCGCACTCGCACCTTTTGATCGACTAAGAAGCCACGCGAGCGGAAACGATACGATCAACGTAATGGCGGTAGCCTCAAGGCTGATCCGTACAGTTGTCCAGATTATCTTGGTATAGACCGGACTTTGAAATATCCGCAGAAATCGTTGGAAAGCATCTCCGCTGAACGCCTCTGGTACAATATAGAGCAACGGAAGGACGAACGCGACAAGCAGCAAGATCGTCACGGGGGCGAGCAGGGAAACCTTTCGCCAATCAATCATTTCTTGAATACGAGTCACCTTCGTTCTCCCATTGCCTGTATTCTCTGTTGTTTGTGTTTTCGTTGTTATTGAAGGACGTATTCGTCCCACCGCTGCTTTACAGTCTCGAGGTTTTCATTCCACCACTTGGAATCGAGAACTGCACCAAGCGCGGCATTGGCAGGATAGCTCGGCAGTGTTTCGGCCAGAGACGGCTCCAACAGATCAAGCGCTTCGATATTGGTTGGTCCGTAGGGAATTTGCCGCGTAAGTTCCGCCTGTTGTTCCGGCTGAACAGCGAAGTTGATGAATTTCATGGCTTCGCTAGCATTCGGCGCGCCCTTAACGACCGACCAGTATTCGACCGCTACAACCGATCCATTCCAGCCATACGCCCAGTTAGCGCCGGCCTCGATCGCGTTGATGAGCCGACCATTCGGACCTAGTGCAACATCGACCTCACCTTGTTGAATGAAGGCCTGAATGTCGGAAGACGACTTGAAGCCAACGAGTTGATCCTTGATGCGGTCAATGACAGAAAGTCCGCGGTCGACATCCAGCGGATAGAGATCCTCTGCTGCAACACCATCGGCCATAAGGGCAAACTCGAGATTGTAATAGGGCAGCCCCAACATGACGCGACGCGCTTTAACTTCGGGGTCGAAGAATTGTGCCGGGGTCAACCCGTCTGGAAACTTATCTTTGTTCCACGCAAGGTTCTGGGAGAACTTGATGTAGCCGACGCCATATTCTTTGCGCAGGTCTTGAGGAATGCCGTCGGCTTGCACAACGGAGTAGTCAATCGGCTCGAGCAAGCCATCCATCACCTCGGCTTCATAGGCAGCGCCATCTGCCGAAATGACATCCCAGATCACGTTGCCGCTTTCGACCATAGCTTTTACCTTGGCGTATCCGGTGCCGGTTGTGCCGGTTACTTTGATGCCTGAAGCTGCTGCATAGGGCTCAAAGATCGCGGCCGTCTGCGCATCCTGGAACGACCCACCGTATGAGGCGACGACAAGATCCTGGGCATGAACTGCGGACGTGGAACCGGCGATCAGGGTTGACGTCGCCAGAACTGCGGCCACGACGCTATTCTTGAAACTTAGCGATTTCATTTATTATCTCCTTGTTGGTTGGTTGGTTGGTTGGTTTCAGGTGGAAGCTTCGGTTGGCAAAATCGCGACGGAAGTGGGCTCCCAAGTCGCGCTGACTTTCAGGCCATCAGACAGGTTGCCGGCCAGTTCGTGACGGCGCGGCACGTTTGCCAAAAGCGATTGCCCATCTTCGAGTTCAATTGATACACGCCAACCTGATCCGAGGTAGGTGGACTCGCGGATGGTCGCGGAAACACAAAATTGATCCATAGGTGTAGGGTTCGCCGCCGAGCGCAGGACGACATTCTCGGGCCGAACAACGATATCGAACGGAACCGTAGATGGGGTCGGCAGCAACTGGCGGGCGCCAGAAATTTCATAGCCTTTCCCACCATCAAACGAAGCGACCCGCAGGATGGAACACTCGCCGATGAAACGTGCGACAAAGTGATTGGCTGGAGAGGCATAGATCGTCTCGGGATCGGCGACCTGCAGGAGTTCTCCACCCGACATGATGCCCACCCGATCTGCCATTGCCATTGCTTCAGATTGGTCGTGGGTGACGTAAATGACGGTAACGCCCAATTCGTGCTGGATACGTTTGAGTTCGATCTGCATTTGATCACGCAGACGACGATCTAGAGCGCCAAGAGGTTCGTCCATCAAGAGGACATCCGGCCCAAAAACCAGCGCACGCGCCAGCGCGACGCGCTGCTGCTGGCCACCCGAAAGCTGGGAAGGGTAGGACGCACCTCGATCAGAAAGAGACACGATACCGAGAGCGGCATGGACACGCTTGTCTCGCTCATCGCGAGGCATTCCACGCATCTTCAAAGGGTACGCTACGTTTTCTGCCGCTGTCATGTGCGGGAACAGTGCATAATTCTGGAATACGACACCGATGCGTCGCCGATGCGGGGGGAAGTCCGAAATAGGCGTCCCCGACATCAGTACTTGCCCTTCACTTGGTTGATCGAAGCCCGCAAGAAGCATCAGGAGCGTCGTCTTCCCGGAGCCGCTGGGTCCAAGGAGTGCAAAGAATTCGCCTGGGGCGATGTCTAAGTTGACGTCTCGGACGGCGGTCACGGCACCATAGCGGCGGGTCACCCCCTGGAACGAGACTGCGGGCAGAGGAAGGTCGTTCATCGAAGGCTCCTATACATCTTTTTTGTTCAGCAGTTTGCGTGGCAAGCGTGTGAGCACTTCGATGCCATTTTCGGTCACACAAATTGTGTCGCTGATCTGTATTCCCGCCGCTGACAGGTACATGTGGAACACCATACCCTGCTGCAGTTCCCATTCTGCCGCTGGCGTGAATAGGTGCGCGAAGTCCGCCAGTTTAGGGCCGGTTATGATGCCTATTCCATAACCAGTGTTGTGGGGGAAACGGTCACGAAGGCCGACTTTCACCAACTCCTCGCGGGCGAGACGGTCGATTTCCCTCGCGGGAACCCCCGGGCGCATTGCCGAGAGCTGACGATCCTGTATCTCGGCAAGCTGCTCGACACTGGATTGAAGGTTTGAGGGTAGCGGCCCCAGTACGGCGGGGCGCATCACTCGTGTTGAGTAGCCGTTGGACTGCGGAAGAAGTTCGATATGCACGGGTTGACCCACTTCAAGCCGCCGGTTCCCGACCCCGCCGTGCATATGCTGTGTCGTGACCCCCATCCCGAGCAGGACTAGACGCGGCGCATTGTTGTCCGCACCACCTGCAAGCGCCGCAGCATAGCCAGCAGCGACGAGTTCACCCTCGCTGACGCCTTCTGCCATCGCGTCGAGAACTGCTGATACACCCAAGTCGGCAATAGCGGCGGCGCGACGATGTTCCTCAATCTCCGCCGGGGACTTGCGGGCACGCATTTTGAGAATGACACCCGAAATGTCGGCGAACTGTACGTCGGGGAGCGCTGCGGCGAGGCGGCGCTGGTCTCGAACGGTTAAATAGTTCGAGTCCAGTTCCTGTGCGATTGTGGCACTTGCGAGCCCCAGTCGCTGAATCTCGGAGATAAGAAGGTCGAATGGATCTTCCCAATCGACGTAGGTCGCGCGCTCCGTAACCCAGGACGCCGACTCGAAAAGCGCATCATCCAACTCGCGTATAATTGCATGTGCGCTGCCGTCGGCCGTGACAATGCAGCATTGATACATGACCGCGCTCGCCGAGTAGCCAAACAGATACCGCATGTGCTCGGCTGCATCGATTATCGCGGCATCGATGTTGCGGGCGCGAAGGACCTCAGCGAGTTTGGCAACTCTGTGAAGTTGATCGGCGCGATGCCCGTTTTCGTGGCGGCCACTGCTCGCAGTCGAGGAGCGACTTGGCTGCCTTGGGTTGGTGGGTCCTTTGGCCTGACGGGTGTCAACATCGGAGCCGAAGTTCGTTTTCGGGTGGGGTGGGGTATAGGACAATTTCGGGCCTCACATTTGTACAATCGATTGTATAACACAATACAAACGATTGGACTGTCAATGGTGAATTTGGGGAAAGTCGCCGCTTGAGAGGGGTGGGGGCGGGAGGCCGAACCTGTCGGCACTCCGTCGGGCAACGCAAATGTCGTAGCATCAGCACGCCAAATCGGGGTGGTCCTCAAGCCGTCCAGCTGCCGAGTTTCGTCGGGTTGCGGCGGCGGTGGAATGTAAAGTGCGGAGAGACGGACCGTGGCCGCGCGTTAGGGGCGCGCGAACGCAAGAGCAGTGCACGCACAACTGCCACCATGTTGCCAATCTTATAGGCTGTGCTGCTGGACGGCGCGAAGGTTAGTTTTGCATTTGGAGCACGCTGTTTCTCAGGACGAGGTGATGCTCAAGAACAATCTTGTCCGACGCTTTTGCGCCTTGGTAGGCTTGGCTGAATAGAGCATCTGCACCACGGCGGCCCATTTCGAAGCGCGGCACGGATACCGTCGAAAGCGGGGGGAACATCAACGAAGTCAGCTTTAAGTCGTCAAATCCAAAAAACGACATATCATCAGGAATAGTCAGACCGGACTTCCGCGCAGCGGCCATGGCGCCGATCGCAAGTTCGTCTGTCACGCAAAACACTGCCGTAGGTTTCGAGCCGCCATCAAGTATGGAGTTCATAATCCCGAAACCCGACTCGGCATCGTCGCGGAAAGAGTCGGTTTCGCGCGTGCTCATGAATTCGACGAGGTCGTTGTCTCGCATGAAATCCATGTAGGCCGCGCTTCGGTTACGATAGGTCTGGGAGTATTTCGGGCCGCCAATGAAGAGAATCCGCCGGTGTCCCATCTCGTGGAGATACGACATGACCTCCTTGGTGGCCGCGTAGTTGTCGATAGTTACGCTCGTGATGTCGTCACGGTCGATCGGTCGCGAGATAGAAACAATTTTGCGATTGAAATCAGTTATTTTCTCTAATGATTTAGGGATGTTACCAGTCAGGGTGATAATGCCATCTACCATGCCTGTCAAGAGTTGCTTGCCCAACTGCGACTCGCGTTCTTCCTGATTGAGGGTGATGCCCAGCAGGACACTGATACCCCGCTCCGCAAGGGTTCCGACGATACCCTGAACAACATCTGAATAAAACGGCGCGGCAATGTCCGTGCTTATGACAAGTATCTGATTTGCCCGCCCGTCTCTCAAGGCACGAGCTCTTTCGTTGACGAGGTAGCCTGTCTCTCGCACAACTTTGTCAATCAGAACTCGAGTCTCTTTGGCGACGCGTGGGCTTCCTGCCAAGGCGCGGCTGACGGTGGAGACGTCGACCCCTGCTTTGCGCGCGATTTCGGCCATCGTTGGCGGTCGTCTGTGACCTGGTCCATCTTTCAATTTTTTCTCAGCCGATTTGGACATACCGAGTTAGTTCCTTTGGTTTGTCGCCTAGATCACCAAGCGCTCAACATTTGATGGCCGCATATGGACCGCTCTCTTCTCGCCAAGTGCCTTGACAGTACAATCGATTGTACATAGAAGAAAGCCCAATTTCACCGCCCTGGCCGGTACGGAGCCTTCTCTCGTCGTGGCCAGGGCGTGACTCATCGCCATGTGAGGAACACCCATGGTTTGCGAAGCTTTAGACCGCATTTCATCCTTTAAGTTGATGCGGGGAGAGAGAAAACGATGGGCACGGTTTCAACTGATTGGCTTCACGCACCGCACATCTACGTTGAGAATACTCGCGGCGATGATCCCTCATACGAGGTGACTATCGAAGACGTTCTCCGCAACCTCCCTTCTTTCTGCCGTCCTGCGGAACTGACATGTCGCTACTCCGATGAGCGCAATATGGAGAGCTTGCGCCGCGCCGATATTCTGATTGCCGGTAAGCTCGACACTTTGCTGATTTCTTCAGAAGCTAAGAGCCTCAAAATTATCCAATGTACGAGCGCCGGCGTAGAAAAATACGCTCCTTTTGAATGGCTGAATCCGTCTGTTGCGTTTACAAATGCGAGCGGCGTTCACGCTGAAAAGGTCGGTGAGTTTGCGCTTATGGCCACGCTAATGCTGCATGCAAATGTGCCCGCAATCACCACGAAACAACGGCATCATCGGTGGTCCAGAGTTTTGCGAAGCACATCTGCTGGATGCCGTGTCTTGATATACGGCGTAGGTGCCCTTGGCGGAGCTGTTGCCGAGCGGCTGCATTCAGCGGGCTTCCACATTACTGGTATACGGCGAAGTGGAAAACCGGTCGCCGCCGTTGAACTTATGATGACACCTGACCACTTTCACGAGTGTTTGCCTTTCGCAGACGTGTTGATTCTTGCTTGCCCGCTTACTTCCGCGACCTGCGGACTAGTGGGAGCTGGTGAACTTGCTGCATTACCTGCGGGTGCAAGTGTTCTCAATATTGCGCGCGGTGGTGTCATTGACCATTCGGCGCTCCGGCGCGCTCTCGAAAGCGGCCACCTCTCTGGCGCTATTCTCGATGTCTTCGAAGAGGAACCGCTCCCCGCTAATTCAGAGTTGTGGGACATCCCTAACCTTATGATCTTCCCTCACGTTTCTGCGGATGCTCCTGAAGGATATGTTGATCGCTGCCTAAAGATTCTGTCGGAGAACCTTACGCGGGCAAAGACCGGTCGTCCGCTGCGCAACGTGGTGGATCGGCAGTTCGGCTATTGATTGACTATTATGAATGAGATAAACGCACGTCGTCGCTTTCGGACGGATCGGGCTGGGTACTTTTTTGGCCTTAGGCGCAGAAGATGACGAAGACCCCAACACTCGAGTTGCATGGCCTTCAAGAGGTCCTTGACGGGATTTCGAGAGCAATGGAGCGAGAAACGGAGCGTGGTCGAGTCGCCGACTTTATCCCGGAACTCGCCTGTGTAGACAAAAGTCAGTTTGGGATTGCCGTTGCATTGTCGTCGGGAGAAGTGTTCGCAAGTGGCGATGCGCAAACGCAGTTTTCAATCCAAAGCATTTCCAAAGTAATCACGCTTGCAATGGCGCTGGGACGATTGGGTGACGGTCTTTGGGCGCGTGTAGGGCGTGAACCGTCTGGGCTGGCTTTCAACTCCATCCTCCAACTAGAGCAGGAAGGTGCCCGCCCGCGGAATCCTTTCGTCAATGCAGGTGCAATTGTTGTTACAGATGCTATTCTCGCCACCAGCGAGCCCCGGGAAGTCCTTGCGGAGATACTCCAGTTCTTGCGAACCGCTTCCGGCGACAATAGCATTCACATTAGTGAGCTAGTTGCAAAGTCGGAAGCTAACAGCGCCCACAGAAATTTGGCATTGGCGCACATGCTCAAGGCGCGGAACAATCTCGTAAATGAACCTTCTCGCGTTCTGGGGGTATATTTTCACCAGTGCGCTATCGAGATGACCTGCGTTCAATTGGCGAGTGCGGGGCGATTTCTTATGAGCACTCCCGAAACGAATCTCATTTCGGCCGAGAATATTGCCTGCATCAACGCGTTGATGATGACCTGCGGTCACTATGACGGCTCCGGAGAATTTGCCTATCGCGTTGGGTTGCCAGGAAAGAGTGGCGTGGGCGGAGGGATATTAGCGATTGTTCCTGGTCGTGCCTCGATTGCCATTTGGTCCCCTGGTTTGAACGAGCAAGGTAATTCCGCTCTGGGAACGCTTGCGGCTGAAAAATTGGCGCGCAGAATGGGGTGGTCCATATTCGTATAGTTATTTCCCATTTCTTCAGCTACGTGTGTGCGCGCTACCTGAAGTGCGACTCCCATTGCTTTTGAGGGTAGGGCTGGCGCCCCATCTCTTCCACCATCTTTTCGCGGAAGACCTCGGCCGGCGTCCGCCATCCGAGGCATTTGCGGGGCGTGTTGTTGAGCTGGTCGCACAGTTGCCGCAACTCGAGCTCGGTCATTGCAGCGACATCCCGCTGCCGCGGAAGCCACCGTCGCACCCGCCGGTTGGTGTTTTCGACGCTGCCCTTCTGCCACGGTGAGGACGGGTCGCAGAACCACGTCTGGGTGCCAAGCTGTGCCTGCAGATGCGGCCATGATACGAACTCCGTGCCGCGGTCGAAGGTGATCGAGCGGCGGCCTTGGAGGGGCAAGTCACGAACTGCCTTCACGATCTTGCCCATCACGGGTTTCGTCCGCTTGTTGGCGTTCTTCAGCAGCACCGTGAAGCGGCTGACACGCTCAACCAGCGAGGTGACATTGGTCTGCCCAAGCGCTTGTTTGAACAGCATCAAATCACCTTCCCAATGCCCGAATTCGCGCCGGTGGGCGACATCATCCGGACGGAACAGGATGCTGACATCGCGGTCGAATTTCGGAGCCTGGCGTTTGCGGGCACGACGCGGACGGCGGGCCTTGCGGTGCTCAGGGAGATACCACCAGAGCTCCTGCGCCATGCCTTCTTTCGAGTAGATATAGCGATAGATCGTTTCCTGGCAGACGCGCAATCTGGCGCCGTCGTGGAGCAGGCGGTTACCTATCTGTTCCGGGGTCCACCCGCGTTTGATGCGGTCAACGACATGCTGGCGCAGCTCGGGATGACGGACCAGTTTTCGCTGCCGAGCACGACGCTTGGCGGCGTCCTGATGCGCTGCAGCACCGTAGTAGACGTCAAAACCGGGCATGCTTTCATCGCTGAACCAATTCCGTTTAATCTCGCGGTGGATTGTGGCTTTGGAACGTTTCAACACGCGGGACATCTCCCGAACAGGGACCTTCGCCAGCCTCCAGCGCTCGATCTGCACCCGTTCCTTCATGCTCAGTTGATTGTAAACCGCGCCCATGACATCGTCTCTCCATTAGATAACTCTCTGTTTTCTAATGGGAGTCGCACTTCAAGGTAGCGCGCACCGCTGCACATGTATGGTACGCATAAGGTTTATTATGTAAAATAATGATCTCATTTAGTCTGACGACCTTAGTGAATTCGCTCAAACCCAAGTTCGCACTGCTTGATAATCACCGTCCCTTTGCAGTCTAAAGTTTGGTCAATAGGCTGCTGACCGACGCCTTGGCATCGCCATAGAACATGCGGGTGTTTTCTTTGTAGAACAGCGGGTTTTCGATGCCCGAATAGCCGGTGCCCTGACCGCGTTTCGACACGAACACCTGCTTGGCTTTCCACACTTCGAGAACCGGCATCCCGGCGATCGGGGAGTTCGGATCTTCTTGGGCGGCCGGGTTCACGATGTCGTTGGAGCCGATGACGATGACCACATCCGTGTCCGGGAAGTCTTCGTTGATCTCGTCCATTTCCATCACGATGTCATAGGGCACTTTGGCTTCGGCCAAGAGCACGTTCATGTGGCCCGGCAAACGACCCGCAACCGGGTGAATGGCGAAGCGCACGTTTTTGCCCTTGGCGCGCAGCTTGTTGGTCAGCTCGGACACAGCACCCTGCGCCTGCGCCACCGCCATGCCGTAGCCCGGAACGATGATCACGGAGTCAGCCTCATTAAGGGCGGTGGCCACGCCGTCGGCGTCGATTGCCACCTGCTCGCCTTCGACCTCCATCGCCGGACCTGCCGTGCCGCCGAAGCCGCCGAGGATCACGGAGACGAAGCTCCGGTTCATGGCCTTACACATGATGTAGGACAGGATCGCACCGGAAGAGCCCACAAGCGCGCCGACCACGATCAAGAGATCATTGCCAAGCGAGAAGCCGATGGCCGCCGCCGCCCAGCCCGAGTAGGAGTTGAGCATGGAGACCACGACGGGCATATCGGCCCCGCCGATGCCCATGATCAAATGGTAGCCGATGAACAGCGCCGCCAGGGTCATGATGAACAGCGGGACAAAACCGCCGGTGTTGA
>NZ_JBLWTA010000044.1:0-14875 GCF_048270365.1 Celeribacter sp.
GCCGGCTCCGAGCATCGCCTGCGCTATCGCATGATCTGGGCCGGGGATGTCGAGGGCGATGTTCCGCTGGCGCGCGTGTTGCGCACGCGCACCGGACGCGGCGGTGTCGCGGCCACGGAAGGACGCGACAACATCCGGAAGTTCCTCGTCGATTTCTCCGGCGAAACCCTGGCCGGACTCGGCGACGGGGCGGCGGTTGAAGCCCAGATCGGCATCGGCAACGGAAAAATCGCACATCAGATATTGAACAAAATGCCGGGTAGCGACGTTTGGAGACTGATCGTCGATGTGAAGCGCATTGACGACAGCCAGCCCGTCGAACTCTCGGCGGCTCTTCTCCTGGACGGTGAACGCCTGTCTGAAACCTGGACCTACCAGTGGGGACAAACGAAATGATTGTCGACACCCGTTCCGACGAACACGTTGCTCAGCCGGACCCTGTCGAGGCCCGGCATTGCTTCCTGGACGAGCTGCGCCGGCAGTTTTCTCGTCACGATCTCGACGATGCGACGCTGGAAGAGGCGGTCGCGGATGCGGCTGCGCGCCTTGGTGGGGCGCGGCAGCAGGCGCTGCTTGAGCGCGTCTTCGCCGGGCAGGCCGACCAGTCGCTGCGTCGGGCGCTGGTTGCCTCTCTGTGTCTTCCCGCGCCCAGGGCGCCGATGGCGATGCCGATGCAAACACTCGAGCGCGCGCGCGAACGGGCTTCCCTGCTCCCGCGCCTTGCCGGGCTGCGCGCCCTTGCGCGCCGCCGTCGCATCGGCGAGCGCTGAGCCGCCAAGGGGCCTGCCGCGGCGCCGGGTGACGGCTTGCCGCCCAAACGGAGTGTCGCCGGATGCCATCGGGTGTTTCCAAGTCCTCCCTGAGGGAGACCATCGCGGTCGGCATCCGCCGGGCCGGTGCGATCATCCTTACCCTGGGCCTCACGGTTGCGGCTGCCTCGATGTTCGGCTCCGTGGCGGTCGCCGACGGGTTCGACTGGGTCGATGTGGTTCGGATCTCGCTGGTGGCGTTCTGCGCACTGTGGCTCTCGTGGGGCGCCTGCATCGGCATTCTCGGGCTTATCTTCCCAAGCGAGAGCGTGTCGGTCAGCGACGGCAAGCCGAGCGGGCGGACCGCCATCGTCATTCCGGTCTACAACGAGGCGGCGGATGCGGTCTTTGCCAGGCTGGACGCCATGTATCGCGCGTTGGACGATCTCGGCGTGCTGTCGACCTTCGACTTCCATGTTCTTTCGGATTCCACCCGAGAGGAGGCTGCCGCCGCCGAGAAGGCTCTTTATCGCCGTGCCGTCACCGTGCTGGGCGCGGGCGGGCGGCTGTTCTATCGGCATCGCTCGCCCAACACCGGGCGCAAGGCCGGCAACATCGCGGACTTCATCCGCGCCAGTGGCGGTGCCTATGACTACATGCTGGTGCTGGACGCCGACAGCCTGATGAGCGCGACCACCATTGTCGAGATGGTGCGGCGCATGGAAGCTGCTCCCGATCTCGGTCTGCTCCAGACGGTGCCGCGGATCATCGGCCGCAAGACTCTCTTCGGGCGGATGATCCAGTTCTCGGCGAATTTCTACTCGCCGGTGTTTTCGCGCGGCGTTGCCGCGCTGCAGGGGCGGCAGGGGCCGTTCTGGGGTCACAATGCACTGATCCGCATGCGCGCCTTCGCATCCACCTGCGGACTTCCCGCGCTTGCCGGCAAGCCGCCCTTTGGCGGCGAGATCCTCTCCCATGACACGGTGGAGGCGGCGATGCTGGCGCGCGGCGGATGGCGCGTGCGGCTCGACGCCGATCTCGACGGCTCCTACGAGGAAGCGCCGGCCAATATCATCGAATATGCCAAGCGTGACCGCCGCTGGTGCCAGGGCAACCTGCAGCATGCCCGCATCCTGACCGCGCCAGGACTGCCGTTCTGGAGTCGCCTCAACATCGCGCAGGGCATCCTTGCCTATGTGGCCTCGCCTGTGTGGCTGTTGTTCCTGCTGGCCAGTGTTGCCGCGCCGCTGTTCGCGCCCGCGCCGGTCTATTTCATCTCCGGCTCGCTCTTCCCCCGCTTTCCTCACCCGGAGACGGAGAAGGGGCTGGCGCTGCTCTTCGGCGTTGTCGGGCTTCTCATCCTGCCGAAGGCGCTGCTTCTGCTGCGCGCCGTTCTCACACGCGGGGTCGGGCCCTACGGGGGCCGCGCGCGCGCCTCGCTCTCGGCTCTCTACGAATTGCTGCTCGCCTCGCTGCTTGCTCCGATCCACATGATGTTCCAGAGCCGGTCGGTGTTCCAGGTGCTCTCGGGCGCGGATTTCGGTTGGCCGTCGAGTGATCGCGAGGATGGCTCTCTCGGCTTTCTCATGAGTATCAAGGCCAGTTGGTGGATGGTGCTCTTCGGCAGCGCCACGCTCGGCTTCGCGTATTACTTCGCCTCCGGCCTGCTTGCCTGGCTCCTGCCGGTGACCTTGCCGCTTGTGTTCGCGCCGGTGGTGATCTGGTGGACGGCCTCGCCGACGGCGGGTGCACGGGCGCGCCGTCGCGACATCTTCCTGACCCCGCAGGAATGGAGCGAGGAGCCGGTGATCGCCGCCGCGGCCCGCGCGCTCGAAGTCTACCGCCGGCCCGTTGATGAGGGCGGCGAGGCGCGCAGCGCCGCATGATGGCCGGCGGCCTGACAGAGGGCCGGGCAGGTTTTCGTGAACAGGCCGTTGCGCGATTGATTGCGGAGATGTGCATTGCGGCGCGAATGCTTGCGCCCTAAATCGCCTGCATATCCTATCGGGACCACGCCGTTTGCTGCGGTCCCGTCCCTTCGAACCTGCGAGGCATATCCATGGCTGCAAGCCAGACAAAGCCCATCGAACTCCACTACTGGCCGACACCGAACGGCTGGAAGGTCAGCATCATGCTGGAGGAACTGGGTGTTCCCTACGATGTGCACTACGTCGACATTGGCGCCGGCGACCAGTTCAAGCCTGAGTTCCTGAAGATTGCCCCGAACAACCGCATGCCGGCGATTGTCGATCCGGAAGGACCGGGGGGCGAGGCGATCTCGATCTTCGAGTCAGGCGCGATCCTGCAGTACCTCGGCCGCAAGTTCGGCCAGTTCTACCCGAGCGACGAGCGCGCGCGCGTCAAGGTCGAGGAATGGTTGATGTGGCAGATGGGCGGTTTCGGCCCGATGCTTGGCCAGAACCATCATTTCCGCGTCTATGCGCCGGAGAAGATCGCCTACGCGATGGACCGTTACCTCAACGAGACGCATCGGCTCTATGGCGTGCTCGACAAGCAGCTGTCGCGGAATGCCTATGTTGCGGGCGCCGACTATTCCATCGCCGACATGGCGATCATCGGCTGGGCAACGGGCTGGGAGCGCCAGGGGATGGACCTTGAAAAGGACTTCCCGAACGTCGCCCGCTGGATCGACAAGCTGAAGGCGCGCCCGGCGGTCGAGCGTGGCCTGGCGGTCGGCCGCGAGGAGCGCGAGAAGCTCAACCTTGCCGGCGACAAGAATGCCCAGTCGGTGCTTTTCGGCCAGCGCGCGCGCTGAGCCTGACAATCCGGCCTGCGGGAGCGCGTATCTCGCTTCCGCAGGCTTGCAATTGGGTGGGCCTCAGCGCGTGCGCGACCAGGTTTCCCCCTTGCAGATGAGACCGCCGAGCACGCATCCCTCCAGCTTGAGCTTGTCGTCGCTGACCAGCGTCATCACGCCGCTGTAGGTCTTGCCGTCCTCGGCGTTGTAGACCTTGCCCTTCCAGCGGTTGTCTCCGGAGGGCTTCATGCCGATCACCGTCTGCGAGCCGAGAAGCGGCCGGGAGCGCCGGGCGGGATCCGGGTTTTGTGTGTCGTTGCGCGGGTCGCGCAGCCAGATCAGCTTGCCGCAGAGCGCATTGCCGCAATTCTCGATGCGGATCTTCGAACTGCCGCTTGGGCGAACCCATTCGCCTTTTGCGTCCGCTGCCTGAGCTGAAGCCGCGGCCAGCAGCAAGGGGGCCGCGGCGAGGCCGGCGAGAAGGGCTGTCCTGAATTTCACTATCCCTGCCATGTTGATACCTTTCCTCCGGAACTGCTGGCGGGAACGTCTGTCTCGCATTCCCTTTACGCAAACGTAAGCTATCCGAACGGACCCGGGCATACCAGCGGTTTCGCGCAGCTGCGTCAGGCCAGGTTGTCGGGTGTCGCAGGGGAGGGGCGGCGCGCAGGCCGGGCAAGCGCGAAATCAGCGAGTTCGCGGCAGGGTGAATGAAGCCTTTCCACACGGATTCGCCTTTGAAGGAACGGGTCTTGATTTGGCTCTCGTTTTCGCGAAACCAGGGTGAATCCCTCGTAAACTTTACCCTTTGTTTTTAAGTCGTTTTCTTCCTATTAAGCGTGATTTTTAAGGTTCCCTTGAGCGCCTCTGCCCACAATCCAAGTCATGGAGCATGGCACCGGAAGATGCATCTTGTTCCCGAAGGTCTGAAAGCCGCAACAACAGCGGTGCTGAAGATAAAGACAAGGAGCGTGACATGGCCCGACTGGATCTTGGTTCTCCCGATCTTGCCGCTATGGGCGGCCAGGCAACGAATGCGGACATCCTTCTGCAGATGGGGCTCGACTGCGCCAGCGGACGCAACGGCGCCACGGACCTGGTTTCCGCGCACAAGTGGTTCAACATCGCCTCGCTCAAGGGCAGCCCGGACGCAGCGCGCTATCGGCGCGAGATCGCGGCCGAAATGTCGGGCGGTGAGATCGCCGACGCCCAGCGTGCTGCGCGCGAGTGGCTGAGTTTGCATTGACACGGCGGCGAACGCATCCTGTGACCGGGATCTGTCTTCCGCCGATGTCGGTGACACCGACACATCAAGGTCTTGTGAACCGCAGCGCGGTCGCGCACGCACGCTGACGCGCCGCGGTTCCAAACTCGCCCGTGGCGCGGCCCGGGTCGTACGCGCTCAGATGTCGCCGAGCACCGCCTTGCGCAGGCGCGCGAAGGGCCTTTCCGCCGGCGGCACGAGATATTGCGCGCTGAGCGAGACCACCGGCGCCATGGCGATGGCGAAACAGGCTCCTTGCTTGAGCTGGTCCGAGAACCACGGCGCCTCGTATTGCGGCGTGGTCGACCAGCTTTCGCGGATTGCCGCTCCCTCCATGTTGACGATGTTGGTGAAGGACGTCGACGGATCGTCGGGCGCCTTGCGGAAGCTGATGGCGATGGACGACAGGGATACCAGTTCGTCATGGGTGAAGGGCAGGCCCGCGTTGCGCAGTTGCACGGGGGGCACTTCCTGGCGACGCATGATGCAATAGACGGTCTGGCCACCGCAGGTCGGATCGCGGTCGGTCAGCTTCAGCACATAGGGCTGGTTGCTGACGGTGATCGTGCCGCTGGCCGCTGCCTGAATGCCGAAGTCGCCCCGGTTGTCGGCGCGCGGATCTCCCTCCAGAAGAAACAGGTCGCTGGTCGAGACGCTCGGCCCCAGCCCGGAGATTGCCTTGCGCAGCGCGGCCGCGTTTTCCTGCGCCGTGACATTGTCAGGCGGGTTGGCCCCTTGTGCGTATATCTGCAGCGACTTGTCCTGCCGCCTTGCGACAATGTCGAAAAAAGTCTCGATGCACGGCGCGCTGTCGAGGTGGGCGAGCGTTAGCGACGTGCCGGCCACGGTGTCCGCAACGACGATGACGATGATGCAGGACGTTGCGCTGTCGGAATAGAGCGTGAGCGCCGTACCGGGTTCCGGCGCGCCTGTCGTCAGGTAGTTGCCCTGGTCGACAAAATGAAATCCGGTGGCGGGAGGCGCTACGGGCTTGTTGTCGTTCCTGTCGACGATCACATCGGTCATGCTGGGCTCCCGAAAGGACGAAGCGGGTTGGTAAGGGGATTGCCGTTGATCTGGTAGAGGCAGCCGGAATTTCCATCCGATGATGCGGAGAACACGGCTGTTGCCTGGGTGTGGAACTCCTGGCCGATATATTTGGTCTCGCGGCAGACCGAGAGCTCGGTCTTGCCATAGTATTGATCGGTCAGGACAGAGCCGATGCCGTCGAGCGTCGGCTCCTGCTGGAGGATGAGTTCGGCGCGCCCCAGCCGGAGATAGGTACTGTGGTTGGCCGGATAGCCGATTGCTTCCGGCTGAATCCGGAATGCGTTGGTCGAGGCGAAATGCCCGCTGTTGCGCATGATCGTGCGCACGGGTTCATGGTTGTTGGGGCCGGGCATGTATTCGATGAAGATCGAGACCGGTTGCGTGCGCGCTTCGTCCGCCCAGCCGGTGTAGAGCGAGATATCCGGTGCGGGGAAGGCGGTTCCATCACCCATGTTGCGGTAGAAATCGCTCAGGAAGGCGGCTGCGGCCGTCGCCGTCGCGTTGTCGCGCACGCTCGCCTCATAGGCTTCGAACAGAGCAGCGGTCTGGTCGTCGGTGACATAGTAGTTGGCGGAGGTCGTGTAGGCGTCTGCCGCCACGAAGGCGACGCCGGAACTGTTTGCCGCCGCCCAGAGCTTTCCAGCCCCCGCACCGCGGGTCATGGCGACATATGTGTCCACGCCCTTTCTGCCCGGCCTTACCTGGGGCTCGTTGAAGGCGGTGACGGGAATGAGGTCGCATTGCTTGAAGGTGTGGAGCGTTCCACCCTGAAAAACCACGCCGATGGTGCACATGCGTCCCCCGTCCTGTTTTCCTAACGGACGGTCGCGGGCATCCCGCTTCGCCGGGACCCGCACAGGCTCTACTGGCGTCACACGCGACCTGTGTTACGCAACGTCAAACAACCTTTGGTGTCAAGGTGAATATATGCAACTTAAATGCGGAGTGGCTTGCGTGGCGGGCGCGTCAGCCCTCGGGCATCTCCGGTTTCACGTCTTGTTCGTCGGTGGCGGAGGGGAAGGCCGGTGCGGCTCCCTCCGCAAAGCCGCAAAGCTCGGCGTCTGCGGCCTTGCGGATCTCGTCGAGCCGACCGACGTAGTCGGCAAGCTCGGGTGCTTGCTCCATGCGCCGGACAAGATCGGCGAGGCGATCGCGAATTTCCAGGCAGGCCGCGTGGCGGCGATCGGTCTCCATCTGCAACACTCCCGCTCCGGGGAACAGCCACGCTCCGTCGGCCTGACTTGCGGCCGCATGCGTGGCAGCGCCGGCCGTCTCTCCGGTGATTGTTTCGCATTCTCTCGTCTGCAGGCGAAGCCGCCGTGGCCAGGCGGCTCCTGCAGGAGGCGAGGGACTACGAAGGGTTTTGCCGCTCCGGTTTCGCAATTTATTCGAGTTGCGGGGCGCGCTGCAATCCCTGTTCGAACGGCGGCCGCCGCTTTCCTGCGCCGCACCCGTGTGGATCGCGGGCGGGGAGTTGGTGTCCTGCGATCACGGCGGAGCGAGAAAACCAATTTTCCTTGCAGATAAGCCCGGTCTGTATCGATTAAAAGTCAAGTGTAATGGTTTCTATACTTGAAATTGCATTGATGCGGTCATGGCGAATTTCGCTGGTTCTGACATGGGAGATCCTGAAAGTGAAACCCGTTTCAATTGCAATGCTGACCCTGGTCGGCCTTTCCGTGGCCGGATGTGTATCCGCGGTGCAGAACAAGGAGAACATGCTTTCGGCCGCAGGGTTCAACGTCCGTCTGGCGGATACGCCGCAAAAGATCGCGTCTTTGAAGACGCTTCCGCCTCACAAGTTCATTATCCAGAACAAGGGCGGGCAGCCGATCTACGTCTATGCCGACCCGACGGTCTGCGGTTGCCTCTATTACGGCACCCAGGACAACTATCAGGACTACCGGCAGATGATGTTCGACCAGAATCTCGCAAATGAGCAGCAGATGACGGCGATGATGAACCAGCAGATGGCTTTCGACTTCGGTCCCTGGGGACCGGGCCCCTGGGCAGGAGGCTTCTGGGGGGCGCCGATGTGATGAAAAACGCGCGGGCGATGTGTCGCCCGCGCGTCACGTCAGATCGAAGAGGCGTCTCACGGGCCTGTCGACAACGGCGTTTGCACAGCCGTGTAGGAACCGGTGACGTGCCTGTTTTCCCGATTTCTCCCGCATTTCCAACCTGTCGGCACGTTGTTCGGTTGATAGCTGCTCAAAACTGTAAGATCCACTCTTGCCAAAGCGATGCAAATCCGTGAAAAGGGCGGCACGGAGAGGTGGCCGAGTGGTCGAAGGCGCTCCCCTGCTAAGGGAGTATACCGGAGACGGTATCGAGGGTTCGAATCCCTTCCTCTCCGCCATTTCTATTTCCTCGTCATTCAAAGCAGCTAACACCTTGAACGGGCTAGTGGTTTTCGCGGTTCGAAAACCATGATTCCGCGCATACGGCAATGGGGCTGCAAAGACCAGTTTCAGAAGCGTCTTGCGGTGCTCTGGATTGGGTGAAGCCCAAAGATTCCAAGGGTTTGCGAAGAACGCCAGAGCGGTTCGAAATTTCTGATCGAAGTCCTGCTTGGTATCGGGCTTTTTCGTCAGGCTTTCTGTGATCAGCGCCTTTTCCGCTTCCAGCTTTTCCAGTTTGGCTTCATAGGCTTTGATCGCTGACGGGCTGGTGGTCTCAATCAGCCTGTCTGTCAGTTTGCTGATCGTCGTGCCGATGCCACCGAGCGCGCGCTTTTGCTCCTGCCACGTGTCCTTGAAGCGCTGCATGCGGTTGTTCCATTGATCGCGGAACATGAAGGCCGTGGCGGCGAACACTTCCCTTGAGGGCTGCATTTGCCGGATCAGGGTTTCAAACTCCCCCTCCAGCACATCCCTGCGGATGGATTTGCGGCGCTCGTCGCATTCCTTGTTGAAGCACTCATAGTATGCGTAGCGCTTGTTGCGCCCCTTGGCCCAGTACGCGGTCAGGGGATGGCCGCAGCAATCGCAGGTGACAAAGCCCCTCAGCGGAAAGTCTTCAGCGGCATCGGCTCGGGCGGGTGCGTGCGCGTTTTCATTGAGCCGTGCCTGAATCCGCTGGAAGTCCTCCCATGAGATGAGGGCTTCATGTTTGCCCTTCATCAGCGGCACGCCCCAAGGCTTGTACTCATAGTAGCCCGCATAGATTTTGTTGGTGAGCAGGTTCTTGATCCGCTGCGGATGGATTTCCCCGTTCGCATCGAGGGCGAAGATCGAATGCGGCTCAAGGAAGCGTTTAACCTCGGCCTGCGTCTGGAAGCGGCCTGTGGCAAAGCCTTTCAGGGCTTCTTCTATCAGGCTGGCGTTCGGCTCGTCACGGACAAGGAATTTGCCGCTGTGGCCCTTCACGCGGTCATAGCGGTAGCCCGTCGGAGCCCAGAACGCGAAATAGCCATTCATCAGACGGGCTTTCATGCGGTGGCGCACCTGCTCGCCGTTCTTCTGGCGGTGATGCTGCGCCATACTGGCAACGATATTCTCGAATAGCGTACTGTCCGCATCGTCACCGAACTCGATGGACGGGCTTTCCAGCTTTGCCCCGACCGATCCAAGGGCATTGCGCAGCTTGCGGTGCACTTCCGTGTCACGGGCAAGACGGGACACATCATCGATCAGAACGACAGGCTCTTGCGCGCGGTGCTTGCGCAGCCATGTCATCATTTCCTTGAGGCCTGGACGATCTGCCAGACTGCCGGACACGCCTTCGTCCTGAAAAACTTCGGCGACCTCGTAGTCCTTGTAGGCGGCAAAGTCGCGGCAACGGTGCTCCTGGGAGGCCAGGCCATCGCCCTTCTTCACCTGTGATTTGCTGGATACGCGGGTGTAGATAACGGCTATGGACATGAGACCTCCTCTTCTTTTTCTGTTTCCTTCGATACTAAGGCAAGCGCCTCTTCGATGGCATCAAAAGCCTGTTTCGTGATCGCCAATTGCAGGGGGTAAGTCGGAGAGGTGAAGCACTGATCCACCAGTGCTTCGGTCATGCCCCACAGATCGCGTAGGAATTCGTCTTCCTGCGCTTTGTCGAGGTTCAGGGGGGCGATGTGAGCGCGGTAGCGCTCAAGGTCAAAAGTCATAAGTAAGCCTTTCCCGTGCGGCCCTGCCGTGCCGCTACGGGAAACAGAGCGCCGCACGTCATGCGGTTGAAAGTGATTGAATAGAAAAACGCGCGCCCTCTTCCGCGTGGGCTCAACAGAGGCCAAACACGGGCGAAAATCCGGACGCACTTGTAGGTAATAATTCCTATTAATAGCAAATATGGAAGGAATTTTCAATATAAAATAATGACTTAACATAATAGAACCCTCTCATCCGCAACGGTAGACATAGGGTTGCCCGGCAATCACTGTCTCGGTGTAGTCCATCGCCAGATCGTGGGCGATGGCCTCATAATCGAGATAGAACCGCAGGCGCTCCGGGATATCCCCGAACAAACCTTCATCGACAAACTGTTCGGCCAGCTCCCTCATGCTGTCTACGCCGTACAGATCGACGTCATAGCCATCGGGCGCATCGGTTCGCGGATCGAAGCTGTATCCGCACTCTTCGACCGCGATGACAAAGCGGACTTTCTGGTCTTCATCCCATGTTTCGGTGGCTTCGAAAAAGGCTGCAATGCTGCCCTGGCTCAGCCCCCACGCCCTGGCGAGCGAACAATCCAGATCGTCGCCGTCTATGAACTGGATTTCGAACTCCTCGACCGGCTCGCCGTAGCGGTTCACGGCCTTCGCCGCGCGCGCCTCATATTGCTCTGCGCTGTCGAAATAGAAACCGGTTGCGGATACGTCGTAGGGCTGGGCAAATAGCTGGGTCATCTCCTCTTTCCTTCCTCAATGAAAACTGGGTTGCACATGCAACCCTGCTTCCGGCGAGGATGGGATACGGGAGAGATGTGCAGGCGCGGCGGGCCGGGCTGCGGGATAAGCGGGTCACATTGACCTGCGCAGCACGCGGCCCTGACCGTCCCGGTAGGCTGCATATTGAGGGGTAAGGGCAAAGCCCTTCGACCCGATTCCTAATGCATCAGGGATCGATGCCATTTTTAAAGAAGCGACAATGTTCCTACGAAAATTGAAAACTGGTCAAACGTACTGACCTAATAAATACTTGCAATAGTGACCACGAGATCTGTTATGATTTCTGCAAAGGAATCAACGATGAAGCATCCCCTTTCACCATCGGCGCTTATGAGGGCTAGACGCCCATATTTGTACTCTGACAGTAAGCGGCGCGACGCCTATCGGCTCAGCGAGTCAGAGTTCAACCATCATCTCGACACGATCACAGACCGAAATCAGCATAAGGATTTTGAGAACTTTTGCCGTAAACTTGCTGAACGCGAGCTTTGCCCCAACCTTCGCCCGCAAACAGGACCAGAAGGCGGCGGCGATGGAAAAGTCGATACCGAGACCTATCCGGTTGATGAGCAAGTTTCCGAGCGCTGGTATGTAGCTGACGCCAAGAGCGGCGCTGAAAAGTGGGGATTTGCATTTAGCGCCAAGAAAGCGTGGTCAGACAAAGTCCGCTCTGATGTCAAGGGCATCGCGGAAACCAAGCGGCACTACGACCGCATTATTTTCATTACAAGTCGTCCCGCCCGCCAACGTGACCGATTACGCATCGAAGAAGAATTGCAGAACGAATATAGCGTTAGAGTTACGATCCTGGATCGGGAATGGATTATAGACCGCGTATTCTCACATGGTCACAAAGATCTTGCATTCGAGCAGTTGAAGGCGGGAGAACATGAGCCGGACAAGCTCAAACTAGGCCCGAATGATTTTAAGCGACAAGAAGCATTAGAGGAGCTGGAAGAGCGTCTTAAGAAGCTCGGCACAAGCGCCCCGGATAGAACGCAGGCGGTCTCAGATACATTTGAAGCGGCACGACTTTCTAGAGAACTTGAGAAGCCACGTTTCGAAACAGATGGCCGATTTCAGCGTGCAACACACTACGCCGAAAAATATGGAACAAACTACCAGATTTTGCGGGCAGTCTACGAACATGCCTGGACCGCGTTCTGGTGGTTCGATGATATTGACGCAATGCTAGAGCGTTATGAGGAAATCGAAGCAATAGCATTCGCGACCGACCATTCCTCGCACATAAGTAAGGTCTGCAATATCCATCAGCTTATTGTGGGGCGTGTTGTTCAGGGGCTAAATTCAGCGGACGAATTATCGCTGTCGAACAGATCGGGCCGCCTGAAAGATAAACTCAAGGAACTGGCTCAGGACAAATCCCGACCGAATAATGCCCTCTACGCAGAGACATTACTCATTTTCCACGACATGACTGAAAAGTTACTTGAAGAAGATGTCAACGACTTTGATGACATTTGGGGCGCTCTCTCTGGGGTCATAGATAGAGCTAAAGGACTGGGCGAGTTCCCTGCCGATCTGCTGGAAACAACGCTCGACGTATTATCGGAGAACATGCCCGATAGCGCCGCATTCGATGAATTGGTCGAGAAGCTTGCCGAGTTTATGGCCGAACGGAACAAAGAAGTCACCGCTGGAAACATCTATCTTACGCAAGGCGAGCGAAAGCTGGATGCTGAAAAGCCCGTGGACGCCATAAAGTGGCTTGGCCGTGCAGTGGTTAACTTTTCGAAAGACGAGTGCCGTGAAGAGCAGTCGAAGGCGCTGTATTGCCTTTCGGTGGGCTATCGTGGAGCAGGCCTCTTATGGGCAGCACGTGCTACGGCGTTAGCATCCCTCATACAGAATCTGGCTTTGTCTGAGTTAGAAAGCGAACTCCGCGTTGAAACTATCCCTACGCTGAATTTGTTCGCAACTTTGTCCTTGCAGCTTGGGCATGTGAGCGATTTTTTAAGCGCGCTTCAATTCGTTCGAGCGATTGGCAATATCGCTCCACTGGATAGCGATAGCCAGCAGCGATTGAAAGACAAACTCATTGAATTTGACGGACTGCTTTCTTGTTTGATTGTTCTCCTGCCGAGCGAGGAGATTGCCCGAATAGAGGAGCTACCGGACATTCTCGAAAATCTGATGTTGATGACAGCGCGTCTCACTCTGCTTTATCGGCTCGGGCATATTGATGTGTTGCGGAACGATGGCTCTCTTCCGGAAGGCACGCCGGACCAAGAAATCCACGATATGATGAAAATGATGGCTGCTCAGCCAGCGAGCAAGAGTCTTCCCAAAAGGCTTGTTTTGCTTGATGAGTCGTTTACTTCCATTCACACGAGAATTCTCGGCGTTGATATTGAAATAAAAACGGAAAATACCCTCGAAGGATTCTTGCAAGCTGAAACTCATGCCTCCGCGCTGGAAGGTTTTGCGGCAACATTGTTGAATACAGGTGCCTTTCCACACACTGAGAAGTTTACGATACGCATCGAGCAAAGCGACAGCTTGCAGGGCGCATCGGTCTCTGTTGACGACGACAGCAATGTGATGTCGATTTTGTTGCCCACCGAATGGACCCAAACCGGCGTAGAAAAATCCGCGAAATACAATCATCACCTTATCGCGTCTTGTATTCACGCCTTGATGAACATCGCCATGCTGCCGGACGCATTGCAAACGGTTCAAAATTTGGTCGAAACGGAACTGGCTTTCGAACGCGCCACACTATTTTGTCATGCTGGAGCCTCCAGAAACAGAGCTTTGGGAGCGCATGTGGGTCGGCTTTCGGATTGGCGCCATTGGATTGTACAGAAATATTCGCTGAGCAACACCGCACCGCACAAACCCGTTACCACGGAACTCCATCCCAATACCGAAAAGGGCTCTCCAGATGATTTTTTCGCTGATCTGAGGAGCCACGACGACCTTGTCGTTCGGTCCGTCATCAATACGAAATTATGGGACGGAGCTGGCTGGCAGGGAATGCTGTACGGCGTATCCGCGCCAGGGCAGCCACCATTTCTTGGCCTCATGTTTGGGAATAAATCCAAAGCAGAGGCCATCTTCAAAGAATGGCATGATCGTTTTGAACGGCATGATCGCGAGGACGAAATCAGAATTTCTGTCCTTAAAGGTATCGATCGGGAAAACCCTTATCATTACCGCGGACACATCACCCAAGATTGGAACACATTGCCCAAAGACAGTGGAAAACAGTTTGTAAATGTATCGCGCATGACGACGATGACGGCGGACAACCACCGTAATCTGGATATGTTTGTCGGGCACAGGAACACGTGTGGCTGCTATTTTCTTGTTCCCGCCATCATCGGAGCTTCCGGCTCGCCCGAACTTCGTATGGATCTAGCTATATTGAAGCATAATTTTCATGTGAGGGATGCTTGGCAAGTCGGAGCGCACGATATTGACGCGGTGGCGGTGAGGCCGGGCGACGATGTTATCGTGCCGAATGACGAAGCTGACCCACCTGTGAAATCGTTGCATAAATAGCGGAGCACTGCTGCTCGAAAGAGGCGATTGGACAGCCACTCAAACTGCCTTTACGTACAAAGCGGACGCGGAGCGAAGAGCCATAAAGAGACGCAACAGGCCGAGGAGCGGACTAGCGGGCCCCATGGCTGATGATGCAACGGCTAATTGGCACGAGAGTGGGTTTCAAGCGGTGCATGAAAGCTCCCTTTGACGGAGATGAAACGCACGGTCGTCTCGATGACGCTTGAAAGGCTCGATGCCTGGAATGCGTCAATGGCCGGGAGGGATGCAACGGGAGGCGCGCAGCGGGCCTCCCTTGCCAAGATGTGCCGTCTGACGGCACACATCTTGCATTCCCGTGGCTTTGCCACACACCTCGCCTACCGCGTGAACAACCGGAGAACGCACATCTCGCATACCGGCCTTTAGGTGATGCCCTCATAAACTGGGTAGCCAAATCACGCTTGGTTTGATTCAAGCTCCGCAAGGAGTTTGCAATAGCCCGTTTTGATATGAGCGATGCGGAATGGTCGGTGATCCAGCCGCTTCTTCCCACGAAGGTGCGTGGCGTTGCCCGTGTCGATGACCGTCGGGTTGGCCTGCCCCTATCGGGTGGTCCGGTTTCAGTCTTAGTGCATGATGGGTCTCGGCGCCAAGGTAGATGCCTGGGG
>NZ_JBLWTA010000045.1:0-13508 GCF_048270365.1 Celeribacter sp.
TCTCTCCGCAACCTCCTATTGCCACGCCCGGGCAGATGCCTTCAGGCTATGGAACGACTATGCCCTCGAAATGACGGCCTGAAGAACCAAAACCAAATCAGCCCTTACTGCGAACAACAACTTGGCAATGTCGGTTGTAGATGAAAGCGTGGACGGCGGCGAATTTCTGCAAACTTCGCATCCACCGAACACGAAGCATCGCGCCCCTAGGCCCTGACAAACGGACGGATGACATCGGACTTAATCTTGCAGTGTCAGAAAGGCGAAGGGGCGTTCACATTTCAAGGTGGCGAACCGCCTGCCAAAACAAAAGTTCCGTCAGGCACACCCTTTCAACGACGTGTGAAATATTTGGCCGGGTCCATTGTTGTGATGCGGACGCTGGCATGGTGCTTGCAGGCAGATGAAATCATCGCCTGCAACTCACCCGCCACCTCATTAAGCAGGTCAGCGCCACGTCCCTCTTTTCCCAAGACCCGCAGATCCGCGCTGACAAGCGTCTGATCCTTTGGACAAAAGACTGGATTGACAGACAGGTGGCTAAACTCCTGCCCGACGTCGAGTTTCTCGCACAGCATAGCCCGCATGGCAGGCAGAGCAGACATCAAATCCTGCCCCCGTGCCTGCCACACGTCGTGCTCAATTGCTATTGAAAGCAAAGGCATAAGACCTCCTCACGCGTTATTCGGAAACCATGACGAAATCGAAAGGCGAGCGCCATTCCGTCTCGCCTTTGACATGCTCGAAGGGCGCGACCAGCGTTTCCTTGACGCCGAACACGCTGTCGTCGTTCAGATAGCTGTCATCGCCGACAAAGGTATGCGTGACGATGGTCTTGAAGCCGAGCGCCGTCACCATGAAATGCATATGCGCCGGACGGTAGGGATGCCGCCCGAGCTGGCCCAGCATTTTGCCCACCGGACCGTCATCGGGGATCGGGTAGCTCACCGGTTTGATGCCGACAAAACTATAGGCCCCGTCCGAGCGGGTGATGAACCGGCCACGGTTGTTGAACTTTGGCTGGATGTCGGGCTGCTGCACATCGTAGAAACCTTCGGCATTGTCCGACCACACGTCCACGCAGGCGCCTTCGATCGGCTCGCCGTGAATGTCGATGACCTTACCGATAAAGAGGCAACTGTCGCCCTTGCCATCAAGGGAGATGGTGTCCCCCATCTGACGGATCGGCGCATCCGCGACGTGGAACGGACCGAAGACGGTGTTTTCGGTCGCACCGGCGGGGCGACGGTTGTTGATCGCATCAACCAGCATGGAAAAGCCCAGCACGTCGGACAAGAGGATGAACTCCTGCCGTTCCGGGCTACAGATCTGGCCGGTTTGGGTCAGAAAGTCGATGCCGAAGTCCCATTCTTTCTGGGTCAGCTCGACCTCCTTGGCGAAGGCATGCAGGTGTTTGACAAGCGCCCCCATCACGATTTTCAGACGCGGATCGATATCCGCACCCATGCGGGCATTGACGGCCTCGACAGAGCCTTCCTCGGTGAAATAATCGGTCATGGGCTTCCCCTTTCTGTTACATGAATATCAGCGCTCGGAGCGCTGAAGCGATTTGTGCCGCAGCGGCAGAAGTTCGATCCCCGTCTTTTCGGTGAACATCCCCCAAAGCCCCTTGCGCGCGAAGAGCATGATGACGATGCCGATGAGGCCCAGCACGATGAGGTAGACCGTGCCATAATCGGCGAGCACGCGTTGCAGGATGTAGAAAACGAGCACCCCCACGACAGGGCCGGGCAAGGTGCCGATGCCGCCGATGACGGTGATGAAGATGACGAAGGCGGTCCAGTCCACGACAGAGAACGCCGCATCCGGGCTGACCCGCGTGATCTGGATAAAGAGAAGTGCGCCGCAAAGCCCTGTGCCGAAGGCAGACAGGACAAAGACCAGCGCTTTGAGCCGCAAGGGATCGACCCCCACCGAGCGCGCCGCCTCGACATTGTCGCGGATAGCCTGCAGCCCGAGCCCCATACGCGAGCGCAGGAACACATAGCCAGCGAGAAGCGTCACTACGGCGAGGCAGAGCGCCAGCCAATAGGTCAGCGCATCCGCCGCCGCCGAAGACGAGACCCCCAGCAGATCCTTGATCTGCGGCACGCCGAACATGTCCTTGGTGGTGCCTTTGGGCAAAGAGGTGCCGGTGCCGCCGCCGAGCGCTTTCCACTGGGCGACGGAAAGCCGAACGATTTCGGCCGACACCCAAGTACCGATGGCGAAATAGGCCCCGTTGAGGCGGAAGGTGAAAAAGGCAATCGGCAGGGACAGGAACATCGCCGCCACCCCACCCAGAAGGATCGCGGGCAAAGGGTCCCAGCCCCAAAGGATCACGCCGCCGAACATGGCATAGGCGCCGATGCCGACAAAGGCCTGTTGGCCGACGGACACCAGCCCCGCAAAACCCGCCAGCATATTCCAGTTGAGCGCCAGCACCAGAAGGGTGAGTACCATGAACAGGTCCTGCACCATGGCGCGCGATCCGATCACCGGCACGAAGACCAGCGCCAGAAAGACCAGCGCCGTGATCCCGCGCGAGAGGGTGGATTTGGAAGAATTGGTCATCATAAGCCCTCAGTCATTGGCGCGCGGGAACAGCCCGCGGGGACGGATCAAAAGGACGATCACAAAGGCGATATGGCCCGCAAGGATCTGCCATTCGGGATTGACGGCGGCGCCCAAAGCCTGCGCCACCCCGATCAGGATGCCGCCCGCAAGCGTGCCCCAGAGCGAACCGAGACCGCCAATGATCACCGCCTCGAAGGCATAGATCAGGCGTGCGGGGCCGATAGAGGGATCGAAATTGGCGCGAATACCAAGATAAAGCGCTGCGATGGTGGCCACGACCATCGCGATACCGGTGGCGATGGCGAAGACATTGCGCGGACGAATGCCCATGAGCCCCGCCGTCACCGCATCGTCGGAGGTGGCGCGAAAGGCCTGGCCCAGTTTGGTGCGGTAAAACAATTGGTTCAGGGCAAAGATCACCACCACGGCTGAGATCAGCGTCAAAAGCGGCATGACGCCCACGGTGATCGGCCCAAGCGGCAGGGAGGCGGCCTCGATGGGACCTGCGGACAGCTTCTGGCTGTCAGCCGAGAAGCCTTCGAGGAGACCGTTCTGGATCACCACAGACAACCCGAAGGTGACAAGAAGCGGCGGCAGGATGTCGTCGCCCAGCACCCGGTTGAGCACATAGCTTTGCAACAGCCAGCCGACGGCGAACATCACCGGAGCAGCGATCAGAGTCGCCACGAAAGGATTCAGTCCCAGAAGGTTCACGACCGTCAGAATGAGAAATGCCGCCAGAACGATGAGATCGCCATGCGCCAGATTCACCAGCCGCATGATCCCGAAGACAAGGCTCAACCCCGCAGCAAACAGCGCATAAAGCCCGCCCAAAAGGATGCCCTGAACAATGGTATCGACCCAGATCATGCGCTTACTCCGAAATAGGCGTCATGGATCGCATCGCGCGACAGCTCTCCGGGCGCACCGCTGAGTGTGATCCGACCTTCCATCATGCAACAGACGTGATCTGCGACCTTGAGCGCCTGCCCGATGTCCTGTTCGACCACGATGACCGAGGCCCCGCTTTCGCGGATGCGCGGGAAGGAGGCATAGATGTCGCGGATGATCACCGGAGCGAGGCCCAGCGAAATCTCATCGCACAAAAGCACATCCGGGTTCGACATCAGGGCGCGCCCGATGGCGACCATCTGCTGCTGACCGCCCGACAGGGCTGTGCCCGGATTGTGGCGGCACTCTTTCAGGATCGGAAAAAGATCGTAGATCGCCTCCAGCGTCCAATAGCCATTGCCGGTCCGACTGTGCGCGCCAATGAGGATGTTTTCTTCGACCGTGAGCGAAGGAAACAGCCGCCGACCCTCGGGCACCATGGAAATACCCGCCTCCAACACCTCAGGCGCCGAAAGCGCGCCGATGGGGCGACCGTTCAATTGTATCGCCTCGGCGGGGCTAGACAGAATGCCGGTGATCGCCCGCATCAGCGTCGATTTCCCGGCTCCATTGGCCCCGATGATCGCCAGCGCCTGCCCGCGTTGGAGCGTCAGATCGACGCCGAACAGCGCCTGAAAATCGCCATAGAAGGCGGTGAGATTTCGGATGGAAAGGACAGCGTCCGTCATACTTCGATCCCCAGATAGATTTCCTTGACCTCGGGCGAGGCCATGACCGCATCCGGTTCGCCGATCATCAGCATCTTGCCAAAGTTCAGCACCATGAGCCGTTCGACCACGGAGGTGAGCGCATGGAGCACATGTTCGATCCAGATGATCGCCGTGCCCTCTGCGTGAATGGATTTGATCGTGTCGATCAGCGCGCCGCATTCCGCCTCGGTCAGCCCGCCCGCTATCTCGTCGAGCAGAATGAGCTTGGGCGAGGTCGCCATGGCGCGCGCCAGTTCAAGGCGCTTGCGCTGCAACAAAGACAGCCCGCCGGAGGTGGCATCCGCCACAGTGGCAAGCCCGGTGCGGTCGAGAATATCCATGCAGAATTCCGCCGCATGGTGACCGTGATGCCCGCCACCGAAATTGGCCGCCACCAGCAGGTTTTCGAACACGCTCAGATGGGTAAAGGGTTGCGGAATCTGGAAAGACCGCCCGATCCCGGCCGCCACCCGGCTCATCGGCGGCTTGCGCGTCACGTCCACCCCGTCAAAGAGGACACGCCCCTCATCGGGCGCGATATTGCCGGTGATCAGATTGAACAGCGTGGATTTTCCCGCGCCATTCGGCCCGATGATGCCCAAGGCCTCGCCCGGCACGACCTCGAAAGAGACCGCATCGGTGACTTTGAGCGCACCAAAGGATTTCGACACCTTGTCGAGTGTGAGAAGGGACATGTTTTGCCTCTTTTGGGAGGGCTGGCGACCGAGGCAGCCAGCCGGTTCCAGTCTCGGTTCAGGGGGCTCAGTTCAGCATTTCGAGCGAGCCGGTCAGCGCAATCTCGGGGGCAAGCCCGTTCTCCACGATCACCAGATCGAAACTGCCGTCGTCCTGCATCCGCCACTGACCGCCCACGAGCGGGGTCTTCGACACATTGGCCTGCGCGAAGGGCGGCACATTGTCCCGGCCCCACTGGATCTTACCCACGACACTGTCGAGATTGGTCGCGCCAATCAGCTCCGCCATCTCGTCGCCATCGGTCGGATCGTCAGCGCGTTTGATCGCATCCATCGCCACTTCAAAAAGGCCGTGAACGAAGCCGAGCGGCTGGGTCCAGGTGCGGCCCGCGTAATCCTCGAACTCGCCCGCCAGATCGGCACAGCTCTGGCCCGTGAGGGACGAAGTGAACGGGTGCATCGGTGACCACCAGACCTCGCAGGTCAGATTATGCCCCAACTCGCCCAAGGCCGCGACGCTTTCCGGGAAGAGGAGCGCCTTGGCCACCGACACCATTTTCGGGTTGAAGCCCTGTTGTTTCGACTGGGTCCAGAAGGTGGTGAAATCCGGCGGGATCGGAATGCCGGTCATGATCTGAACATCGGCCTGTTTGAAGGCGTTGATCTGGGCGGAAAAGTCATCCGTCAGGTTTTGATAGCGCCCGGTGTCGGTCAGGCTGTACCCCGCACCCGCAAGCGCCGGCAGCATGCCTTGATCCGAGGCCCAGGCATTGCCATCGCCGTCATTCGGCCAAAGCGCGCCGACGGATTTGTTGCTGTCGATCATGTCCCACATGTTCATGAAGACTTTCACATTGTCCTCAAGACCCCAGAAGAAATGGTGGACGTATTCGAATTCCTGCCAGCTGGCCGGGTCGGCGGGGTTGCCCTGCTGGCCGATGAACCATGGCTGCCAAGGCGCCACAGAGGAGATCACCGGCACTTCCTCGGCTTCGGCGATGGTACAGACCGGGTTCGTCGTCTCGGGCGTCGAGGCCACGCAGATCAGGTTCACCTCGTCGCGCACGATCAGCTCACGGGCGACCTCGGCGGCACGGTTCGGGTTCGACTGGCTGTCCTTGACGATCACCTCAACATCCACGCCCTGTGCTTTGGCGGTCTTGATGAAGCTCTCGACAACATAGGCGTCGGCGGCGGCAAAGCCGCTCAAGGGCCCGGTTTGCGGGCTGACATAGCCGATCTTGACGGGGCCGCTTTTGGCCAGTGCCGGCATCGCCAGCGCGCTGGCCGCCGTGGCCGCCCCGGTTTTCAGAAATGTGCGTCGTGAAAGCATGAGTCTCCTCCCTAAGGTTTATGCTTTTCTTATCTTTTTGTTATGTCCCGCTTTCGGGCGGCGCCCCCTCCCAGGCACGCCCCAAAAGGGCACGGGTCGCGTCCCGCTCCACCGGGCGCGGATTCCAATAAGGGTTCTTCACCGCGATATCCGCTGCACGGTCGAGATCGGTCTCCTCCAGACCGAGATCGCGCAGGGACATGGGCGCGCCGAGATCCTTGGCAAACTGCCAAAGCCCCACACCCAGATCGCCGCCGAACAGATCGGCGAGCGGTTGCAGGGCCTCTTTCGCGGCCCCGGCATTATAAGCCGCCGTATGGGGCAGCATGACCGAATGGGTCTCCGCATGGGGCAAATCGAAAGATCCACCCAAGACGTGACAAAGCTTGTGATGCAATGCCATGCCGACGGCCCCCAGCACCGTGCCACAAAGCCACGCGCCATAAAGCGCATCGCCCCGCGCCACCGCATCCGCGGGCGTTTTGGCAATCACCGGCAGCGCATCACGCAGCGCCCGCACGCCCTCAATCGCCATCATCGACGCGATAGGATTGCGGTCCTGCGCATAAACGCCCTCAACCGCATGAGCCATGGCATTGAGCCCCGAGGTGACCGACATGCCGACCGGCAAGCCAAGTGTCAGTTCTGGATCGTAAATCACCGTTTCCGGCAGGATCGACGCCGCGCGCACCGTGGTTTTCACCCCGTTTTCGGTCTGGCCGAGAATAGGTGTGACTTCGGACCCTGCGTAGGTCGTCGCCACCACAAGCTGCGGGCAGTCGTTGCGATAGGCGATGGCCTTGCCCAGCCCGATGGTCGAGCCGCCGCCAAGTGCAATGACCCCGTCGGCGCCCGCCGCCACATAGGCTGACATGGCGGTTTCGGTAACCTCGACCGGCGTATGCATGGTGGCATTCGCGAACACACCCGCCGCCTTGTCGCCCAGTGTTTCGGCCAGAGCGTCGGCATCCGCTTTCTGAAATGACGTAGAGAGAACAAGCGCGCGGGTCACACCCAAGCGATCAAGTTCGGCTGCCACGTCGCCACGTTTTCCCGCGCCAAAGACAATCCGTGCTGGGTTGAGGATGCAGGTAAAGGCCGCCGAATGCTGCGGTGTGTGCTGTGTCATTTTTTCTCCTATGTCCATGCCCTCTCCTCCAGACGGCATGGCACTCTCTCACGGACGATAATCGGAAAATCGGGGCAATGGATCACATACGCAAAAGATTACATAACCTGAAGTTAAGTTGATTTTGGCGTAATCCGCGCCCTTCCAAAGCGGAAAAGCGCGGTCATACCTTATTCAGCTGCAAGCTTTTCCGGCGCATCAACTTTCAGCAAAGTCATGATTTTGCTGAATTTCTCACGCAACTCTCCGGGCGTCTTCGCAACCAGAGCCACATAGAAATCCGGGCGGATCAGAATATAGCGCGCGTCGATAGCATCGAGCCATGTTTTGAACGTGCCTTCCGCATCAACCACATTCGTTCCCGCGCCCTCCGGCACCAGCGTAACGGTCATGCCGTCAAGACCTGCGAGTTGTTTCGCCTGAACCGCACTCAGTGCTGCGGCCGGATCGCTTTCATAGCCGATCAGCACCCAGCCCTGCCCCACGACCTGATCAAACCGGTCGCGGTAGCCCGCGCTTTCCACAACGCCCTGCACCGACAATTCCCCGGCATGGGCACTGTTTTGGTCCCAGATCCCCTGCCCCAACTGACAGATGTCGGTCGGCACCGGCGTGTTGTCCCGCGCCTCAAGCTCCGCCTTCATCTGCGCATCGCGCGCCGCGGCTTCTGCCTCGTCATTGATACAAATGATCTGGCCCAGCATCTGGCTGAAGTCGATGTAATGTTTGGCGTGCTCCATACGCTCGGAACTGTAACTGTCGAGCACCTCCATCGGGAATTTGCCCTCCAGAATGCCGTTGAGACGCCAGGCCATTGCCAGCGCATCGCGCACCCCGGCACACATACCCTCCCCCGCGAAGGGCGGCATAAGATGGGCGGCATCGCCCCCGATCAGACAGCGCCCCTTGTTCCATTCTTTCGCCCAACGGGCTTGAAACCGATACACGGCGGCGCGCTCCAGTTCGGAGTTCTCCGGCGTCAGCCCCCAAGGCTCCATGAGCTTCCAAGCCTCTTCCGGCTTTTGCAGATCTTCCGCGCACTCATGCGGCAGAACCATGAACTCCCAGCGCCGCCGAACCGGACCGCCGACCACCGGTCCCGGCCCGCCCGGCACCACGGTGGTCGGGCGTTTCGGATCGCAAAGCTGCCATTGCGCTGGCTGGTTCGGGTGGGCCGCGACGTAATCGAATTGCGGGATCATATCGAGGATCAGCCAATCGAAAAAATAGCCCTTGTCCTCATTTTCGATCTCCAGAGCGTCGCGCACGAAACTGTTCGCGCCGTCTGTGCCCGCAACGAATTTGGCGCGGATCATCCGGGTTTCGCCATTGGAGCCAACCTCTTCCGGGGTGCGGCGCAGGGTCAGGGTCACGCCATCGGCGTCCTGTTCCAGCGCCTCGCCGCTCCAACCGCGCAGAATGGTCACCGTCGGCAAGTCCGCCGCAATCGCCAACAGACGCTTTTCCAGCTCCGGCTGATTGAACCAATAGCGCACTCTCCAACCCGAGGCCGACTGGCTTTGCCAATCGACGATCTGGATGTTTTCGCCGTCGCGGTTTTTCCAATAATAAAGCTCGTCGTGATAGGAGATCGCGTCATCGCTTTCTGCATTGATCCCCAGCGTGGCGAGGATGCGGGCGATCTCATGGTCAAAGGTGACGGCACGCGGCAACGGATAATGCGTGGTCCAGCGTTCGATCAACGTGACCTTTTTGCCCTTTTGGCCGAGCAAAATGGCCAGAAGCGTGCCCACGGGCCCCGCGCCTACGATAGCGACATCGGTCTGAAAACCGACCTGTTGGGTCGATGCAGTCATGATTTCCTCCCTGAAATCCTCCGGTGGCGGTCCTCCGCCGTGGCATGTCATGCCGAAATGCGATTTTTATCCGCCGGGCACCTCATCCTTTTTGAAGCGTATCCGGCCTGTGTCTTTAGCGTGGCGCAAAAGTGAAGCTTCGTCAACTTTGAGTTTTCGTCATTTTGCTTTCCCCTAAAGGATTGAGAGGAAAAGAGTTTCCCGCCCATTTCCCCGAGACAGGCCATCAGTCAGCCGCGACAGATATTGCAGTCGCCGTTGAGAATGCGGGAAAAATGAATATGATTCGCCTATGAATGCACATGGAGCATCCGATGATTGACAACAAAGCCGACCCCAAGCCTGAAGGCCGCGTGGCACGCCGCCAAAGGCGTAATCGCACAGCTCTGATTGCCGCTGCGCGCGATATCATGGCCGAAAAAGGTGTCGATGCGGCGACCATGCTTGAGATCGCGGAGCATGCAGACGTGGGCGCAGGAACGGTCTACAACTATTTCAAATCAAAGGATGAACTGGCCATCGCCGTGCTTGAGAGCCTGATGCATGAGCTGGGGAGACGGATCGAAATGGTCACCGACACCTTTGATGATCCGGCACAGGTCTATGCCTTTGGCATCCGCACCGTGCTCGACACTGCGACGACCGATCCGCGTTGGGAACAGATGCTGCACCGCGCCGAGGTGATCGCCGATGCGATGTATCGCACCATCGGCCCCTTTGCGATCCGGGACCTTAAAAACGCCGTGGCCGCCGGACGGTTTCGCGAAAGCGACCCTGCCATGATCTGGCGCCTCACCACCCACACCATCATCGGTGCGAGCCTTGCCGTGACGGGAGGTGAGCTCCCCTCGGACAGTAAAGTTCAGATCATCGCGCGACTGCTCTGCATGGCAGGGAGCGATGGCGAGGATGCCGAGGAACTGGCCGCCCGTCCTCTGCCCGAGTTGCCTCCTGCGCCCAGCGAATAGCTCTCATTAAGGGCGGCGTTTCGAGAGTTGGTTTTCCCGCTCCATCCGCCGTTCGAGATGTTCGCATTCGGTTTTCAGAAATTTGATTAGGGACTTACCCACCGGCGTGAGTTGCTCACCCTTGCGTGTCAGCACACCAAGCGCACGATCAGGATGTTCGACCTTAATCGGCAGGGAGACGATATTGCCCTGATCCTGCATCAGATAGACCACCGAATAGGGCAGCACCGTCAGACAGTTCGACCGCGCCAGAAAGCTTGAAATCGAAGCCAAAGTGCCGCCGGAAAAGGTGAATTGGAAATTCTCGCTGCCGATCGACAGGATCGCGCGTTTGAGATCGCGAAACAGCGGGCTGTCAGCGGGCGGTGCGACCCAAGAATAGGCGTCGATCTCTGCCAAAGTGATCGGTCCACGCCGGGTCAAAGGATGGCCTTTGCGGCAGGCGATGACATTGCGTCCTTCGAGAAGTGGCTGGAAATCGAGATCAATCGGCGTGTGCCGCACCTGCATCGGCAGGATTGCCATATCCAGCGTCTTGTTCCGGAGTTTGCTCACGAGACTGTCGAAATAGCCATAGTTCTGTTCGAACTGCGCCCCGCCGATCTGATCCTGAAACTCGGCAAGCATGGTGGTGATCACCCCATCCATGAACAAAGGCGTGCCGCCGATGCGCAGATGACCGGCATGACCTTTCTTGAAATTGTCGACCAGTACGCTCGCTTCGCGATTCAGGTTATGCATTCTGAGCCCGATTTCCGCGAGCGTGCGCCCGAATTCCGTCGGCGTCAGCGGACGGCGGCCCGGCTCGAACAGGGGCATGCCCAGACGCTTTTCAAAATTGGAGATGGTCCGGGAAACAGAGGGTTGGGATTTTCCCATCGCCTCTGCGCCTTCGGTCAGACCGCCTTTTTCGACGATCATGGCAAGGATTTCGAGATGTTCACTGTCTATCTTCATAACAAAAGGAGATATTATTCAGGAGCACTTTAAAAGCCACAAAAAAATCTCGACCTTATTGTCGCATCTAACGGAGCGGATCGTCCGACAGGTCCCGGGTTGAGGAGCCCGGCCCGTCATAAAGGAGGACCGCACGGCCATAAACCGCACAGACGTCACTTAGGGAGGAGACGCATATGTCCGATTACGAAACGGATGTTCTCATCATTGGCACCGGCCCCGCCGGATCTGCCACGGCTGCACTTTTGTCCAGCTACGGCATCGAGAACATGGTGGTGAACCGCTACCGCTGGCTCGCCAACACGCCGCGCGCTCATATCACCAACCAACGCACAATGGAGGTCCTGCGCGATCTTGGCCGAGAGGTCGAGGATGAGGCCTATCTGCATGCCACGCACAAAGACCTGATGGGTGAAAATATCTTTTGCGAAAGCCTCGCGGGCGAGGAAATCGGCCGGATGAAGGCCTGGGGCAACCATCCGCTCTCGGCGGCAGAGCACAAGATGTCCTCACCCTCGATGATGAATGACCTGCCGCAGACATTCATGGAGCCGATCCTGTTCAAAACCGCCTGTCAGCGCGGCACACAGGCGAAAATGTCGACCCAGTATCTCAGCCACGAACAGGACGCAGAGGGCGTGACCACCACTTGTCTCGACCGCCTGTCGGGCAAGGAATTCACCATCCGCTCGAAATATCTCGTGGGCGCCGATGGCGCGAAATCACTTGTCGCCGAACAGCTTGGCCTGCCCTTCGATGGGCAGATGGGTGTGGGCGGGTCGATGAATATCCTGTTCAAGGCCGATCTGTCGAAATACGTCGCCCACCGCCCCTCCGTTCTCTATTGGGTGATGCAGCCAGGCGCGGATGTCGGCGGCATCGGCATGGGGCTGGTACGCATGGTGCGGCCTTGGAATGAATGGCTGATCGTCTGGGGCTATGACATCAACGGGCCGGAACCCGAAGTGACAGAAGAGCTGGCCACCGGCGTCGCGCGTCAGCTGATCGGTGACCCAGAGTTGAAGATCGAGCTACTTAGCGCCAACACCTGGACCGTGAACAACTATTACGCCACCGAACTGTCCAAGGGTCGCGTGTTTTGCATGGGCGACGCGATCCACCGCCATCCGCCCTCGAACGGGCTGGGATCGAACACGTCCATTCAGGACAGTTTCAACCTTGCGTGGAAACTTGCCATGGTGCTCAAGGGGCAAGCGGGCGCGGAGCTGCTCGACAGCTACACCACAGAACGCGCGCCGGTGGCGAAACAGATCGTCACCCGTGCCAACAAGTCGATCGGCGAGACCGGTCCGATCTTTGACGCGCTCGGCATGAGCGAAGGGGTCGATCCGGTACAGATGCAGAAAAACCTTGAGGCGCGTTGTGATGGCACCTCGGCGGCAGAGAAACAGCGCGAGGCGATCCGCAAGGCCATCGCCTTCAAGAAATATGAATTCGACGCCCACGGGGTCGAGATGAACCAGCGTTACCGGTCTGACGCGGTGGTTCCCGACGGTCAGGTGGAACCCGATTTCGAACTGGACGCCGAGCTGCATTACCAGCCGACCACATGGCCCGGCGCACGCCTGCCCCACACATGGCTTTACGCCAAAGACGGGGAAGAAGTCTCCTCTCTCGATCTCTGCGGCCATGGCAAGTTCACCGTCTTGACCGGACTGGGCGGCGAGGCCTGGTGCGCGGCGGCAACAGAGCTATCCGAAGAGATGGGGTTCGAGATCACCTGTCACGTCATCGGCCCGCGTCAGCCCTTTATGGATCACAGCGGAGACTGGGCGCGCGCCAGGGAGATCACCGACACCGGCTGTCTTCTTGTGCGCCCTGACCATCATGTGGCTTGGCGAAGCGACACGCTCCTGGATGCTCCCAAAGGCGCACTCCAACGCGTGCTGCGTCAGATACTGGCGCGCGACTAACATTCGCGGCCATTCCCAACCTATCGCAAAACCTGCACCACAGGTTCTTGCGGTAGGTGAAAGGATTCCATCAAACGCATTCGATTTTCCCGTTCGGAATGGCGAACGGGAATGTTTCGCATGATGGTGGTGTCATTTGTGGACGGCTCCTGTTTTGCAAGGAATTTCTTGAGTATAGTGGTTCGAAGCAGGTTGCGGACATGTGTCCTGCCTTTGTGCGCGGTGCGTCTAACCGCTGACTCTTCTGTGGTTGCCGCTCGTAATGCAAGAAGTTTCTGAGCCATTTTCGTGTGATCGAGTGCGATCTGTCGGAAGCCGCCGGCCGGTATGGTGATCCGCGGATCAGGTCCAAATCTGATGACCGAATTCAGATCGGCTCATGGGCCAGCACTGGTTTTCCTGCTCCAGATCTGTTCGATCGAGACTGTGCGGAATTTTGTGCCTGACGTGTTTTGTTAGGCCATTGGGAAGCGGTCTGCGAACATGATGGCGAGCTG
>NZ_JBLWTA010000046.1:0-12260 GCF_048270365.1 Celeribacter sp.
GATCCGAACTCCCCGATCGCCGGGATGCCGGTTCTCGAAGTGTGGAAAGCCAAGCAGGTGTTCGTGTCGAAACGCGGCCAAGGGACCGGCTATTCGGGCATCGAAAACCCGCTGTTCTACAAAGAAAACACGCGGATGTTCTACGGCGATGCCAAGGCGTCGATCAGCAACCTATTGACCAAAATATAGACTGCGTGGGGACGGTGATTATCAAGCAGTGCGAACTTGGGCTTGAGCGAATTCACTAAGGTTGTCGGACTAAATGAGATCATTATTTATACATAATAAATGTTATCAGATTAAGGCATGTAGCCCGGCGCGCGCTACCTTGAACTGCGACTCCTGTTAGAAACCAATGGGTTATCTAATGAGGAGATTGTGCCATGAGTGGCTCCTACAAGCAATTGAACATCGAAGAACGGCGTAAAATCGAACGCTGGCTGAATGCTAAAGTCCCTGTTCGCGAGATGGCGCGTGTGTTGAAGCGCTCGAAAGCGACGCTGTACCGGGAATTGAAACGAAACTATTTCGTCGATGAGAGCCTGCCAAAATACGCGGGCTATTATGGGGCTGCGGCGCAATTGAAAGCGGATGGCCGCCGTGCTCGGCAGAGAAAGCTGATCAAGCACCCAGATCTCGCCAAAGACGTTGTTAAATGGCTCAAGAACGGCTGGACGCCCGAGCAGATCGGCAACCGGATGATCCATGAGCGCGCTCCGCTACGTGTCTGCCAAGAGACAATCTATCGCTACATCTATTCCAAGGAAGGCATGGCGCAGGAGCTTTGGTGGTATCTGCCGGAGCACCGCAAGTCCCGCAAACCGCGGCGGGCCAGAAAGCGCCAGTCCCCGAAATTCGACCGTGATGTCAGTATCCTGTTCCGCCCAGATGACGTGGCGCATCGACGTCAGTTTGGCCATTGGGAAGCTGATTTGGTCTTGTTCAAACAAAGCTTTGGTCAAACGAACATCACATCGATGGTCGAGCGCGTTAGCCGGTTCATAGTGCTGTTGAA
The DNA here is from genome assembly GCF_048270365.1 of Celeribacter sp. Lineage (NCBI taxonomy): Bacteria > Pseudomonadati > Pseudomonadota > Alphaproteobacteria > Rhodobacterales > Roseobacteraceae > Celeribacter > Celeribacter sp. Next base: position 1,016 of record NZ_JBLWTA010000046.1, read on the forward strand.
GAACCCGAACAAGCGCACGAAGCCGGTCATGGGCAAAATTATGAAAGCCATCGGCGATCTGCCCCTCATGGCGCGTAAGTCGATCACATTTGACCGCGGCACAGAGTTCGTGAGCTGGCCGCATCTCCAGGCCGAACTCGGGACCCAGACATGGTTTTGCGACCCGTCATCGCCCTGGCAGAAAGGCACCGTGGAGAACACCAATCGACGGGTCAGGAAGTGGTTGCCCCGTACGCGAGACATTACACGGATGCCAGACCATGAGCTGAAACAACTCTGCGATCAGCTCAACAATACGCCCCGAAAATGCCTCGGATGGAAGACCCCCGCAGAGGTCTTCCGAGAAAGGATGCTGGCGGAGACGGGACGGACCCCCTACCCTTGAAGCCAATAGGAGTCGCGGTTCACGTAGCGCTCACACCGACGCAGCATCACGTTTGACCGGGGGTTTGAGTTCACATCCTGGCGCGAGTTGCAGAAAGGCATGGGCACAAAAGCGTGGTTCTGTGACCCTCAGGCGCCTTGGCAAAAAGGTTCGGTAGAGAACATGAACAAACGGGTCCGCCGATACCTTCCTCGGGACACTGCCCTGCTGTCGCTCCCAAATCGACATTTGAAGTCGCTTTGCGATCGCCTGAACGCGACCCCGCGTAAATGTCTGGGCTACAGAACACCCGCCGAGGCCTTCCGAGATGAATTAATGAAACTGGAGAGGCAATGAAGTATCCTTCCCACGCAATCCGATGCAATCGAAATGGAACTCACAGCTTCACACTCTCGCTCAAATTCGGCGACCGAGTAACATCCGATATCTCGGTACTGAAGTAATGGGATGAACTGCCTCAAACCGCCCTGATGCGTCTTGTGGTTCCAAAATTGAATTAACAAATTTGGACTTCCCTTATGCCCACGCGTCGAACAGTTTCTGCAAAGCAAAAGGAGCTATTTCATGACATTCCAACCGATCTTGCCGACCCGTTTGCTCGGGGCCAACCTGTCTGTTTCTGCACTTGGTTATGGCGCCATGGGGCTGAGCGAGTTCTACGGCGAGACCGATCCTGGGATTATTGACACCATGCTGATGACAGTGCTCAGCGAGGGGGTAACCCTGATTGACACCGCAGATGTCTACGGGCGCGGGCACAATGAGGACATCATCGGCAAGGCACTAAAAGCTGCGCCGAAAGAAGAGCGGGCGGCCGTGCGGGTCGCCACGAAATGCGGCATCGACCGACCGAAGGACGCCGCATATGCGCGACGGATCAACAACGATCCGGCCTATATCCGCGCCTGCTGCGATGCCTCGCTTTCCCGTCTGGGTATCGAACGCATCGACCTGTTCTACATTCACCGGGTGGACCCGGATGCCGATATTGCTGCGACCATGGAGGTGCTGGGCGACCTGCAGAAGGCGGGCAAGATCGCCGGTGCGGGCCTGTGCGAAGTGTCTGCGGCAACATTGCGGCGCGCGCATGAGGTGTTTCCGGTCACAGCGATCCAGAGCGAATATTCGCTTTGGACACGCGATGTCGAAGAGGACATCCTGCCACTCACACAGGAACTGGGCGTCGGATTCGTTGCCTACTCGCCGCTCGGAAGAGGATTCCTGACCGGGCGCTACAAGTCCACGGATAACCTGTCTGCCGGGGATTTTCGCCTCTCGAACGCGCGCTTTACCGGCGACAATCTGGATCGCAACACCGCGCTTCTGGCCAAGGTGGAAGCCTTCGCAGCACGCCACAATGCCAGCGCCGGTCAGGTTGCCCTGGCTTGGCTTTTGGCCCAGGCGGAAAATATCGTACCGATCCCCGGAACCCGTTCGCCGGAACGGCTGCGCGAAAACATCGCGTCGCTGTCCCTGAACCTATCCCACGAAGAGTTGGCGACCCTGTCCGACATCTGGAAGCCTGGTGCCACCGCCGGAGAACGCTACAGTACGGAGGGTATGAAAGGGATCAACGCCTGATCCCGCTCAGCCCGGGGTATGCAGTCTGAATTCCTCGATCAGGCGCCGAACCTCGGGCCGCGCGCCCTGATCGCGCCAGATCATATAGATCGGGATCTGCAAATGATCGGAAATCTCGGGTGCCAGTGAACGATAGACCACATTGGGATGGCGAACCGAGGTCCGGAGCGTTGGCAAAAACGTCGTCCCCTCACCCGCTCCAATCCGCGAAAGCAGTTGCACGTGATCATCCGGCTCGCGCAAACGTGGCGGGCGATATTGGTGATGCGCAAAGACCTGCTCGAAGATTTCGGCATAATGGGGGTTTTCATTTTTCGTGAACCAAAACAGGGGAAGAGCGTCAAAATCCTTGAAGGTCACGTGATCTTTCTGCGCGGCCGGATGATGCGCGGGCAAGCACACGCGGACCGTTTCAGTAAAGATCTGCAGCCGATCTATGCTGTTGGGCGTATCGCGATAGGCACCGATGATCGCTGCGTCCAACTCCCCTGAATCTACCAGCGATGCCAGATTGCGCGAGGCACCATATTCACGCTGAATCACCACTGTGTCGCCTATTTTATCCAGCATATCTTTCATGATCGGCAACGCGGTAAAGTCGAACATAAAGCTCAGCCCAATCTTGATCTGACGACTCAGCCGGTCCTCGGCATCGCTAATTCCCGCGATCGAACTTTCCAACATATTGATGATGCGCCGCGAGTCTTCGACAAAGACCTCACCCGCGGCCGTCAGGCTCACGTGATGGGTTGAGCGGTCGAGCAAACGCAAGCCCAAAACATTCTCAAGCTCCTTGATCTGCCGTGACAGGGGCGGCTGCGACATGCCTAGGCGTGTCGCCGCTCTACGAAAGCTCATTTCTTGAGCCACAGCGACGAAGCATCGGAGCTGCTGGATGGTGGGGAGGCGGTGAGACGTCACCATAATATAAGGATTCCCGTTTTAAAACAAAAAGATACAATAAACCATCAAGCGCGCTTCGACCCCATCCACGATCCAATATGAGTAATATCAAGAATAGTATTCCAAAATACTGCGCCGCAGAAAAGAGTAGAAGTGCGAAACCTCAGAACAACCTGAGGTAATATCACGCTATATGAGGAACGCTATCAATGGCTTCGAAGTATCTTCTGATCTCGCGCTATACTTTCAAAACTGGCGCAGCGATTCCCCCGCGCTTCATCGACGATGCAACCACCCGAAATTTCTGGTCGGACGAGCAGAACGAACTGATGCAGCTGCGTGCCTTTGAAGGTCTGTCGGAGCTGCCCGACACACTCACAAAGTGCGGGTCTGAGCTCAGCCAGGCCACCCCGGGACTGATCGGTGATGTCCGCCGCGAACTGGTCGAACTTGTTGAGCAGGTCAAGAGAGCCGAAGACGCACTGCCACAGACGCCCTATGTGCAACTGCGACACGTCGAGGTGGTGCCCGAGCGGATGGCCGAGTATCGCAAATGGCGCGAGGAAACCATCTTTGATGTGGTGCGCAGCCATGACGAGATCGAGAGTTTTTCGGCCTATCACTCACTGATCAGCGGCGTGCCCGGCGTGATGTTCGTGTCTGGTTTCAGCTGCCCCTCCGAGGCCTACGCCGCAGTGTTCAACAGCGAACGCTACAAGACCATCGTCCAACAGGCAGGCGACGGCTACATCACCGGCGGCACCGACGGGCTTTACACTCGGATTTATAACGGTCTGGCCAGCCTCGCCGCGTGACCCTTCATTACCAGCCCTCTTAGTAAGCGAGACGTATCATGGAAAATCACGAGATTGTCGTCGTCGGCGACCAGTTCCACCAATTCGCGAACGGAAAAAACGCCATCACCCAGTCGCAGCTTCTCGCATTGTCGAGCCTGCCGGACTGCTGCTTCAGGAGCAAAGTGCGGCTGACCCTTGGTCAAGGTGTGCGTCATGATGAGGTATCAAAAGTCATCGAAGCCAATGGGCTGGCCCAAAATATCGACTTCACCGATCTGCAACGCATTGGCCAACGCGCGCCCGGCACACATTCACACAAGCGTCACATCCATAACACTGTCATCGCCAAGCCCGAACCCATTGGCGATGATCTGTATTCCTGCGCATTGCTCATTGACGAGCGCTGTGAGCTGATGGGTGACCACCAGACCGGACAGCACATCCAGGGCATGATCCTGATCGAAGCCTTCCGCCAGTCCTTCCTTGCGGTCAGCGAAGAATTCTACCCGCTGGAGGGCACCAACAAGACCTATTTCGTGATCAACTCGATGGAGACATCCTTCTCCAACTTTGTCTTTCCGCTGCCCGCAGAAGTGCGAGTCAACGTCACCGAATGCGATGCAAAGCCGCATCGCGTGCGACTACGGATGGAGATGACGGTGGAGCAATGCGGCACCGAATGCGCAAGCTGCAAAGCGCTGTTCACGGTCTACCCCGAGAGCGTTATCGCCGAGAAAGAAAAACAGCTCGCAGACGAGGCCGCATTGAAGGTGACCCAATGAACCTTCATTCCCAGGCCAAGCTGGACCTGACACCCACGACGCAGGGTCCGCTCTACCCGCCAAGCGAGATCTGCGATGGCGAAGGAAACTTCGTTGTGGTCGGGCGGATCTGTGACGGGCACGGGGGGCCGGACTGGGGTGGGGCGATCGTATCGCCCCATACCATCCCGCCCGCATTCGGCGAGGCTGGACGTTATGACATCCTGCGCCGCTTCGATCCGACGAACCCACCCGCCGATTTGGCGGATGAGGTTCTGTGGACCCTTCCGTTGCCGCTGGCATGCAACAATTACCCGATGCTGTTTGCACCGAAACAAGCGCCCGATGCGCATCACACAAGACGCGCCAGCGCGCCATTGCATACGGCCTATGTGCCGGATGCCCGCCCCGAAGATGGTCTGCGCGAGATCGCGCCCATCACTCTGGGAAACTGGCTCAAAGCCAAAGGCAAGCTCGAAGTGTCGCTTTCCGCGGACAGGCGCAAGGCGCTTTTCGAGATGGAGTTTTCGCATCTCGTGCCCAACAGCGTGTATACGGTCATGAGCTTGCGACAACACGATTTGCGCCCCGAGGCCCCCACAAGGCCGGGGCCACTTGGTATTCCCAATGTTTTTATCACCGATGGCCATGGCAACGGCCAATTCGAGGCGGTGCTCCCCGATCCTTTTCCCGATCCATCGCGCCCCGGGGCGAACCGCATCATCAACGTGATCCTGCTCTATATGAGCACACGCATGAGCTATGGCGGTGCGATCGGATTGCACGGATTGGGCGCGGATATCCATGCCCAGCTCAAACTGACAGAACCGGCTTTCTCCGATCTGGTGACCGTCGCCTGACCGCATTTTTCCCCTCTTCCTTCCAACCCGAAAGGAACCCCGATGCCCTTTGTCACCATCACCACCTGGAAATCCGATGACGATACCGCCGCAGAACGGTTGATGAGCGCGGTCACCCGCGCGGTCCACGATGCCACCGGCGCACCTCTCGACAAGATCGCCGTTGTCATCTCCGAAATTCCCAAGAGCCGCTGGTCCGAAGCCGACGTGCTCGCCACAGATCCCGCATTTCCGACGCTCAGCAGGCGTATGAGCTACGAGAAGGACCCGACATGAGCTACGCGTTTTTTGATGTCGACGACACGCTTATTCGGATCAAGAGCATGTTCGACTTCTTTCCATTCTGGTGCGACCTTCAGGGCACGCCAGAGACGCTGGACCGGTTCAACACAGCCTTTGAACACGCCTTTTCCGAACGTCGCCCGCGCGAAGACCTGAACCGGCTGTATTATCGCTTTTTCGCTGGCGAAAACGAAGTGCAACTTTTGGCGGCGGGCCGGCTTTGGGTCAAACGGCGTTTTGGTGCGCAAGGGCTTTCCGAGGCGATGATTTTCCCCGAAGTGCTCGAACGGTTGCGCGCGCATCGCGCAGGCGGCGTTGCACCGGTCTTTGTCTCGGGGTCGTTTCCCGCGCTCCTGACCCCGCTGGCGCAGCGTATGGGAGCCGAGCACATCCTTTGCACACGCCAGGAAACCGCTCCGGACGGGACACTGACCGGAGAGATCCTGCGACCGCAGACCATCGGCACCGGCAAGGCCGACGCCATCGCCGCGTTTCTACAACAGCACGGCACCGATCCACGCACCTGCTTTGCATATGGCGATGACATGTCGGACCGCACGATGCTCGAAGCCGTCGGGCATCCGGTTGCCGTGATCGGGTCGCCGGATCTGGCCGATCTGGCCTGGGCACGCGGCTGGGAATGCCTCACAACAATCGCGCCCAAACCCGCCTTCGCGGGAGAAAGCACAACGTCATGACCTCTGCTGACACTCATATTCACACAAGCGGCACCCGCCTAAGCCGCCGCCTGCCCTTTCTGTCCGTGCTGATCGCATTGGCGGTGGGCTCGGTTTATGTCTCTCAACCGCTCTTCTTTCTGCTGGCAGAACGCTTTGCCACCACACCGGAAACCATGCGTGATGTGTTTTCGATCACGGTTACCGTCTATGCGCTTAGTTTTTTCGTGGCTGGGCCTCTGACCGATCTGTGGCCAACAACACGGCTGATGGTTGGAGGCGCCGTCGTGCTGGGCCTGTGCCTGACGGCCGGAGCGCTCGCTCAGAGCGCCAGCGCCTTTGTCATTGCAATGATCGCGGCCTCCGCGTCGGCGGCCTTTGTGCCTGCGGCGGGCTTTGCCTTGCTGGGACAGTCGGCACCGCAGGACATGCAGGGTGTTTACTTCGGCATTGCCATCGCAGCGTCGATTGTTGGCATCACCCTGTGTCGGAGTGTGAGCGCGGTGCTGGTGGCCTACATGGGCTACACCCCGTTCATCCTGACCTTTGCGGCAGTGCTCATTTGTACCGCCCTGGCGGCACTGGTGCAGGGCAAGGCCGACGCGCCCGCCGCAGGAGGTGCGATCCTTGCAAAATATCGCCAATCCGTTGCCCTGCTCTTCGAAACCGCAATCCTCGAGCGGTTGATCGTCGGTGGGCTGCTGTTTTTCGGCTATCTCGGCCTTGCCACCTATCTGACTTTCCGGCTTGCGGCTGCGCCTTTCGGGTTGAACACCGCGCAAATCGGCCTCGTGAATGTTGCGGGGTTGATCGCTGTCGTGGGTGCGCCTGGTGCAGGCGTTGCTATCCGCCGCTGGGGCAGCCTGAGCGTCGGCATCTGCGGGTTGCTCTGCGCCATCACCGGCGCGCTGATCGTCTGGCAATCGCAGAGCCTGCCGCCAATGGCGCTCGGACTGATCCTTCTGTTTCTGGGCACCTTCGCCACACAGCCGGTCAAACTGGTCGAACTTTCTGCCGTGGCCGGCCCTGCTCGGCGCGGAGCGGTGTCCTCGCTCTACCTGCTGGTCTGCCTGTTGATGGGCGGTTTTTCGGCCAGCGCTCTCGGCCCGCTTTGGGCGACACAGGGCTGGAACGGTGTGGCTGCGGCCTCGATCGGCGCTCTGTGCCTCGCGCTGGCCATCCACATTTTCCGTCGTCCCGCGCCGTCGGCATCATGACATGGCCACTCCCAATCCAACCAAAGGAAATCCCATGAACTCTCCAATCGTCATTGCCGGTGCAACCGGCGGCATGGGGGCGGCCATCGCCCTGGAACAACTCAGCCTCGGGCGTTCCGTCATCGCGCTGGGACGCTCCGCCGAAAAGCTTGATCGGTTGCAGGCCTTGGCCGATGAAAATGGGCGCTATACGCAGATGGGTGAACTGCACAAATGCCAGGTCGAGATCACCGACCCCGAGGCCTGTCGCGACGTTGCCGCCGACATCATTGCCCGTCACGGATCGCTGGGCGGGTATGTGCACGCTGCGGGCATCGGTCATTGCGGTCCGCTGATGCAGACCAGCGATGCAAACTGGACCGAAGCCTTTGAAATCAAAATCAATGCGGCGGCACGGATGATCCGTCTTTTGATGCCCGGTTTCGACGGGACGCCAGCGGCGAGCATCGTGCTGATTGGTGGCGTCTTTGCCAAGGAGCCCAACGGGTTGTTCGCGATCAACAGCACGCTGAACGCCGCGATTGCAGGGTTCGGCAAGTCGCTGTCGGGCGCACTGCGCGATAAGGGCATCCGCGTCAACGTGTTGCACCCAGGCGCCACGCGCACCGCGCAATGGTCGCAGCTTGCCACGGATGCAAGCCGCCTGTTGGGGATCACGGCCGACGAGGTGACCAATGCCACCGCTGCGCAACTGATCGGGAACAAGCTTCTGGAACCGGGCGAGGTTGCCTCCGCCGTTTCGTTCCTGCTTGCCCCCGCCAACCGAAGCATGACCGGAACTCTGATGGTGCTGGACGGCGGAGAAACCAAAGCAATTTAAAACTTTCGGGCACCGCCACGGGCAGGACAACAGCCACCACAAGACGCGCCACGCGAAAGGACAATCTCATGGCCCCACATCAGCAAACACCCAAGACGGAAACACGGCTGGAACGCGGTCGACGCGCCCTGGAGGCGATTGACGGACAGGCGGGACAAAAAGTGATTGACGCGCTGGCCGATATCTCGCCGGACTTCGCAAACTACCTGTTCGAGTTTCCGTTCGGCGATATCTACACGCGCCCCGGCCTGTCGTTGCGCGACCGCGAGATCGCAACCATTGCCGCGCTGGCCGCTTTGGGCACAGCGCAACCGCAGCTCAAGGTGCATATCGAAGCCGGGCTGAATGTCGGGCTCAGCCGCGATGAAATGACCGAAATTTTGATTCAGATGGCCGTTTACGCGGGATTCCCGGCGGCGCTGAACGGGCTGTTCGCAGCCAAAGAGGTATTTGCCTCGCATGATGACCAAAACCCCCAGGAGAAAATCGCATGACCACGACACGCCGTACCTTCCTTGCACGGGGCATCGCCCTGCCTTTTGCCCTGTCTGCCAGCACCGCACGCGCGACCGCCGCAAGCTCCGAACAGCTCTGGAGCCGCGTCAGATCTCCGGTTGGAATGGCTTATGATGCCCATGGTGCTCTGTTCGTTGCCGAATGGGGCGCCGGACGCGTAAGCAAATTCACACCCTCTGGCGAACGCGAGACCTTTGCCAGCGGACTGTCAGGTCCATCAGGTCTGGCCATTGGAGCGGATGGCACAATCTATGTCGCCTCCTATTCCAGCGATGTGATCTGGAGCTTTTCTCCGGACGGCAAGCGGAGCACCCATGCGACCGGGCTCGCCACCCCCGCCGGGCTCAGCTTTGACCGTTCGGGTCAGCTTTTGGTCGCAAACCGGCGCACCCATCAGATCCTTGCGGTGGAACGCAGCGGGTTGCGCCCGGTCATCAGCGATCTCAATACGCCGGTCGGCGCAGTGCAAACCCCCGATGGCGGCTATGTCGTCTCGAATATCGCCGGTGGCGTCACCATCGTGCGCCCAGATGGCTCCCGCCTAGAGGCCGGACAGGCGTTCAGCACCCCTGGACCTGGCATTGCGATCACCGACAGCGGGCGCGTCTTTGTCGTTGATTATGGTGGCACCGAGGTCCGCGAGATCCTGCTGAGCGGCGGTTCCCGGGTCTATGCCGACGGGTTTTCAAGCCCGGTCGGCCTGGTCGTTACACCGGATCAAAGCGCTCTGTTGATCGCCACCTGGGGCGAGAGCGCTATCTTCCGCATTCCTCTCTCCACCTGAACCGGAATGCAGCCCAATCTGTTATCAAAGAGACCGGCAGAACAACTCGTAGGGGAGTGACGAAGTAACTCCCCTTTTTTACAGATTGGCTGCATTTCTAAGATATATCAGGCTTGGGTTTTCTTGCTATATCTCGCTTCCCCAATAGGCATCGCGTCTAGAATCTGCCGATCAAGCGTAGAATGGGGGTGCTGTCGCAGGCATGTAAGACGCAGCCGTCACCGGCAGTTGCAGCACTGAGGGGGCCCTAGTTTTCTAAACACCTGCTTCCTTCAGTTTGTGCTGCCGTTTCTCAATATCAAGCGGAGCAATGAAATTTTTACATCAACAACAAAGCTCAGGCTCTGTCCACGAAGTGGCTTTTCGCTTTCGGATTCGCTCAAATTCGGCGCCCGGGTCACATCCGATATCACGGTACTGCGAACATAGACCTGCGCGGTTGTAGACTTTTCCCAGCCTAGGAGGATCATTGAGAAATGGAAACATCACGCCAGAAGAAGCCGAAGTAAACTCCTACGCAGTTCTGGCAACTAAACCTTGGCCGCATAACTTAGGCAAATCAGCCTCCGGTAAACCCGATGCTGTTCAGATCGGGCAGAATCTTTACCGGATCAATTAGCAAGCGCAAACGAGCCTTTGGAACAAGCACTCTGGGCAGGCCTTTAATCTATACTCGCGCTTCAATGCGCACATTTGTTTAGTAAGCAGCATTTTTATGACCAAAAAGAAGATCGGGAAGCCCTTTCAAGAGGGCTATGTCATCTCTGGCCGAATCGAAACCCTCATCTTTACCGACTACCGTTGGAACGACGGGTCCGTGAACCGCCGCTGGCATGTCGAACCGGACAAATTTGATGCCAGTCGCGCAATCCTACGTCCGTTTCCTATGATGTCGTCGGATGAGAGTGATCAATAAGAAAACCACTCCGAGTGGTCCATATTGCCTTCATAGTCGCCATATTCAACCATGATGCTGCGCAGAGAATGTTCGCCGGACCTTTGCCTTGTCGGAAGGTCGATCTCTTGACCGCTTTGGGAAACAAACGTGCCTGACCAAGGCCTGTCCGCTCCACTCACTTTTTGAAGATATGCACAGGTTCGGTTTTCTCGATCACATGATTTGATTGACCACCCCCATACACGACCATCGTCATCTTTCTTGTAGGAGCGCCCGGTAAACCAGATCACATGGGTGCGGTTCAGCCATTCGTATTCGGGCAGATTGGTGTCGAGTTCGCCTTCTCCGCCCGACCCGCCCAGCTCGACCGGCACATGGGCAAAGGTGCAGACCCCGAAGGGCGGCAGGCTCGGCCAGGGCGTGATGCGGCGGATCATGGTGCGATAGGCCCGTGCACACACTGCGCTCGGGGGAAGCCACCCGCCATGCAGAGCATGATGGCGCAGTCGATGTCATAGGCCTGCGCCTTTTGCGGGGCTCCGAACACCGCCATCACTCCCATTGTAGCTGCCATCGCCTGTCGCTTCATGTCGCTCTCCCGCAAAAGTTGCGGCAACTATCGTGCAATATGTATTTTTATGCAATATGTCGTATTGACTCCATATGACTTTATGGATTTAAGCGCAGGAAGTAGAAGGGCTCTCAACGGGAGAGTCCGAACATGCCGATAGCGCGCAACCAGATCCTGATCACCATCGACGGTG
>NZ_JBLWTA010000047.1:0-11538 GCF_048270365.1 Celeribacter sp.
TGTGAGGCGTGACAGATCATGAGAGCGCGGCAGGCGGCAGAGAAACGAAATGACATGGGGAACGAACAGGGATCAGAGAAAGAACCTGATACCCAAAGTGATACCCCTAGGAAGAGGAGCCAGCTATGTCATTGAAAGTATTGGAGGCGAGTACCGGAATCGAACCGGTGTACACGGATTTGCAATCCAGAAAGAGATAAAGCAAAAACAACGGCTTAGGGGTGAAAAATGCCCCCTGACAAAAAGTGAACAAAAAGCGAAAGTTTCAAAGCCAAGTTCGCCGGTTCAAAACGAAAAAGGCCCCGTCACAGCGGCAACTGTGAACCGGGGCCAAATAGAAAAAGCCTGTCAGCTTTCAATGGACAATAGCATGGGCCAGGGCCGTATCGCAAACGCTCAGTCTGCTTTTTCATGGCCTCTGACCGGTGAGGTGGTCCAATGAGCTGGCGTATCGCAAACGAATGCGCCGAGCGCCGCTTTGGCAGCGCCGCGCGCAAGCAGATCATCATGTTCCTGGCCGACAAGGCGAGCGATGACGGCTCGGGCATCTGGTGCTCGAAGGGGACCATCCAGCGCCATACAGAGCTTAGCGAGAGCACGGTGAAGCGCACCATCATCGACTGTCTGCGCGAAGGCATTTTGATCGAGACGGGGCGGCGGCACTGCAAGAACGGCTACACCGTCATTTATCGCATCGTTCTGGAGCGCGTGGCCGCGCTCGAACCTACTGCAGAGCCCGATATTGAGACTGGGGTCACTGTGAACCCCGTCCAGCCTGAACCCGGTACGGGGTCCACGGTGAACGGGGGACGGGGTTCACGGTGGACCCCAAACCATCCTAAAACCATCCATAAACCACCTACGCGCAGGCGCGAGGCGGCGGAGGAGGTTGAAGATTTTGAATCTGAGAAGATCTTAGCGGCCTATCCCGAAGATAGGATCCGAGACCGGCGGACCAGTCTGCGCCTGATCGCAGCGGCCGTGAAAGCAGGGGTGAAGCCCGATGACCTGCTGCAGGCGGTCAAAGCCTATGCCAAAGAAAGCGAGGGCTACACGCGCAGCAAGGTCTGTTTCTCGGACAATTGGTTCAAGATGCGCCGATGGGAAAAAGGGCATGCCCAGATACAGGCGGACCGTGAGAAGGCACGAGAGGCCGAAGCCAAAGGTCGTGCCAGCCTCACCGAGTGGAACCGCGAGCGCCATCCCCTGTGTCGTCACATCACCAACCGGCAGGTCGAGGACTTAATTGCATCGAAGCTGGTGACGCCTGAGCAAGTTCGAGCTGCGGGGCTGCAGGCATGAGTGCGGCTCGATTGTTACGCTGTGGCGTAAAAAGTAGATATTTACGTTGCAGCGTAATTTGTTTTGATTTACGCTGTGCCGTAAAAGGAGCCACATCATGGACCTCACAGCAAGAACGGCCGAGCAGATCGGCGAGGCGCTTCGCCGGACGCGCAAAGCGCGCGGTTGGACCCAAAGCGATATCAGCGCGCGCACGAATTTGCGCGTCGCGACGATTTCGTCGCTGGAGAATGGTGACGCGGGAACCAAGCTGGCCACAGTGCTCGCTGTCATGGCAGTACTTGGGCTTGAGTTTCGATTGGTGGAGCGCGGTGGTTCGCTTGAAATTGAGGATATCTTCTGATGGCGAAACGCGGACGTAGCGGCACAATGCAGGTGCTTCTGAATGGAAGGCTGGTGGGGGCCTTGCGTCTCGCTGGCACAGGCGCGATCAGCTTTACCTATGATCCGGAATGGTTGGCATGGGAACATGCCATGCCCATCTCGTTGTCACTGCCTTTGCGCGAAGAGGCGCATCAGGGCGGCCCTGTGATCGCCTACTTGGAAAACCTGCTGCCGGACAATCAGGCGATACGTGAACGCGTTGCCGCTCGAGTGCGCGCAGGCGGCACGGACGCATGGCACATGCTGGATAAGATCGGCCGCGATTGTGTGGGGGCCTTGCAGTTTGTTTCGGGTGAGATCCCCGAGGTTGGCGCACTCGCGGGAGAGCCCGTTTCCGAGGCACAGATTGCGGATATGCTGCGCAACCTCGCAAGTGCCCCCCTTGGCTTGGACGAGGAAGACGACTTCCGTATTTCTATCGCAGGGACGCAGGAGAAAACGGCGCTGCTACGCCACGAGGGCGCGTGGATCCGTCCATCGGGGCTTAACCCAACGACCCATATCCTCAAGACCCAGCTTGGCATACTGCCTGCGGGGATCGACTTGTCTGACAGTGTCGAGAACGAGTTTTTCTGCATGAGCTTCTGCCACGCCATGGGTTTGGATGTGGCGCAGGTCGAGATCGCCGACTTCGAAGACGTGCGGAGCCTTGTTGTGACGCGGTTTGATCGGCGCTGGACCAGAGATGGCCGCTTGATCCGTCTCCCGCAGGAAGATTTTTGTCAGGCGCTCTCGGTCCCACCCAGCCAGAAATACCAAATGGATGGCGGGCCGGGGGTCACCGAAGGGATCGGGTTGCTGACGGGCAGTGATGACCCAGAAACAGATCAGCGCGCGTTCTTCCGTGCGCAGGTGCTGTTTTGGCTCTTGGGAGCGACAGACGGGCACGCAAAGAATTTCAGCATCGCATTGCGCCCCGGCGGGTTCCGCATGACCCCACTCTACGATGTGCTGAGCGCTCAGAAAGCCGTGGATGACGGTCAAATCCGCCAGAACCGGATGCGCCTCGCGATGGCCGTCGACGGTCACTACCGGATCAACGAGGTGGTGCCGCGCCATTTTCTGCAGGCGGCGAAGGCGGCGGGCTATGGTGTCGCGCTGGCGGAGGAGGTCTTGTCGGGCATCGCGACAGAGCTTGAACCTGCCTTGGACAAGACACTAGCCGACCTGCCGGATGGGTTCCCACAGCCATTGGCGGAAGCCATCGCTGCAGGCATACGACGCCGTGCCGCTGCCTTTCATGCCGTATGATCCGCAGATCATATTTCCGCTTTATGATCGGTAGATCATATTGGCTTCGAGCAATCTGCAGTCCCGATGCAGATCTTGAAATTTCCTATCCCAGTCTTGATCGGCTAGCTCAGCGACGGATAGCCAAGCTCAGATCCTCTAGCCGCGTTTCTGATTGCTGAACATAAGCGGGCAGCCGTGTCAGTCGCGGAGCAAGCACCGCTTCAACAAGAAATTTCCCCTGCGCCAGCGCATTCCTCGCGCGGCAAGTTTCTCGCTGACAGCCCCTTGGTGCCCGTTTTGGCCATGTTCATCGAAACACTCAAAGTAAGGATCAAAAAATGGCTACTCAAACTCTGAAACTGAACGTCAAATCCGGCGAAAAAGACGGCAAGAACTTCTGGGACCGCTGCGGCGTGCTCTTCGTCAACACCGACGACAGCGGCAACATCACCTCGATCAACGTCAAACACAGCATGTTCCCCGACGTCGAAATGGTCGCCTTCCCGCGCCGCGATGACGATCCAGTCACTGAGTGACCTCAGCGCCAGGGCGGGTTTCCCGCTCTGGCGCATTGCTGTTCAAAGGAGCGCAGATCGCCGTTTGCGTTTGACACTCTTGGGTTGGATTCTCCATTTAAGAATTTGATTTAATTTATAAAAATGTGAAGTGCGAAGGTTATGGCAATGGCAATTGCACCAAGTCCTACAGTAACTTGCTTAATGATGAAGAACGCTGTTTGTAAAAAATAGGCGGGATGGTTTCTGTTGAATTTGTAGCTTTGCTCCTTTCTCGTCAAAGCATGCTTCACAGACAAGTAAGCACAGAGATACTGAAAATAGTCGCTTGCAATCGAAATGACCGCCAACGCGCCTGCCGTGTTGATCCAGATTTCATAGGCCTGAATATAGGTCTTCGAGAACTCGGCGTCAGAGGCCTGAACGGCGAAAACCCAAGCAACAATTCCAAAGGCAACAAACCGCGTCGTTTCACTTAGCCGCGAAGTGACGACGGTCTTCTGCTCCAAGCGTTCTTTGTGCGCTGCTTTCTTTTCTGCATCGGTCATTTTTGCCTACTATTCACGGTTAACCATAGGTCCGGGGTCGTCCGTGTCTGTTTCATCGTCCGGATCGTCTGAACTGGCATTTGCTCCAACAATTGAATCATAGACACGCTTTACGAGGCCGTTGGCAGCAGCCTCTCGAAACCGATCATCGTTCATTAGTTTGGCAAAGATCTCTTCATTGCCTTCCATGCGTTCGATGAACATGCCTTCAAGCATGGAGTTGAAGACCAAGGAAAAGTTGTCCAACGTGTTCGCCTGCGCGGCCTCACGCAACTTTTCTTTCCCTGTCGCCACCTCGACTACCTGATCGAAGAACAACTCGTCAGCCTTATCGAATTCGGTCCCAAACCGCTCGTTCAACGTGTCGACCAGCAAACTAAGCTGGACAGCTTCATCTTTAGAAACCCCTGACCCTACTTCCGTGGGCCCTTTCAACGGTTCAGCTTCACCTTGCGAAAGGTCGATGCCGCCTTCGCTGATTTTCTGCAGGCGGTAGTATTGCAGCTCGACCTCGTCACCGAGTTGGAATGGATCGTCCTCGGCGCGTTTCGGAAGTTTCGGGATAAGGAGGCGAAGGTAGGTGTAGAGCTTTTCTTGGTCTGAATCCTGGTAGGGTACGACCTGAGACAAGAATGCGTAAAGGTTCCGGAAACTGGTGAGCTTGCCGCGCAGTAGTTCGCGGTCGGCATCTTCCATAGCGGCAAAGCGTTCAACAGCCAGGTCAATCAAAGCATTCATTTTGCGATGATCGGAAGCCGTCGGTTCTTTGCGGTTCTTGAACCAGATTTCGCAAACCTGATCGACTTCATCGCTTCCAAAAACACGCCATTCTTCGATCGAATGCTGCAGTTCGTAAAGTTGGTGCGGATCCGGCGCTTCACCCGCGTCGGTGGTTTCGTAATAATCTTTGAACGATTGGAAAATCTCATCGCGTTCGTTGACGAAATCCAACACGAAGGTGTCTTCCTTGCCCGCTGTCCGTCGGTTAAGGCGAGACAGCGTTTGGACCGCTTGTATACCTGACAGGCGCTTGTCGACATACATGGTGTGAAGCAACGGCTGGTCGAAACCGGTCTGATATTTGTCGGCCACGAGCAGCACCTGGTATTCTTCAGTGCCGAACTTTTCGGGCAATTCGCTTTCTTTGATGCCCTTGTTCATCCCGACTTCGGTATATTCTTTGTCGGGGAAGTCTGGGTCTTTCACCGAACCGGAAAACGCCACCAGTGCCTTGATGTCGCCATAGCCTTTGTCTTTGACATATTTGTCGAAAGCCAACTTGTAGCGAACGGCGTGCAAACGCGATCCGGTAACCACCATCGCTTTGGCGCGGCCACCAATCTTGTGCCGAGTATGATGTCGGAAGTGCTCAATGATCACTTCCACTTTCTGCGCAATATTGTGCGGGTGCAAACTCATGAAACGCGCAAGCTGCTTGGCGGCCTTCTTGCGCGGCACTTCAGGGTCGTCTTCGATCGACTTGATTAGCCCGTAGTAAGCTTTGTAGGTCGTGTAATTCTTGAGCACGTCCATGATGAAGCCTTCTTCGATGGCTTGTCTCATGGAGTAGTGGTGAAACGGCGGCTTGCCGTTCTGTCCAGGCTCATTGAAAACCGCCAGCGTCTTGAACTTCGGCGTCGCAGTGAAAGCAAAAAAGCTGATGTTCTTCTGACGAGGGCGTTTGAGCATTTCCTGGAACAGAGCTTCTTTCGCCTCGTCCGAAAGGTTCTGTTCCTCCTCATCGTCGATGATCTGCTCGGCGATGGTGGCCGCAATGCCTTCACGGTTCAGTACCTTACGGAGCTCCATGGCTGTCTCGCCACTTTGGGAACTGTGCGCTTCGTCCACGATCACCGCAAAACTCTTGCCGGATGTGTCGATCTGAACGCCTTCACCCTTCTTAGAGAGCGTGTCCAATGCCTGCGCGATGAACGGGAATTTCTGGATCGTGGTAATCACAATCGGCACACCGCCGGACAGTGCCTTGGCCAGCTGCTGGGTGTTCTCGTCGATCTTCTCGACTACGCCCTGTTTGTGCTCGAACTGATAAATTGTGTCCTGCAGCTGTTGGTCCAGGACGCGACGGTCGGTGATCACCACTACCGTGCTGAACACCTTCTGATCATTCTCATCGTGCAGGCTCGACAGACGATGCGCCAGCCAGGCGATCGAGTTCGACTTTCCAGACCCGGCCGAGTGCTGAATCAGGTAATTATGGCTCGGCCCCTTTGTCTTGGCATCTGCGACCAGTTTCCGCACCGAATCCAACTGATGATAACGCGGGAAGATCATCGTTTCTTTGCGCGATGTTTTGATCCCGCGCGCGGTCACGACCTTGGTTTCCTTGACCTCCAGATGAAGAAAGCGGGCCAGGATATCCATCAGGCTATCCTTGGTCAGCACCTCTTCCCACAGATAGGCCGTGCGGTAATTGTCTTCATCCGGCGGATTGCCCGCGCCGTGCCCATGCCCCTTGTTGAACGGCAAGAAGAACGTCTTCGACCCGCTCAGACGCGTGGTCATATAGGCCAGATCGGTATCGACCGCGAAATGCACCAACGCCCGTTCCTTGAAACGGAAAATCGGACAGGTCGGATCGCGGTCGAACTTGTATTGCTTCTTGGCGTGCTCGACCGTCTGGCCGGACATCTGGTTCTTCAGCTCCATCGTCACGATGGGCAAACCGTTGACCGACAACACCAGATCGAGCGAGAGGCCCTTTTGCTTGGGGTCGAAATGCACCTGCCGTGTGGCGGTCAGACGGTTGGCGGCATAATCGGCCAAGGCGTCAGGGTTCATGCCAGAGGCGGGCGCGAAATAGGCCAGCTTCCACGTTTTACCGAAACACTTGAACCCGTGGCGCAGCACATGCAGCGAGCCCTTGGCCGACAGCTCTTTGCAGAGCGAGTCCAGCAAGGTGCCCTTGGCGCGTTCGCCGTGGAACTCCTGCAAGCTGGCCCAGCGTTTGGCCTGTGTCGCCTCGATGAAAGAAATAACATCGTCAGGGAACAGCCCGCGTTCGGCGTCAAAGCCTTCAGGGTCACCCAAGGCATAGCCGCCAGCCGTGGTCAGGCTTTCGGTGATGGCATCTTCAAAACGGACTTCGGTATGTTTGCTCATAAAATTCAGCTTATCTTGATATTTCTTTCATGATCCAGCTCTTCCAATGTCTGCCCCCGCACGTCGGCATAGTTGAAATGGCGGATCTTTGGATCAACCCTCAGATATTTTCCGTCGGCTTGCAAATAGGCATCTGCCTCGGTCTTGTCTGTCAAAAGGAATTTGCGGAACTGAAACGGTACCTTGTCGCCGGTATAGTGCTGGACGATTGAATGGACACAGCGACACCAGCTTTCGGTACGCTCTAATTGCGCTTTGACAGTGTCAGCTGGGATGTTTTCGCTTTTGAATTCCAACGCATACACGCCGATGCAGCGCTTTTCCCTTTGGAAAAGCACGAAATCACATCGTTTGGACCACGGTTGTGACGTGTCGTTGAAGAAATGAAACAGCGGTTCAACGTTACCCTTTCCGTTCTTTTTGTCCAATTTGAGCGCAAAGGTGGGGCTGCTAAATTTCAGGTCGACCGTCCGGGTTACTTGCCCTGTTCTGGTATCGACTTTTTCCTTGAGTTTGATCTCATCCACGCCGCGAGCAAGTTTATAGTACTCCGCAAAATAGCTTTCGAGACAGTCGAAATACGTACCAACATCAGTGGCCATTCATGCCACCTTGATCTTGCCGGTCACTGCGTTGGTGATCAGTGCAGTTCGGTATTCGAGCAGGTGTTCTATCGCTTCACGTGTCTTCTGAGCGGTTTGGTCGATCGCTTGCGTTTCGTTGGTAAGCTGGTCAACAATGGCTTGCTGCTCATCAAGTGGCGGGAGAGTTATCGGCAATATTGATTGATACCCTTCGCTGAGTGAAGGAACCGCGCCGGGATTGGTATGCTCCCCAAAATCGACCGTACTCATCCAATAGAACCCCCAGAGCGGCAGGACTTTGGATGGGTCTACGATCCAGGCCGTCATGTTATTGTCGATGCAGCAATTAGCTGTCGAAATACGACGCCGGTTCAGAAGGAGAGCCGCGCCAATCTTTGCGTAAAGAATTGCATCAGGCGGAATGACGGTCGCGCGCAGCTTCGCAGCAGTCTCACGGCTAATTGTGTGGGGAGCGGATGTGAGGTGGATACCGTCTTCCGACTTCGCCAGATCTCCCACCTTATAGAAATAGAGTTCTTCGCCCTGAACATTCTGAAATTCATGCGGAAAGCCAGCACCGCCGATGAGAGTTCCAACATCCTTTAGCCGTCTCACTTGCCAGTGTGCGGGTACTTGATCGAACCAAACGACGCCGCTGGGTTTTATGGGGGCGTTGGGGTTGAGGCCTTTGGTGACGGCGTGGGTGATCAACGCGGTGCGTTGTTCGGCCAGAAGGCGCAGAAGCTCTTCCTTCTTGGCGATCAGATCGTCAATCTCGGCCGTCTTCTTATCCAAAAAATCCGCGATGGCGGTTTGTTCTCCGATGGACGGCACGGGAAATGGCGACGAATTGACGTATTCAGTCTCTAGTGACTCGACGGTCGTTCCCGGCTTGCTCCACAGATCGACCAAGGTCTTTTGAAGCCCCTCAATGACCCAGTAGATGAACTCCGACTTCAGTTCGCGGAATGGCAAAAAAACCCGCATATCCTGATTAACGGTTACGGGGACACGGTTGATGGCAGCTGGAATGGAGTGTCGCAGAATACCGGACCGAACGACCATCATGACGTGGCCTGGATAAATCAACCCACTTGCGCTTTGCAAGGCACCCAATTCGGTTAGGTGGTCCTCGGTGTCGTGGATTTCTTTGCGCTTCATGTCCTTGGGCGAAACCCATGGAATCGTACCGTCAATCCAGAACTGATCCTCGTTCTTAGAGGGCGTTGAGCCTCCTTTGAAACGGGTCGCATAGCTAAGCCGCTTTACCTCCCACTCTTCAGGCACCTGCCCAAGCCATGGGACGCCGCTGTCCTTGTATGCCGGATAAGGGGCGTAGCTCATGCGGTGATCCCCTTAAGCATCTTCATGATGTCGCGGGTGACATCGTCGATATCTTTTTCGATTTTCTCCAGCGCGCGCGGCGGCTCATAGACATAGAAATGCCGGTTGAGCGGAATTTCATAGCCCATCTTGGTTTTCTTGTGATCGACCCAGGCGTCGGGCACATGCGGATGCACCTCGGCGGCCAGATAGATTTCGACGTGTTCGTGTACGAGATCGGGCAGCTGATCATCCGTCACCTCGCCTTCACCCGCGTTCAGCATGGGCAGCTCGATATCCTTGGGCAGCGGCACCAGTTCGGTATCGCGCAGCTCGGTATCCGGCTCGGGATTGCCTTTGGCGTCGGTGCAGGTGTCGGCGGTCTCATCCCGTTCCGACAGCGCGCTGAGGATCGCCTTGCGGATCGGCGCTTCGAGCTTGATGCCTGCGGTTTTGAATGCGGCGTTCAGTGTTTTGATGAAGTCAGCACGGTTCTTGACCAGCGTATTTGGCATGCCCTCCAGCACGGCAATGATCTGGGCCTGTAGCGCTTTGCCAGCCTCTTCCTCCGCCGCGATGGCGGCACTGTCCTTGCGCTTCTTGCTTTCGGACAGCTTGGCAAAGGCGGTTTCGCCCGCCAGCCGTGCGATGCGTTCTTTGCTGGCCTGGAAGTTCAGCTTGAGCGGGCGTTCGACGGTGATCTTGAGATAGCCGAAGTCGCGATTGTCGAAGATCTTGGAACAGATCCGTTCTTTTGTCTTGCCGTCGATGATGACGCGCGAGGTGTCATCATGTTTGAATTCGGCATAGAGGCGGGTGATCTCGCCGATGTGGTCTGGCTCACCGTTCTCGCCCTCAGCAAGCCTATTTCGTTTGTTGCCAAGGCTCTTTCGCATCTTCAAGAAATGCTTGGTTCCGTCGATCAACTGCACCTTGCCGCGCCGCTCGGGGCGTTTGCGGTTCGAGACAATCCAGACGTAAGTGAAAATCCCGGTGTTGTAGAACATCTGATCCGGCAGCGCGATGATCGCGTCCAGCCAGTCATTCTCAATAATCCAGCGGCGGATGTTGCTTTCACCTGAACCGGCGTCGCCCGTGAAGAGGGGCGAGCCGTTGAAAACGATAGCAATCTTGGAGCCGTCGCCGCCAATCTCGGGGCTCGGGCGCATCTTGCTGATCATCGTCTGCAGGAACAGAAGCGCACCGTCATTGATACGCGGCGTACCCGCTCCAAAACGACCCGAGAAGCCAAGCGCGTCTGCCTCTTTTTGCACGATGGCTTGCTGCGATTTCCATTCGACGCCAAAGGGCGGGTTGGCCATCATGTAGTGGAATTTCTTGTCCGGGTGACCGTCCTCGGATTTCCCGTCTCCCAGCGTGTCACCGAAGTGTATGTTGTCGATCGGTTCATCCTTGATAAGCAGGTCTGAACAGCAGATCGCGTAAGACTCCGCGTTGTATTCTTGGCCGTAGAGGATCAGGTTGGCCTGGGGGTTCTGCTCGCGGATGTATTCCTCGGACACCGAGAGCATGCCGCCGGTTCCGCAGGTCGGGTCATAGATCGTGCGCGCGATGCCGGGCGTGTAGACGTCTTCATCCTCGGTATACATGAGGTGGGCCATCAGACGGATGACCTCGCGCGGGGTGAAGTGATCCCCAGCTTCTTCGTTGGCCTGTTCGTTGAACTTGCGGACCAGCTCTTCGAAGACGTAGCCCATCTGCAGGTTGCTAACGCGATCGGGGTGCAAGTCAACTTCGGGCTTGGCGAACTCTTGGATCACCATGAACAGACGGTTGGCGTTGTCGAGCTTCTCGATCTCGGCATCGAAGCCGAATTTTGAGAAGATGTCTTTGGCCTTGGGGGAGAAGCCTTCGATGTAGGTGACCAGATTGCGCGCGATGTTATTCGGATCACCGAGCAACTTTTCAAAGTCATATTTGCTGACGTTGTAGAGCGGTTGCTCCCGGTCATCGGTTGCGGTCTTGCCGAGGATCTTGTGGATCGCGTCTTCACTGTGGCCCTGGGCCTGCAGCTTTTCGTACTGTGCGAGCACTTTGTCTTTATTTGGAGCGAGAACCAGGTCCATGCGCCGCAGCACGGTCATGGGCAGCATGACACGACGATACTGCGGGGGACGGTAAGGGCCGCGGAGTTTGTTGGCGATGCTCCAAATGAGGCCGACAAGTTTATCGTGGTTCTGGTTCAAAGGATTTGCCCTCAACTGCTCAAATTTGTTGCAGGCAATTTATGCTTAATCTCGGGCGTTTACCATCCGAATTACGGGGTAGCGTAAAAACACTTCACTTTCTGGTTGTGGCTTTTTTCGTTGTTGAATGCGTCTGTACCAGGGCTCAACGGGCCGTTGGCCCGCTCACCCCGATCCAGACATCATTCCTTTTGTTTGGTCCGCCCAACATCCCTGACCGTGGCGGTCAACCTTAGTCCATCCCCAAAATCAGCCACCAATTTCCCCTGTCTCGCGGGCGAGCCATTCCTCGCGGGGCAAATTGGCGTCGGATTTTGGCGCA
>NZ_JBLWTA010000048.1:0-10885 GCF_048270365.1 Celeribacter sp.
CCCGCAGGCCGCGCGCAAGTCGACAGCCATCAAGGTGCTGGCGGGTGAGGACTGGTTCACCGACGAACTGCCCGAGCTTGGGTCAAAGGATGCCGCCATTCACATGCAGGGCGTCTGGATCTTGGAAATTGCCGAACTCGACGCCATCGGCCGAGCCGAGGTCTCGCGCATCAAAGCCTTCCTGACCCGCACCACCGACCGCTTCCGCCCGCCCTATGGCCGCTATACCGTCGAGGTGCCGCGCCAATGCGTCTTCGCAGGCACCGTGAACCCCGACACCTATCTGCGCGACGAAACCGGCAACCGCCGCTTCTGGCCGCTACGCTGTGGAAGCATCGACATCGCCGCAATCGCTCGCGACCGGGATCAACTCTGGGCCGAAACCGTCCACCGTTTTCGCGAAGGGGCGATCTGGTGGATCGACGATCCGGCGCTGCTTGCCGAGGCTCATGGAGAACAGGAGCGCCGTTACCAATCCGACGCTTGGGACAATCTGATCGAGAATTGGCTGACGCACGAGGTCCGCACAGTGTCCGACGGCTACCCGGACTACGGCAATTCCCGCACCGAAAGTGTCCCGCGGCCGGAACCACTGAGCGACGTATCGGTCGGCGAGATCCTCGATGAAGCGATCGGGCTCGAACCCGGACGTTGGACACGTGGCGACCAGATGCGTGTCTCGGCCTATCTCAAAGCCAACGGCTGGGAGCGATATCGGCGGCGCGACGAGGGAGGGCGCGCGGCTGGTCGGGAGTGGCGGTATCGGAAAGCCCAGACGTAGTCATCGCACGTCTGGGCATCCCGATACCTCTTTCTACACGGCTCGCAGCGGCCCTCTTTCCTGCCGCTCACTCCCGCCATCATCGGCGGTCAAGCTCCAGATAAGCCCCTCTACTTCTCCGAGCGGGAGGCCGAGTTCTCGCGCAATGTCAGCCTTGGTTACGCGCTCCTGCCAGAGCATCGTAAGCACCTGGCGCCAGACCTTTGATTTCTCGCGACCGATGCCGTTCGGTTCACCGGTGCGGTAGCCGCGCTTCGTTAGGTCGATGCAGATCGACTTGTATTGCCACTCCGAAAGTCGCTTCAGCTGATGAAGGCGATAGGCCATCGCCATTGCCGAAACACGCCATCGGGCTTTGGCGCGAATGACGGTATCCGTTGTCACCCGCCTCGGAATGCGGGCTATGACATCTTCGGCGGGCATCAGGAACGCCGAAGCAAAGGCGTTTGCCTCACGCTCGACATTTCGTCCCTTTTTTGGGTCGCCATGCTTGTGCATGACGAGGTGAGCCAGTTCATGTGCGGCATCGAAACGACTGCTTTCGGCGGTCTTGAAGTTGTTCAGGAACATGTACGGCTTGCCGCCGCGCCAGAAAGAGAAGGCGTTGACCGACGCGGTATTCTCGGTAAGCGAAAACAGCCGAATTCCTTTGACTTCCAGAAGCGCCATCAGGTCAGCGATGGGTTGCTGCCCAAGCGCCCACTGCTGCCGCATGTGCGACGCTGCCACCTCAGGGTCGCTTTCGTACGACAGATCGATCAGATCGGGCTCCGGCAAGCCAAATCGCTCCTCGACCCATCCGGTCAGCATGAGCCCCACCGATCCGGCGCCAAGAGAGGCATCGCGCTCCTTGGCCGTCATCTTCGAGAATGAGCGGAAACTGACAGCACCGGGATCGACGGCATCGACCTTGGGTCCGAAGAAGAATTCTTCCGGGAATCCAAGCGCCTCTGCCAGCTTCCCCACCGTATGCGGCTCAGGCTCGTTCCGCCCCTGCTCGAGACGTTTGATGGTGTCGACGCTAACGCCAGCCTGTTCGGCAAGCGCTTTCGCCGTTAGCCCGCGACGCGCACGAGCCAATTTCAATCGTGATTCTTCAAACATGTGACGCCTACTTGCGCACGATCTTGGGCTCGAAATCCTCCGCGATGCCGTCGTCGTCGAGATTCAGGAGCATGTCTTCTTCGTCGCCTTCGGGAAGCAGGAAGATGCGCTCCACTGCACCTTCGAAGGTCTTGCCCGAAATCTTGGGCCGGGTGAGTTCGGCCCGTCCCATATCGTCGACCATGAGGTAATAAAACGCGAGCCCCACGGCATCGTCACGGACGAAGAAACGAAGTTCTTCCGGATCGAAAAGCATCGGGCCGCAGGCACGTTCGGACGCAGCACCCTTGTCCGAGCGCGGCTTCGGCGCCTTGTCGCCACAGGCGCGATCGACGTTGCAGAACCCGATCTTCAGCCCTTTCAGGTCGTTGCGGATGGTCTCGACCCCGTCTTTCCGGTCGATGACCCATTCGTCACCAATGAACTCCTCGCGGAGAGATGCGACGCCCTCGTGATAGCCGAAGGTGCCTGCCGCGTTCGAAGGATGCAGTGCCGTCGCGTTTCCACTCGCGGTGCGAGCAGCGCGGACCGAGTTGATCAAACCCTCCATCGACAATCCCATCTCGGCGATGCGACGGTCCACATCCCAAGGCTCACCCAGTATCTTCGTTTCAACCCATCCTGCCATGCTCGATTCCTCATGCCCGTTTTTTCAACCTACTTGTAGGTCAAAAAAACGGGCAAGGTCAAGATGGCCCTTGTCCCCAAGTGTCCCAACAACCCCGGTAGACCCAACGCTGCCCCGACCTCCATCTCGCGTTGGGGACACAAGAAAGTCTGCAGAAACAACGGGGTCCCCAACCTCATGCTATTTTCCCAACCTATTGATGACCATTCATGTGGAAGGATGAAAATCGTCGGGGCCTTACGATTCCATGTAAAAGGAGATGTCCACCCGTTGGGGACACAACGGTTGGGGCGCCATTCTGTCAACTTATTGAATTGGTATAACAATGAGGTGTCCCAACCCTCATGCACCTTGGGTCTTCGCGGCCAGAGGTTGGGGCTGGGGCCTAACAGCGGCGATTGTTTCCCTCGAACCGCGCGTCGTCGTTTTCGCTTTTGGGCAGACTCGGTGCATGCTAAATCTGACCGCGACCGAAGCCGAAGGCCCACAGTTTGTGAGCCTTCACCATGAACACAACGATCTCCGCGCAGGAAGCCCGCCCCGAACAGGGGCGCATTTTCATCTCCTGCATCCTTGCCCTCGATCTCGGGACAACGACAGGCTGGGCTTTGCGTGGCCATGACGGCCTTATCACCTCCGGCACGACGTCATTTCGCCCCGGACGCTTCGACGGCGGCGGCATGCGGTATTTGCGCTTCACAAACTGGTTGACCGAGATCGACAGGCTATCAGGCCCCATCGCCGCGATCTGGTTCGAGGAAGTCCGTCGTCACGCGGCCACCGATGCAGCCCACGTCTACGGCGGGCTGATGGCCACACTGACCGCATGGGCAGAACTCCGCGGCATCCCCTATGAGGGCGTTCCGGTCGGCACCATCAAGCGCCATGCCACCGGGAAGGGCAACGCCGACAAGGTGGCGATGATCGCGGCCGCGCGGGCGCGCGGGTTCAGCCCCGCCGATGACAACGAGGCGGATGCCATCGCCATCCTGCATTGGGCGATCGAAACGAACGGGGGTGTCGCGTGAGGTGGTATCCCCGAGGCTACGGTGGCACCCGGCGTGATCCAGATCGCGTCAAGCAGGACGGCTGGCATGACCATGGGCTACTGGCCGTGTCCATCGACGACCCACGTCTCACCTGGCCGGAGCAGGAACTGGTCCGCCAGCTGGGCGAAAAACTCTACGGCCCGCGTATCGTGCCAAGGGAGATGGCCAATGGGTGATTGGACCCCGGCCATGGTCGAAGCGCGCCTTGAGAGCGCGGCCGATGTCTTCCGGTCGCTGCCCGAGGTGAAGCCACAGGGCTACTTCAACGCCTGGCCCGAGTATTTCCACAGCTTCGCCGATCAGGTCGGCCAGGAACCTCGGATGCGGCGGCCGAAGCCCGGCCCACGCGACATCACCCAAGCCGACGACGCTCTACTGTGGTTGCGCTGGCTGGACCCGGCTGACGCGCGCCTAGTGTGGCTCCGGTCGAACCGTAAGCCATGGAAGCCGATCTGCTGGGAGTTGGGTATCAGCCGCGCCACCGCCAACCGGCGCTGGCAATATGGCATCGCGGTCATCGTCTGGCGGCTGAACGGCAGACGCGTGCCGTCGAAGCGGTCGATGGAGTTCGTGGCGACCCGAGCCAAGCATGGTCGCGTCCGTCAAGGTGGTGTAATTTTCCGGATGGCCTGAGGGCATGATCAGGCGGCTTTCGTTGTGATGCTGAGAATGGGGTCGATCTCCTCCTTGTCGATCTGGGCGAAGGCTTCGACCATCATGTATCGACTGGCGGTCTGCCATTCGTCGTTCTGCTCGAAGAGCACGGCACCGATCAGGCGCATGATGGAGGCTTCGTTCGGGAAGATCCCGACGACATCGGCGCGGCGCTTCACCTCCTTGTTCAGGCGTTCGATCGGGTTCGTGCTGTGCAGCTTGGTGCGGTGCTGGCGTGGGAAGGACATGTAGGCCAGCACGTCGTGCTCGCTGTCGTCCATGAGGTCGGCCAGCTTTGGCCATCGCGGACGCAGTTGTTCGGCCACCTTGCGCCAGGTTTCACCGGCATGGGCGCGGTCGGGCTGATCGAAGGCCTGGCGGATCGCGGCGGCGATGACGGTGTGCTGGCCACGCGAGACATGCGCCAGCGCATTGCGCATCCAGTGAACGCGGCAGCGCTGCCAGGTCGCCTCGAATACCCGGGCGATGGCAGCCTTGAGGCCGGTATGGGCGTCGCTGATGACCAGCCGCACGCCTCCGAGCCCGCGGGCCTTCAGCGACCGCAGGAACTCGGTCCAGAAGGTCTCGGCTTCGGACGGACCAATGCCCAGGCCGATGATTTCCCTGCGCCCCTCGGTGTTGGCAGCGACGGCGATTATGGCCGCCACGGGCACGATGCGCCCGCCCTGGCGCACCTTCAGATAGGTGGCATCCAGCCAGAGATAGGGCCAGTCGCCGGTCAGCGGGCGGTTGAGGAACTCGCCGACCCGCTCGTCGATATCCTTGCACAGCTTCGATACCGTGCTCTTGGAGATGCCCGACAGCCCCATGGCCTGCACCAGCTCGTCCACGCGGCGGGTCGAGACGCCACCGATCCAGGCTTCCTGGATCACCGCGACCAGCGCCTGCTCCGAGGTTTTGCGCGCCTCCAGGAAGCCGGGAAAGTAACTGCCCTGCCTGAGCTTCGGCACCCGCAGGTTCAAGGTGCCCAAACGGGTATCGAGAGCGCGCTCTCGATACCCGTTCCGCCAAGTCGTGCGCTCACCGCTGCGTTCATGCCGTCCGGCGCCGATCAGCCCGTCGACATCGCTCTCCATGATCAGTTGAAGGACGGCTTCGGCAATGCCGCGCAGAAAGTCGCCCTGATCGTGCTTGGCCAGAAGCTCGGACAGGTCCATGTTGGATTTGGTCATCGGGTTCTCCGTATGGTTCGTGGTTGAAGCGTCGAAACTCCACCTCGACCATACACCTCGATGGCCACACGGGATTACACCGATGAAGGCGCAGAAATTACACCACGTCCTCGGACGCTAACCCAAGCATCTTGCAGAGCGATAATTGAGGTTGCAGGAACCCGCCTCGCGCTCAGTAGTCGAAGATGTCGTCAAGGTCCGTGTAGAAGCCATACTTCGGCGCTTCGACTTTCTCGAGACCGAAGGTGTAGAAGTGCTTTCGTGCGGCACGCCAACCTCGAACCAAGCTGGGAACTCTCGCCTCTGGTTTCGGATCGCCTTTCCAAGCGGCTGGGTCCAGCCATTCTCCGGTCGCAAGCTGCTTGTTAGACGGCAACGGACAATTCACACCATACTTCGAGTGCAATATTTCATTTCGAGCACGCATGGCGCGCCGAACAATGTTCAGTATCCAGCCATCCAGCTCCTTCAGGGGCGTAGGATCCTCCAGCAGGCAGTAGAACCCCATCAATCCCTTCATCTTGGGTAGCCTCTTGCCGTCATGAATGAATGCGTTTAGCTCCATTTCTGACAAGCCACCATAAAGAGAGCGACGCATCTCATAGATCAAGCCAAGAAGGTCCCAATCATATACTGGCGGGACCACACTGCATCTGCTCTTGTTGAAGCCAGTCGAAATATAATGAACCAAGTATATATTGGAAAGGCGCGAAACACGACTCTTTATTCTGCTGACTGTTTTGTCGGGGACTGTGAGTCCGTCTGGAGAAAAGCGGTACCCAAGATAATCAAAGTGAGCAAATGTTCTAAGCTCCTGCGCGCGAGGTGAAATAATGGCAACGCCGGGGGATTTTTCAGAATTTACCTTTAATCCACTGGTTCTGCAGTGATCAAAGAAACATTTCTCGATCAATTGCGCCTGCGAATAATCTGAGCACAAGGCCACTACGTCGTCTGCAAAGCGAACAAAACGACCTGCTGAAGCGGTCAGTTCAACGTCAAGGTCATGGTTGGCGAGATTTGCGAGCAGCAACGATACCGACGAACCTTGAGGTGTTCCCTTGTACCTCCTCTTAAATTTACCAGAGCCATACTGACTATACTCTGCGAACTGATGATGCATGAAGCGATCAAAAATATGCTTCTCATGCGGAGTTAGGCTCACCTGTCCCGAGTCTTCGATTTTCCCTCTTAAATAGCCGGCAGGAATATTATCGAAATATTTCTCGAAATCGATCTGAACGGCAAACAGTTTTCCACGATGGTCGTACTCACTTAGCGCCAGGATGGCATCGAATACATTCTTGTCCGGATGATAGGCGTACGAAGCGGGGGAGAGCCGCTTCAGGTTGCGACCTCGCGCACGACGTAGCACAACATTGGCGAGGGCAGCGTCCGGGATAGCGAAACCCATGACTTCTCGTGACGAGCCATCGGGTTTCGGAATTTTGTAGCATACAGCCGGAACCGGCTCGTATGCTCCGGTCAAGACTTTATGCCAGATCGTCTTGGCGAGGAAATTCGCATTCCGAGAGCAGTACTTGGGGTCAAAGTGCCTTGAGATTGGAGCGGCAGGCTTTCGGGAGGATGGCCCAGCGATAAGTCCCGTGCGTTTCGTGAAACGCTCCTGATACTGCTCCTCTAATTTTTCCGATCTTTCTTTCTTCTCGAATGCGCGTTTTGCAAGCCTTTTGATTTCAACTTTAATCGCGTTCTGCATGAATATTCCTGACTAGGTCGGCGGCGAGGGCGGAGAGTCAGGGAGTCCGACAAGATGATCCACCTCGTCGTCGCGCTCATCTCCTTTGTCTAGGACAGAAGACTTGCACGTCATCGGCAACCTGGTCGCCCGGTACTTTGCCCCCGCCGCCTCGGCTACTACGCCAGTGGTAAAATGAGTATTCGGTCCGAGCTGGCCGGTCAATGTCAAGTTCGTTGCGTGACCGCGACTTATTGAATTCTGTCAAGATCACCTGTCTTGGCGAGACACTTTTCTCCGAGACACCATACCCCAAGACAGATCGCGTCCAGGACGCTACAGATTCAATATGCTCGGAAGAGGAGCGCGCAGGCACTGGCCGCGCCGCTGGCTTCCGGGGTCCAGCGAGGGAACCAGTCGGGGTCCGAACTGCCAAGCCTTTGATATCTTGGTTCCTTCCTGGCAATATTCGTATGCTGGCGGGCGAAGCGCGCAATATCGCCAGCGACAGGGCCGGTTTTTTGGGAAGCCACCCTGGCGGGCATCCACCCGCGATCTTCTGAAAAACCACAACAAAACAAACTCTTGGAACCGGACACGTCCGGTGGCCGCTGGACCCTTTGCGGAGTCCAGGCTGGCTGCTGGTGTCCGGAGTCCACCCGATTGAGGCGAACCGACATCATGACGCTGAGCTTTGCCCCGGACGCGATCGAGATGTGGCCGCTGGCCAGGCTCCAACCCTACGCGAAGAACGCGAAGGCGCATGGCGCGGACCAGGTCGCGAAGATCGCTGCCAGCATGGCGGAGTTCGGCTGGACCGTGCCATGCTTGGTCGCCGACGACGGCGAGTTGATCGCGGGCCACGGCCGGGTGCTGGCCGCCACGCAGCTCGGGCTGACCGAGGCGCCTGTAATCGTTCTGGGCCATCTGACCGAGGCACAACGCCGGGCCTATCGCATCGCTGACAACAAGCTGACGGAACTCGGGACCTGGGATGAGGCGCTGCTGTCGGCCGAGCTGAACGACCTTATGGCCGAGGATTACGATCTGTCGCTGATTGGTTTCGATGACGCGGAGCTTGAGGCGCTGTTGGCTGGTGAGGTCGATCCAGATGCCGCGTCCCGAGAGGGCGAGGACGATGTTCCAGAGGCCCCCGAAACCCCTATCAGCCGTCCCGGCGATCTCTGGGTGCTGGGCAAGCATCGGTTGCTCTGCGGAGACGCGACGGTGGCAACGGACGTCGAGCGTCTACTCGGCGATGTGACACCACTGCTGATGGTGACCGATCCGCCATACGGCGTCGAATACGATCCCGGCTGGCGCAACAAGGCAGGAGCGGCCGCGACCAAACGCACCGGCAAGGTGCTGAATGATGACTGCGCTGATTGGCGCGAGGCCTGGGCGCTGTTCCCGGGCGATGTGGCCTATGTCTGGCACGGCGCGCTGCATGCGACGACGGTTGCGGAGAGCCTCGAGGCCTCCGGCTTCAACATCCGGTCCCAGATCATCTGGGCCAAGGATCGTCTGGTGCTCAGCCGCGGCGATTATCATTGGCAGCACGAGCCGTGCCTCTATGCCGTGAAAAAGACCGGCAAGGGTCACTGGGCTGGCGATCGAAAACAAACGACGCTGTGGCAGATCGCCAACAAGGATCAGGACGCTGAAACCGTCCACGGGACCCAGAAGCCCGTCGAATGCATGCGTCGGCCAATCCTGAACAATTCTAGCCCCGGACAGGCGGTCTATGAGCCCTTCATGGGGTCCGGCACCACGCTGATTGCGGCCGAGACCACGGGCCGCGTCTGCTTCGGGATCGAACTGAACCCGGCCTATGTCGATGTCGCTGTCCAGCGCTGGCAGCAGTTCACCGGCCAAGAGGCCGTGCTGGACGGGCCCGGCCAGACCTTCGCCGATCTGACGGCGAACCCACGCTGAGGCGATGCATGACCTGGCTTTACCTTCCTCCGGAGGCGCTTGCGGAGCCGGAGACCTGTTCGGCCTCTCGCTCTGTTCCGGTGCAGGCGGGCTGGACCTCGGGCTCACCATCGCCTTGCCCGGATATCGAACTGTGGGCCATGTCGAACGGGAAACCTACGCCGCGGCCATTCTCGTGGCGCGGATGGAAGAGGCGGCCCTGGATCCGGCACCTGTCTGGGACGACGTTGGAACCTTCGACGGCCGCCCATGGCGCGGCGCTGTGGACATCGTCACTGCGGGCTATCCGTGCCAGCCGTTCTCCGTCGCGGGTAAACGCCGGGGCGCGGACGACCCGCGCCACCTCTGGCCGCATGTCGAGCGGATCATCGGAGAGGTCGAGCCGCCCTTCGTGTTCCTCGAAAACGTCGCCCATCATCTCCGCCTCGGCTTCCCCGAAGTCGCCGCAGGACTGGTCGGCATGGGCTACAAGCTTGCGGCAGGCCTCTTCACGGCGGCGGAAGTCGGCGCGCCGCACAAGCGCGAGCGGCTCTTCATCCTCGCCATCCGCGAAGGGGACCAGCTGGCCGACCCCGCGCGCCTGCTCCGGCACCCGGTCGAGTGGCGGGAACCGGACGGAGCTCCTGCGGCTTTGGCCGACACCGAGGGCCAGCGCCAACGAGAACCGGCAGACGAAGCCGACGCCGTCGCAGGCAGCGGGGCAGCACGGGATGAACCTGGCGACAACGGCCGCGATGTGGCCGACGCCGCAGATCGACAGCTTTCGCAGCCGGGGCGGTGCCCGGAAACACGAGAAAGGCTTGGACGGGATGGCCCGGGACTGGCCGACGCCGATGGCGACCGACGGCAACAAACCGAGCGCGGGCAACCGCAAATCGGCCGACCTGACCAGCGCCAGCCAGATGTGGATGACGCCGACGGCGCGGGATCACAAGGACGGCGCGACGACATTGGCGAACACGCCGGTGAACGGCCTGCTTGGCCGCCAGGTCCTGGTGACGCCGATGGCTGGGAGCGATACCTCCGAGCCACGCCGGACGCTGAACCCAGCATTCGTCGAGGCGCTGATGGGCTGGCCCACCGGGTGGACCGCCTTCGGCTCTGCGGCAACGGCGTGGTCCCACTGGTTGCCGCGCATGCGCTGCGAACTCTCGCAGCTGAACTGCTGGCCGATGGATGAGGTGGTGGCATGAAGCAGTCGCGCCTCATGTCGCTGGTCGAGTCCGTTGCCAACGTATTTGTCGGCTACGGCGTCGCGGTCGTAACCCAGATCCTGATCTTTCCGATCTTCGGGCTGCACACGACGCTGGCGCAGAACCTGAAGATGGGCGCGATCTTCACTGTGGTGAGCATCGCGCGATCCTTCGCCCTGCGGCGGGTGTTCGAAGCGATCCGAATGCGAAGTGCCAAATGACGAACCGCCGCCCAAGAAGGACGGCGGCATGGTTTGATAGGACTGATGCTTCAGGCGGCGGGCAGTTTGTAGACGCGCCCCCGATCCTTGACCTTCTCTGAAGTCACCTCGAGCCCGAGCTTTTTCTTGAGCGCGCCGGACATCGCGCCGCGCACGGTATGTGACTGCCATCCGGTTGCTTCCATGATTTCCGCGATGGTTGTGCCGTCTGGCGCGCGCAACATCGCGATGAGGGTAGCCTGCTTGGTGCCTTCACGCGGCATGCGGGCCTTGAGTGCCGCGTCCTTGGTCGGTTTGACCTCCGAGCTGTCAGGCTCAATGCCGATGGCGGCAAGGCCTGCGCCGGTGGCGATCAGCGTGATGCCGTGACCGTCGCCGGTCTCGCGCCAGACGGGCTCGCCGTTGCGCATATCGACCTCGACCTCTTC
>NZ_JBLWTA010000049.1:0-10574 GCF_048270365.1 Celeribacter sp.
AAAGCGCAACGTGAACGATGAACACCAAGCGATTTTCGACGCGGTCATGGCCCATGATACGCTGCTTGCGCAGAGATTGATGGCGGAGCATTTGCAGCGCACGACAGACATCATCGTTGAATCGGGCATCGTAAAAAGCGCAGCCTGATCCCTCTCCGCTGAGCAGTATTAAATTACACGACGAGCAAAGTTTACTCCGTCTACCATCGGTGTGCGCGAAGCCTCCTGATCGTCGGCCAACATGACAATTTACTAAGGAACGTCTGATCAACGCGTTCGACTTCGCCAAGATGGCCGCCTGATTGGCTTGGCGGGCGCGAGACGGGTATCTGGCGTGCTTCTTCATGGCTTCAGACCCACCGCTGGGGCGGTGTGGCAGATTTCTGGCAGACTCGTCCTCATACCATCAACCACCGTCGCATCAGGAACAGGTTGCCGAGAGCGAACAGCGTGAAGAGCTGGGCGCGGTTCTTGGCGAGGCCGCGGTAGCGGGTCTTCACATGGCCGAACTGGCGCTTGAGGACGCGGAACGGATGCTCGACCTTGGCGCGCACCTTGGCAATGATGCGGTTGGCCTGTTCGTCGAGGGGATGCAGTATGCCACCCTTGGGGGCCTTGCGCATGACGCCCCAGACCTTGCCCTGCCCCTTGAACCCGGCCTCGCGCGCGGCGCTGACATAGCCCTTGTCGGCCCAGACCGAGGTCTCATCGCCATGCAGTAGTTCGTCCCAGACCTGGCTGTCGTGCAACTTGGCCGTCGAGGTCTCCAGGCTGTGGGTCACGCCGCTGTCGGCATCCACGCCGATGTGGGCTTTCATGCCGAAATACCAGTCGTTGCCCTTCTTCGTGGACGACATCTCGGGATCGCGCGCGCCTGCCTTGTTCTTTGTCGAGGACGGCGCGTCGATGATGGTCGCGTCCACCAGGGTGCCGGAGCGCAGGGTGATCCCCTTGTCGACCAGGTGCGCGTTCACATCTGCAAAAATCGCCTCGGTCAGCCCGTGCCGCTCCAGCAGATGGCGGAAGTTGAGGATGGTGGTCTCGTCGGGTATGCGGTCATCGCCCAGCTCGATCCCGGCGAACAGCCGCATCGCTTCACTGTCATACAGCGTCTCTTCGGCCATCGGGTCGCTGAGCGCATACCAGTTCTGCAAGAAGTATACCCGTAGCATCGTTTCCAGCGGCATCGGTGGCCGCCCACCCTTCACCCCAGCCTTTGGATAATGCGGCCCGATCAGCGCTAGCAGACGCCCCCACGGCACCACCGCATCCATCTCCGCCAGGAACAGTTCCCGCCGCGTCCGCTTCTTCTTCATCGCATCGCGAAGACCGGGAAAGGCAGGCTGTTTCGACATCAGCGAGGCTCCTTGCAGGCTTGCCCAAGCCTATCAGATCATGCCAAAAGTGGTAGGTTTTTCAGACGTTCCCTAACGGCATTCCCCTTGTCAAAAAACAGTTGATTTACATCAAAATATATTTTACCTAACTAAATAGTTCTTATAAATCGTTTTCTGGGGAGGAGTAAAGCGATGTCAGATGTCGTGTTGATCACGGGCGCAGCAACAGGCATTGGCCGCCTTACTGCCGAGACCCTGGCTCGAGGTGGGCATATCGTCTATGCCTCCATGCGAGACGTAGCTGGCCGCAATGCTCCACATGCCGACGCCCTTGCATCGCTGGCACAAAGCGAAGGCCTGTCTTTGCACACTGTCGAGATGGATATCTTGTCAGACAGTTCGGTCGATGCGGCAACCAATACGGTCATCGCAAAAGCCGGCCGCATCGACGTGTTGATGCACAATGCCGGTCATCTTGTCCTTGGCCCGACCGAGGCCTTCACGCCCGAGGAAGTCGCACAGAATTACGCAGTCAATGTGCTGGGGGCGCATCGTGTCAATCGCGCGGTGCTGCCTGTGATGCGCGCTCAAGAGAAGGGAACACTCCTGTGGATCAGCAGCACCACGGTTCACGGGGGATTCCCGCCGTTCCTTGGGCCCTACGGCGCAGCAAAGGCCGCGATGGATTCGCTCGCGGGATCGCTCGCACTCGAAGTGTCGCGTTTTGGAATCGAGACCGTCATCGTCTCGCCCGGCGCGTTCACGGTTGGGACCGAGCATTTCCCCAAAGCCTCTCCGCCCGAGGATCACGCGCGTGCCGAAGCCTATGCGCGCTACGACGACGTCACTAGCACGATTTCAGATCGTCTGTCGGCATTGATGCCTGACGACGCGCATCCGCAAGTGGTGGCCGACGCAGTGCTGGAACTTGTAAACATGCCGCATGGGACGCGACCGTTCCGCACGGTGGTCGATCTTCTGGGCGACGGCGCCGAAGAGGTGGCCAAGGCGGTCGGGCGGGTTCGCCAGACCTTCTTCGAGCGCATCGATCTTGCAGATCTGCTGTCACCGCAACCTACGTCCTGAGCGTCTTTCGCCCCAGTTACATTTAGGAGGTCGAATGTCCGACTACATTCTTTTCTACGCGCCGGGGACCTGTGCACGTGTGCCGATGACATGCCTCGAAGAAGCAGGTGTTTCGTTCGAAAGTCGCGTCGTCTCGTTCATCGCGAAAGAGCAGCGCGACGTCGACTATCTAAAGCTAAACCCTGCAGGAAAGGTTCCGGTTCTGGTCGAGGACGGTCGCGCGCTGTCGGAAAACGTGGCAATCCTTGGCTACCTTGGCCGCCGGTTTCCTGATGCTGGCATCCTGCCGCCGGCGGAAACCGAGTTCGAACGCTGCCAGCATGTCTCAGATCTCGCCTTCTGCGCCTCGGTTTTGCACCCGATTGTGACACGCATCCGCATTCCCGAGCGGTTCTGTTCGCTCGACGGTGCCCGCAGCGATGTCTGGAAGCTCGCGGCTGAAATGATGATCCCGCATTTCGATTTCATCGACGCGCGGCTCGGCCAGTCGCCGTGGTGGTACGGCGAGAAATGGGCGGCGATGGACAGCTATATCAACTGGGTCTGGTTTCGTGTCACCGGCGCGGGTTTCCCGCAAGAACGGTATCCGAACCTCGCGACCCATGCCGAACGGATCGCCGCGCGGCCCTCGGTTCAAAGAGTTCTGGCGCGCGAAACAGCGGGGCAGGAGGACCTCGTTTCGCGTGGCCTGAATTACGGGTTTCAACCCGTTGCGAGCGTTCCGCTCGACTGATGACATTCCCAGGAGGAGGAAAACAATGTTCAAGAAGACTGCACTCACCGTGGCTACCGCCGTGGCACTGACCTTGCCGCTCGCGCCGCGCGCCGCATTGGCCGAACAACTCACAATCGCAAGCTTCCTGCCTGGCCCGCACCATCTACACACGCGCATGCTGGGTTGGTTTGGGGAAGAGCTCGAAACGCAATCCGGCGGCGATCTGACGATTCAGATTTTCCCCGGCGGTCAGCTCGGCGCGGGCCCCGTCCAGCAATACAAGCGCGCGCTGGAAGGCGTCGCCGACATGACGCTGGGTGTCAGCGCCTATACGCCGACTCTTTTTCCCAAAACCATGCTCGCGATCCTTCCGGGCAGCTCAGAGAACGCGGTGGAATCGACCGGACGGCTTTGGGACGCCTATGAGGAGCATCTGGCCGACGAATACGAAGATGTGAAGCTGATCGCGCTGATGACAGTCGCGGGCAACGTGATTTCATCGACCCGCGATCTGTCGACGCTCGAAGCCTATGAAGGCTCAAAACTCGTACCTTATGCCGCAATGACCCAACCGATCATTGAATCCATCGGCGCGGTGCCGGTGCAGATGCCGATCACGGATGTCTACACAGGGCTTTCGACTGGGACGATCGACGCTGCCTACACCGCCTATTCTAACATCACCCCGCCGTGGAACTTTTGGGACGTGACCCCCTATTTCGTCGAAAACGTGCCGGTGCATTTCGCGGTGCTTTTCGTAGTTATGAACAAGGAGCGCTACGAGGGTCTGTCCGATGAGCATCGTGCGTTGATCGACAGCCTTTCAGGGCGGGTCCTGTCGATGAAGGGCGCGGAATCCTTCGATCTGGCCGACACGATGTCCAAGGAACAGATGGCCGCCAACCCCGACAAGATGAAGAACAGCCAGCTCGTGCGGATGTCCGACGAAGAGCGCACCCGTGTGGTCGCGGCATCTCAGGCCGGTCTGCAGGTGATCTTCGAGGACTATCGTTCGAAAGGCATCGAGAATGCCGAGGCGGTCTATCAGGCTCTCAACCCCTGAGCCGGGGCGAATGTTAAGGAGACACTCCAGATGACAAGACCGGAGACATCACCCCTACCGGCGGCTGAAAGGGCGGCCGGAGCGGGGCTCTTCGACCGATGGATGACGCGGGTCGCGCTGACCACCGGTGGTGCCGTCCTGACGGTGATGACGCTGCTCTGCGTGGTCAACGTTCTGATCATGCGAAAACTACTTGCCGCGCCCATTGTGGGGGCTGAGGATGCGCTGATCCTGTTCCTCGTCACCTTTGTCGCGCTTTCCATTCCATTTGGGGCGCGAAGCGGCGCGCATATCGAGATCGAAATCGTGAGCGAAATGCTCCCTCGACGGCTCGCGCTTGGCATGCAGATCGCCGCAAGGCTCTTTGGTAGCGCATTCCTTTGGTTGATGGCATGGCAACTCGCCAAAGCAGGCAGCCATGCGGCACGCTTCGGCGAGGTCACCCAGCAACTCGAAATTTCCTATGAGCCCTTTTACTACCTGTTAGCCGTGTGTTTTGGACTCTTTGCCGCGATCCAGTTCGCGGATGCCTGCCAGATGATCCGGACCGGCCAAGCCGCCGCCCTATCGCTGGAGGACGGAGCATGAGCGTAGAAATCGTTGGCATTCTCGGGCTCGTCTGCCTGTTCGTCATGCTCGCGATGCGGTTCTCCGTCGCGCTCAGCATGATCATCGTGGGCTTTTTCGGAACACTTTACGCTACGCAGCAAAAGATGATCTCTCTCGGCTTGCCTGTCGAACGCGCCATCTCGCAAGGGTGGAAGACCGCGCTCTCGAACCTGTCGGGCGAAACCTTCGAGGCGGCCTCGAACTACAACCTTCTGGTTATTCCGCTGTTCATTCTGATGGGCAATCTTGCCGGGGTTTCGGGCATGTCGAACAGCCTCTTTCGTGCGGCCTATGCCTTTCTCGGGCATCTCCGCGGCGGGCTTGCCTCGGCCACCATCGCGGGTTGCGCGGGGTTCGCAGCACTTTCGGGATCGTCGCTTGCCGCGGCGGTGACGATGGGGCGCGTCGCTCTGCCGGAAATGCGCCGTTTTCGTTATGATGACGGGCTCGCCACTGGCGCCGTGGCCGCTGGCGGCACGCTTGGCTTTCTTATCCCGCCCTCTGGCGGCATGATCATCTATGCGATCCTGACCGAACAGAGCATCGGCCAACTTTTCATGGCCGGCATCATTCCGGGCATTCTCATGTCGCTTCTGTTCATCGGTGTGATCAGCCTGCAGGTCTGGCGCAAGCCCGAGCTTGGTCCCGCCGGGGACCGCGCGGATATAACCGAAAAGCGCGCCGCCCTGATCGGGGCCGCGCCGATCACCACGGTGATCGGACTGACCATCGCGGGCATGTACACTGGGTTCTTCACGCCTGTTGAGGCCTCGGCCGTGGGCGCCGTGCTGACCTTTGCCATTGCCCTTGCGGGGCGGAAGCTGGACCTTGCGAAGATGCGGCTTGTCGCGCTTCAGACGATGAGCGCGACTTCGACGATCTTCCTGATCCTGATCGGAGCTTTCGTCTTTATCCCGTTCATGTCACTGACGGAAATCCCGACCCGGATGGTGGAGTTTCTGACTGGGCTGCCGATCGGTAATCTCGGCATCCTTGCGGTGGTGATCCTTGTCTACATCTTTCTCGGCACATTCCTTGAGGGGATCGCGATGTTGGTGCTGACCTTGCCGGTTGTGATGCCGATTGCGGCCACGCTGGGCTGGGATCTGGTCTGGTTCGGGATCATCGTGGTGATCGTGCTGGAGATGGGCATGATCTCGCCCCCCGTAGGCATCAACGTCTTTGTCGTGAAATCCATCGCGCCCGATGTACCGATGCTGCGCATCTTTGCCGGTATCTGGCCGTTCTGGTTCGCGATGATCCTGATGCTGATCCTGCTGATCGTCTTTCCGCAGATCGCGCTGTTCCTCCCTCAGACGATGTTCTGAAACGGCGGATCGCGGGAAAAGCAAACGCCGCGCAGGGAGACCTTGCGCGGCGTTTTTCTTTGCTGCTTTGGATGCGTTCAAAGCATGATGTTCAGCGCCTTGGTCTCAAGATAGCTGCGCATCTCCTCAACGCCTTCTTCACGCTCCAAGCCGCTATTCTTAAACCCGCCCCAAGGCATGCCTACGAAATGCGTGTTCGAGCCGTTGACGAAGATGCTGCCCGCGCGGAGCCGCCGGGCGGTGGTGATCGCCTTGGTGATGTCATTGGTCCAAATCGCAGCAGACAGTCCGTAAGACGTGTCGTTCGCATCGGCGAGCATCGTCGCGTAATCGTCCCAGGGCGCGACCGACATGACGGGGCCGAAGATCTCGTCGCGCCAGAGCCGCATCTGGGGCGTCACGTCACCATAGACGGTCGGCTCGGCCCAGAAGCCCTTGGCAAACTCCGCGCCTGCGGGACGTTTGCCGCCGGTCATTAGCCGCGCGCCCTCGGTTTGGTCGCGGTCGAAGAAGCTGGTGACATGGGCGTAGCTCTTGGCGTTGTTGATCGGCCCCATATCGGTCGTATGGGCCATCGGATCGCCGAGCCGCATCGCCGCGACCTTGGCGGTGATACGCTCCAACACGTCCTCGTAAATGTCGCGATGCACCAGCACGCGCGAGTTCGACCCGCAGGATTGTCCCTGCCAGGGGAAGTTCATGCCCCGCACGGCGCTGGTGGCCGCGGCCTCGGCATCCGCGTCTGCAAAGACGATCATCGGGTTCTTGCCACCAAGCTCCAGCGTGACGTGTTTGACCGCGACTTCGGCCGCAGAACGTTGAATGGTGCGGCCTGTTGGCTCCGAACCAATGAGCGCCAAACGCTTGACATTCGGATGGCGGACCAGCGCATTTCCTGCCTCGGATCCGGTGCCGTTGACGATGTTGAAAACACCTGGCGGCAGCATTTCCTGTGCCACTTCGCCAAGGATCAGAACCGAAAGCGGTGAGGTTTCGGGTGGTTTGACGACCACAGAATTACCAACGGCCAGCGCGGCGGCGGTGCGAGCCACCGAAAACAGGGCGGGGTGGTTGTAAGCGGCAATCCGACCCACGACGCCATAGGGTTCGAGGAGTGTCATATGCATATGCCGAGACGACGCCGGAATAGTCTCGCCCCGCATCATCGGGGCGATCCCGGCATAGAAGCGTATCGTCTTCAGCGTCTCGTCCATTGCATGCAGCGTGGGCCTGAGCGTATTGCCGCTGTCGCGCACCTCGATCCGCGAAAGCTCGTCGACGCGTTCGGCCAGCCGGTCCCCGAAGGCCCGCAGTATCTCCGCGCGTTCGTCCATCTCCCGCGCAGCCCAGGCCGGCCAGGCCCGTTCGGCGGCGTCGATGGCGCGGTGCATGTCCTTGGCTGATCCCAACGCCGCGCGTCCGATCACCTCTTCGGTGGACGGGTCGATTGAGTCTGCCCACCTGCCCGTTTCACTTTCGACAAGTTCGCCGTCGATCAGCAACCGTCCTTCGATCTGGTTCATAGATTTGTCCTTCGTTGTTGTGTCACCGACTTGCCAGCTCTGGCAGAAAGAGCACGATTTCCGGGTAGGCGGAAATCACCACCACCAGTGCGAGCGTGCAAAGAAGATAGGGGATCACGGCGCGGGAAATGGCGAGGATCGATTTGCCTTGGGTGGCCCCCATCATGACAAAAAGCGCCATGCCAAAGGGGGGCGTAGCAAGCCCAAGCTCTATAAAGATAAGCACGAACACGCCCATCCAGAGGGGATCGACCCCATAGCTTTGCGCAAGTGGCAGAAAAACAGGGATGGTCAGTAGCATGATGCCCACCGGTTCGAGAAACGCACCAAAGAGAAGAAGCACAAGCGCCATAGCAAAAAGGATCATCGGCAGGCTGGCCTCAATCCCGCTGACCCAGCCAACGAGGCCACGCGTGGCCCCCGACATGGCTAGGATCTGGCTAAAGGTGGTGGAGGCGAGGATGATCATGAAGATCATGCCGCTGATCTTCATCGCGCTTTCAGCGGCACTCAGGACAGCGCGAAGCGTGAGGCGACGAAAGAAGGCCGCCACGATCATCACCGCAACAACGCCAAAGGCCGCGGCCTCTGTCGGGGTCGCGATGCCGAGTATAATAAGGCCCATGACCATGAAGATTATGAACATCATCGGCAGCAGGTTAACGACCGCGAGCTTAACCTTTTCGCGCGCGCTGATACGCGGCACCTCGTAGTCGGGGGCCGCCTCGGGACGGATCATGGTCAGGGTAAATACCAGGGCTGCATAGCTCAGCGCCAAAAGCACGCCCGGGACGAGCCCCGCAAGCAACAGGCGCCCCACATCAAGGCCCGCAAGGCTGCCCAGTACAACGGCGAGCCCCGAGGGCGGAATGATCGCGGCGAGCCCACCTGTGGCGATGATTGGCCCAATGGACAGTGTGTCGGAGTACCCCATCTTGCGCATTTCGGGATACATACTCGACCCCATCATCGCGACGTTGCCGAGGCTTGAGCCCGATAGCGCGCTGAAAAGCGTGCCACCGCCGATTGCGACATAGGACAGGCGCCCGCGCACACGACCCATCAGCCGGTCGACGACGAAAAACACCTTTTCCGCAATGCCCGTATGAAAGAAGAGCTCGCCCATCAGGATAAAGAGCGGGATCGGCAGAAGCGAATAATTCATGAGTGACTCGGAGGCATTGGCCGCGAGCTGAACAAGGCCGAAATGTCCGCCCATAAAGATGAAGACGCCAATGACATTGGCGAGAAGAAAGGCAAAAGCGACGGGAATGCGCAGCGCCATCAGGCTCAGGATCAACCCGACCATCAGCCCCATCGAGGCATACCAGGGCATCATGTTTTAGGCTCCTTGGTTGGCTTGTTGCGATAGGCGAGGGCGACATGGCGCAGAAATTCGAGGGCACAAAGCGTGAGGCCGGTGGCGAGGATCGCGTAAAGATACCAACGCGGCACGTCGACGGCGCGCACGGCCACCTCGCCGCGCTCGAAACTGTCAAGCCCCGCGAGGCCCGCATACCACGCCACGAAAAGACAAATCCCTGCGGCGGCAGTATCGGTCAGCATCTGCAGGGCTTTGCGTTGCCGCGTGTTCAAGGCTGCATCAATGAGCTCCATGGCGACATGGCCACGGATGCGCACGAGCCATGGTGCGGCGAGCATCGCGGATGAGGGCAGGCCGAACTCGATAACGGTGCCGAGCCAAACCGGTGCATGGATTTGCGGAACAGAACGGGCAAAGACGTCCCATAGTGTGCCGATAACTATTATGCCCAGACAGACTGCACCAAGTGTGAACAGACTGCGGATAAAGCCGGTCCAAACGGAGCCGGTGGATGTGCGTATCATGCGTCCCTCCTCCTTTTGCGCCGCCGCAGTGACCGCGACGGCGCTTGCGCGTGCGTCTATTGATCGGGGTGGAGCAGGGGACGGATCTGCGCCGCATAATCAGGCAGATCGGCTTCCAGCTTGTCCCAGACCACGGAATAAGCGAGGTCCTTATAGCGTGCGGCGGCCTCTGGATCGGGCTCGACCAGCGCGATGCCGTCCGCCTTCAGGCGTTCCTCTTCTTGCGCCACGCGCGCGGGCATTTGCTCAGCGATCTTTGCCTCAAGCGCGAGCGCCGCATCCTGCAAAACCTCTTTTGCGTCTTCGGGCAGCGCATCGTAGCGGTTTCCGTTCATCATGATGACAGGCGAGCCTTGCCACACCGCAGGGCCAACGCGGGCCTTGAGTAGGCGGTTCACCCCGATGTCAGAGGCGAAGGTGATCCAGCCAAAACCATCGACAACGCCGCGCTCCAGCGCGCTGAATACCTCGGACTGGCTCATCATAACGTTCTCGGCACCAAGCGCGTCGAACCAGTCGCGATAGGTCCCGGCGGAACGCAACTTCTTGTCCGTTAGAACGACATTTCCGTCTGCGTCGAATTCCGGCATGTCGCGGAGATAGATGTAATATTGCGTGCCATTG
Source organism: Celeribacter sp. (assembly GCF_048270365.1). NCBI lineage: Bacteria > Pseudomonadati > Pseudomonadota > Alphaproteobacteria > Rhodobacterales > Roseobacteraceae > Celeribacter > Celeribacter sp. The sequence continues at coordinate 10,134 of NZ_JBLWTA010000049.1, forward strand.
CCGTTCCAGGCGAGAAGCTCAGCACCAAGGCGGTCGCGCCAGACACCGCGAAGCAGATCGAACGCCCCGTTCTCGCGCGCCTCGGCTGCAGTGACTGTGGCGCCGGTGAGGGCTTCGCTTTCAGGTGCGGTACCGGCATAGTATCCCGCCGGCCCGCCCTGAATGTCGACGACGCCATTGCGTAGTGCGGTGTCCTGCTGGGTTGACGGGATCGCTTCGGGCCCGCCGATCACCTCGATGCGCACGATGCCTTCACCGGCCTCGTTTACCATCTCGACATATTCCAGAAAGCTTTGCGTGATCACGTTATTGGCCGGCAGTGCTGCTACCCCGCGCAAGACTTCTTCGGCCTGCGCGGTTCCTGCCAACCCGAGACTAACCGCCGTTGCGGCTGCTACAAGAAACTCTTTCATACGTGGTCTCCTCCCTAGACTTTTTGTA
>NZ_JBLWTA010000050.1:0-10360 GCF_048270365.1 Celeribacter sp.
CGATTATATTGAGAGGTTCTACAATCCAACGCGTCGCCACTCGACCATCGGCTATTTAAGCCCTATGACCTTCGAGGAGCGAGCTATGAAAGTTTAAGTTGCCGTCCACGAAACCCGCAGCAGCTCAGAAACGCCAGATACTGTCCAAGAGATGGGGAGTAGCTCAGACAATCGTGTGCCTCATTCACATAAATGTAACAAAGTCCGCGGATCGATCTAGAAAGCATCGCACCAAACTTTGTATGCTGACACTATTGCAATCAATAGTTGTGTTTTTAAGCTGCTCCGTCAGCTCAAAACAAAGTCAGAAGACAGGGTATTCCTCGATGAATAAGTCCACGCAAGACGTCCTTGAACATAGTGCAGACGGCCTTGCCAGCACACGGAATACTTTGCCGATGGTGCTCTTGCGCGCTCGCGAAGCATTGATGGAGCGCTTGCGGCCTGTGCTGCATGCACATGAGATTACCGAGCAACAATGGCGGGTCATTCGCATCTTGCGCGAAGAAGGCTGTACGGATGCCACCTCCTTGGCTGAGATGGGGTGTATTCTGCCGCCCTCGTTGACCCGGATGCTGAAAAATTTGGAAAGCCGCAATCTCGTCATGATGGAAAAAGACGCAAGTGACGGTCGGCGGCGCCTTGTGTCCTTGACGCCTGAGGGTTTTGATTTGATTGAAAAAATCAGCCCTCAGATCAATGTTATAAATCTGGAAATCGAAGAGATGCTCGGGCGCAGCATGATGAGCGGTCTGCTCACGGAACTGAATGGGCTTTTGAAGAAATTCGACTGACATGAAAAGGCCGACCGGGGCAAACCGGTCGGCGCTGATGTTTTAGACCTGTCGTGTTGGGTCTGCCGTTTTTGATCTGTCGCCTTAACCGACCCAGCGGGTCAGGCGCTGTTCGATCCGGCTGACGCTCTGGTTGATGATGACGGCAATCACCATGATGAACACGGAGATAGCCCAGACCGAGGTAAAGTCGAACTGTTTGCCAAACTTGGCGGCCTGACCACCGATCCCGACGAGGGCGATAAACATCTCACCATTGACCATACCTTTGACGGCACGACCGACGCCCATGCGGATCCCGGCAATGATCAGCGGGAAAGCATCCGGCATCACGATGCGCACCAGAGCGGTCCAGCGGCTGGCGCCATAAGAGGCGGCCATTTCCAACAGCGGGCGATCCACATGCCGGACGGCGGCGGCGGTGTTGATGATGATGATGAACATCGCATAGATCACCACAACGCTCACACGGGTCGCATCCGAGAGGCCGAAGATCGCAAAGAGGATCGGCGCAAAGATCAGGCCAGGCGTGAACAGAAAGCTGTTCACATAGATGTCCAGCGCGGCATTGACCCATGAGGACAGCCCCATCAGCGTGCCGATGATCAACCCAAAGATCAAGGCAATCGCAAAGCCCGTGACCAGAACGGTGAGACTGGACAGGATATGCGGCGCAAGCGTGCCGTCGGTGAGCAAATCCCACAACCGGGCCACGACCTTTGAGAAGGGCGGGAGCCAAAGCTGATTGAGCAGCCGACCGGCGATTTCCCAGAACAGTGCGATCAAAGCGATGCCGCCCCAGTTCGATGAAAGGTCCCGCAGCCAACGCTCAATCGCTGTTGGCTCAGGTCCTGTGATCGGACGTTTCTGAACGGCGGAGGTCATGCGGCGCTCATCTCATGCATCTGGCGCAGACGGTTCCAGAGGTATTCTTTGAGCTCGATGAATTCCGGCATCCGCTCCACCTCTTCCGGGTTGCGCGGGCGTTCGAAATTGATGTCCAGCACCTCTTCGATGCGTCCCGGACGGTTCGACATGAGCACCACGCGGTCAGCGAGCAGGATGGCTTCTTCCATGTCATGGGTCACGAAGACGACGCTGCGCTGGTCCTGCTGCCAGATGTTCAACAGCTCTTCTTGCATATAGCGCCGGGTTTGCTGATCCAGCGCGCCAAAGGGTTCATCCATCAGCATGATCGGCGTCGAGACCACCAGAGCGCGCGCCAGACCAACACGTTGCTGCATGCCACCGGAAAGCTGTTTCGGGTATTTGTCCTCGAAGCCACTCAGCCCGACGAGCGCAATCGCTTCGCGCGCCTTTTCCATACGCTCCGCTTTGCTGACGCCGCGCATCTCGAGGCCGAAAGCGACGTTCTGCAACACGCTGGCCCAAGGCATCAGCGCAAAGTTCTGGAACACGATGGCGCAATCGAGGTTGGGGCCGCGCACCTGTTTTCCGTTGACCATGACGCTGCCGGTGGTCGGCGTCACAAGGCCGCCGATGGCCCGCATCAAGGTGGTTTTGCCACAGCCGGACGGCCCCAGCAAAGTGACGAACTCATTTTTGCGGATTTCGAGGTTTACGTCGGACAGGGCCAGCGTTCCCCCCGCACCTCCGTAAGCGTGGGACATGCCCTTGATATCAATGATTGAAGACATCTGATTATTTCCATCTGATAAGGTGGCGTTCGAACGCCTGCATCGCAATGGCCAGCAGCACGGCCTCCATCACGACGACGATTGTGGTTGCGTAGAGAAGATCGGCTTTGAAATCTCCGCGATAATCCATGAGCTGCGCGCCGATGCCGACCGGAAGCATGATCAGTTCGACGATCACCATGCCGGCAAATGCGCGCCCCAGACCGATGCGAAGCCCCGCAAAGACCGCCGGGATCGCGCCCGGGATCAGAATGCGGAACCAGACCTCGCGCTCGGAAGCGCCAAAGCTGCGGGCCATTTCGACTAGGCGATAATCCACTTGCCGGGTGCCTGCGCGCACGTTGGTGGTGATGAAAACCCATGAGAACAGGATGATGATGACAACCTTCGGCGTCATCCCCATGCCCAATGCCACCAGAACCACCGGCACCAAAGGCGCGATCGGCAGGGCCAGCATCAAGGCCGTGATCGGGTTCAACATGCGGTCGATCACAGACCAGCGCGCCATGGCGAGGCCAAGTGGCACGGAGATGGCAACAGAGATGCCGTAACCGATCAGCATCGGAATGTTGCTGACCCAAAGCGCGGGCCAGACATCGCTGGTCACGAACATGGTCTCAAACAGCGCCTTTACCGTTTCCGTGAACGTCGGGATCAGGATCGAGTTTGCCGATGTCGCGCCCCACTCCCAGAGGCCGGCAAAGATGATGAAAGCCACAAGACGCGCCACCGCAGCCTGCCAAGCAGACATGGGGCGACGCAGTTCGAGAACATGCCGCACTGAAGTGGCATGTCCCTTTTGCAAGACGTTGGCCGTCATGATCTATTCACCGCCACCGAAGGTGAAGTTGGCGACCTGATCCACGCTCAGCGCGCCTTGTTCGATCCGGCCCGCATCGGTGTAGAACTGAAGTGTGGCGTCGATGCTCTCAGGCGACAGGGCTTCGGAGAGCGGGAACATCTTGGTCTCGGCGAAATGGCTGTAGACCGCTTCGACATCGGCCAGTTCCATCTCCGGAAGATACTCCACAGCGAGGGTCGAATAGGCAATCGGATCGGCATAGATGTCTTGGAATTGGTTGCCCAACTCGTCGAGGAAGTCTTCAATCAACGCACGCGAGCCTTCAATCTGGCCAGCACTGCCGACCACGGCACCGGTGATCAGATCGCTTTGGCTGTCGACCAGCATGGTCAGAACTTTGGCCCGGTCGTCTTCGCCACGCGTGATCGCCATCCAGTCTTCGAGACGGACAAGCGTGCCGTCGATCTGACCGTTCAGAAGTGCGGCAACACGGTTGGCAGAACCCGACAGAACCATGTAATTCGGCTCGGCTTCAGGGCAGGTCTCCCGCAGCCACGTCAAAAGATGCGCGGTCGTGGTGGAGCCTTTACTGTGATAGGCCACAGTCTTGCCGTCCAGATCGGCACAGGTCTCGACCTCGGGAGAGGCGATGATCAGGTAATCGTTTTGGTTGTTCTTTGCGAGCATCTGAAGATCGGCCCCTGCCAAATCCGCTGCGAACAAAGTTGCCGGTCCCATCACGGCGATCTGCACCTGCCCGTTGAGCAGAGCTTGGGTCAAAATATCCGGAGAATCGAATTCGATGACCTCCGTGGACAAGCCTTGTTCCTTCAGGCTCTCCAGAGCCAGAATCGCCGGAACACCTGTCGGGCCAGCCCCGCCAGCAAAGCCAAGGACCATATCCTGCGCCATGGCCGCAGGGGCCGCGAAAAGCGACAAGGCCAAGGGGATAGACAGACTCGTGGTATGGTATTTCTTGCGCATAATTTCCTCCCAGATCTACTACGCGATTGGTGGCACATGCGCCTGAATGCCCTTCCAGCATCAGGACCTATGCTCCTCCCACCAATACTTAACATGGTAAGCTTATGCCGATCGCACTGTCAATCGAGACAGAAGGAAATGTCGCAAAATAAAAATTTCTCTTCTTTAGGAAGGTTTTAGATGGCATCTCCCGGATGCGGCATGACGCTTGAAGGTCCATATTTGCACAGTGTTGCTATGCAAGTTTGACCCCAAGTGCCGGGTGCAAGGCATGCGCATGCGCGGCTGCCCATGTCTTCAACAGGGCAAAGTGACGTTACCGGCCGCCGTCGCGCTGTTCCTCAACAATCAGGGGCAGGCCTGAAAGCTCTTTTATGGGTTTGTCATCCGCCATATCGCCCACTTGAAGGCGCGAACCTTCAATGTGCCGCCTACGCGGGTATTTGTGGATATTCATCACAGTCTCACAATGTATCGTTTGGTCGCACAAAGACACCCGGCAGGATTTACCAAGGTGTTGGTTTGAGTATCTGCGCGGCGATGACATCGGACTTCCGTGGGGGCGGGTGTGAGACGGGCGTTCCTGTTGCCGGTGATCCATGCAAATATCAACTGCGGGCCTGCGATGGCACTTTTGAATGACACGATTTTCCATACCGTAACCATTGGGAGAGACTCGTCTGGCGCAGGGCGATGGCTGGATTTCGGCGTTGGGCCATTATGCCTGCTCGGCGTCATTGACGGTTTCTTACGCTAAAATTCCACAATTTCCGCGCCCGGTGCCGCTTTTTTGAGCAAGCTGAGGGGTCTTGCGGTTTTGCCGGACATGAGGCTCTCGACGCGCTTGACCAAATTATAAATACAAGCCAGCCTGTTTTTAAATGAGGGACAGATGACAGTAACGACACGCCGCACCCAAGACCAACGCAGCACCGAAACCCGCAGACTTCTGCTGGCGGCGACGGTGCAGATGCTGATGGAAGTGGGCTACGCCAACACCAGCACGGCAGGCATCGCCAAGCGTGCGGGCGTGTCTCGCGGGGCGCAGACGCATCATTACCCCAGCAAGATGGCGCTGATCGTCGCCGCCACCGAAGAGATGTTCGCGAATTTCGCTGCCGGGCTAGAGGCGCTCGCGGCTGATATGCAGAGCGGTGCGCTGGATTACGACCGGTTTTTCGAGGCGGTCTGGGGCGAGGTGCTGCATGGCGACTGGTTCTATTCTTCGCTCGAGATCATCGTGGCGGCACGTGGCGACGCGGATCTGCGCCAACAGCTTGAGCCACTGATCCTCGATCTGCACGAGCGGCTGGAGGCGATCTGGTCGCAGACCTTCGTGGCGGTGAACCCCGAAGTGGTGACCTCGCGCGTGGCGCTGAACCTGGCGATGAATGTGTTTCGCGGCATGGCCGTTCAGGCGGTGCTGCGCCGGGATGAGGCCTATTTCCGCGAAATGGTGATGACGCTCAAAACCATGTTGGCGGGGCATATTCGTCCCGCAAGCGATCCTAAGTGATTTTCTTTCTTACCCGTTTTTGCGTAGAGTACACGCATAAAACAAACAATACGGTCGGTTTTTAAGTTGAGATCGACACATAACAAAAGCGGTAAAAAAGCCGCAGTCTAAACAGAAACGTCCAACAGGAGTAACAGATGAATAAGCTAACGACTTTTCTCACTGCAGCGACGCTTGTCGCCGCTCCCGCATTCGCACAAGACGACGCCTGGGAAACCCAGGGTCTCACGGATGACGCCATCACCATCGGTGTGATGGGGCCGTTCTCCGGCAATGCGTCCTCCTACAGCAAAGCCCTGATCGGCATGATGGCCTATTTCGACAAGGTCAACGAAGAGGGTGGCGTGCATGGCCGCAAACTGGTCGCGGTTCAGGAAGACACCGCCTGCGACAGCGCCAAAGGCCTCGCCGCCGCCAAGAAACTGATCTCCCAAGACGAAGTGTTCATGCTTCAGGGCAACTCCTGTTCGGGCGTGGCGCTGGCGCTGCGTCCTACGATTGAGGAGGCTGGTCTGCCGTGGATCGTCGCCCATGCGGTGAGCGACTCGATCTCCGATCCGCTGGCAGGGAACATCTTCCACGGTGTGCCGACTGGACGCGCGAATGGCTACGCCATGGCGGCTTTCGTGCTCTCCAAACCGGACACAACGAATGTTGCGATCATCGAACATTCCAACGACTGGGCGCACAGCTATTCCAACCCGGCGCGCGACTATCTGAAAGAGCAGGGCGTCGAGCCGACCGCCGAGCTGACCATGGAGCGCGGCCAGACCGATGCCACCGCGCAGGTGCTGAAGCTGCGTCAGAACAAGCCCGATTTTATCATAGCCGCGCTTTATGAGGCGGAAACCGCCATCTTCCTGCGCGATCTGAAGAAATACGGCATGGGCGACATCCCGGTCATGGGCACGGCGGGCACCGACCTTGAGAACACGCTCAAGCGCACCGGCGATTTCGAGACCGTGCAGAACTACTACGTGATCCACTCCTATGTCGACAATCTCGACGGCGAGAAAATGAAGCCCTGGGGCGACATGATCCACAAATACTATCCCGAAGAAGAGCTTTCGACCTTCTCCTTTGTCTCCATCGGCTCTGCCGAGGCGCTGGTTTCCGCCCTCGAAGCTGTGGGGCCGGATCTCACCCGCTCGAAATTGATCGCGGCGCTCGAAGAGGTGCGTGATTTCGACACCGGTATCCTGTCCGATCCGATCACCTGGACCCCGGAAGATCACCAAGGCGTCAAAGGCTCTGCCGTGGCCGGTTTCGTCGACGGCGAACCGACCGTTCTCAAAGCCTGGGGCCAGGCCTATTAATTCCCTCCCCGACTGACAGGTGCCGGCGCGCTGGTGCGCCGGCCCTTTTCAAGGAGCAATACCGATGCTGATGCAGCTGACATTGGGCGGATTCGCCCAAGGGGCGATCTATGCCCTCATCGCCCTCTCCCTCACGGTGGTCTACCGCTCGACCACGGTTGTAAACTTTGGTCATGGCGACTTTGTCATGGCGGGGGCCTTTCTTTCCTACGTTCTGGTCGTGCTTGCGGGCATTGCCTTTCTTCCGGCGGCCGTGCTCGCCATGATCGCCATGTTCGTGCTGGGCGTGTTCTTCAGCAAAGGTCTGATCCGTCCCATTCGTGGCGGCCCACACATCGGGTTGGCGCTCATGTGTATCTCGGCGGGTTACATCCTGCGCGGGATCGCGCGAATGGTCTGGGGCCGCGAAGTGCTCCCCATGCCGCCTGTGTTTAACATCGAGCCGATCTTTCTCGGCAATCTCGTCATCACCGGGGACGCGATCTTTATCATCGGGACGGTCTTTGTCCTCTTGGTGGTCTTCTTCGGCCTTCTCGGCCTCACCGACCTCGGCAAGATGGTGCAGGCGGTCTACCAAAGCCCGCGTGGCGCCCGCCTCATCGGTCTGAACGTCGAGCGTTTCAACGGTTTTAGCTGGGGTGTCGGCGCTGCTCTTGGGGCCCTCGGTGGCATCCTCGTCGCTCCGATCTCTCTCCTGCACCCAGACCTTGGTGCCTCCTTCCTGATCAAAGGCTTTGCCGCCATGACACTCGGCGGCTTTGGCTCACTGGGCGGCGCGGTTTTGGGCGGCATCCTTCTCGGTCTCGCCGAACAATATGCCGGCGCCTACATCGACAGCGCCCTGATCGAGATCACCGCCTATGTCGTCATTGTGCTGGTGCTGTTCATTCGTCCCCATGGCCTCTTTGGCCGCAAAGCTGTGGTGAAGGTGTAAGAACATGAGTACGACCATGCCAACCTCCCGCCAACGCAGCCTGCGCACTTGGATGTTCTGGGCCGTTCCCGTGCTCTTGCTCCTCACGCCATTGACGACCAACGCCTATACGCAATTCATCGTCAACGGGATGCTCATCTCGATCCTTGTGACCTTGGGTTTTACGCTCGTGATCGGCAACCTGGGCCAGCTCGCCTTTGCCAACACCGCCTTCTTCGGGATCGGCGCCTATGCCTCTGCGATCCTTTCGGCCAAGATGGGCCTACCGTGGATCGCGACAATCCCGCTGGCCGGTGTCCTCGGCGCGCTCGGCGGATTTCTCGCCTCTTCCGCCGCCCTGCGCGGCATCCGGTCCTACTACCTCGCGATCATCACGCTGGCCTTTGGCGAGCTGATGCGCTGGGCCTATCTGCACACCAAGCCAGTGACCGGTGGCACCGATGGTCTGCCCCTGCCGCGCGAAACCATGTTCGGCATCTCGCTGAGCGACGACACGTTGAAGTTCTACATCTTCCTCTCGGTGACGGTCGTCTTGGTCAAAGCTACGCTGAACCTCCTGCGCTCTCGTTTTGGCCGCGCCGTCATGGCGGTGCGCGAAAACGAAGTGGCCACGGCCTCTCTCGCCATCCCGACCGCGCGGGTGATCCTCACCACCTTCATCTGGTCGGGCTTTGTGGTCGGCTGTGCGGGCGCGCTGTTTGCCCGCCATGTGGGGCATGTCTTCCCCGAAAGCTTCGGCATGCTGCACCTCATTGCGTCGTTCGCGATGGTGCTGGTCGGGGGGCTTGGGTCTGTCTTGGGCGCCGTTTTGGGTGCGGTGATCCTGACCGCCTTGCCGGAATACCTCCGCGCATTTCCCGGCATGGAGGAACTGTTCTTCGGCCTGATCGTCGCCGCCGTTCTGGTCGCCATGCCCTTGGGGCTGGCAAGCCTCCTGCGCCGTCTCTCGCCCGTCTTCGTGGAACGCTATTACCGGGAGGAATCGTGATGACCGAACTTCTGCAAGTCAACGGATTGAGCGTCCGCTTTTCCGGCCTCACGGCTTTGGATGACGTCTCTTTCACACTGGAAGAGGGCGCTGTGCGTGCCGTGATCGGGCCGAACGGGGCGGGGAAATCTACGCTGTTCAACGCGATCTCGGGCTACGTCACGCCGACCTCCGGCACGGTCCATCTCAAGGGCCAGGAGCTGACCACGCTCACGCCGCATGAGATCGCCGAACAGGGCGTCCGCCGAACCTTTCAAAACGGTGGGCTATTCCCGGAGTTGACGGTTCTCGAAAACGTCCTGACCGGGCTTCACGCCCAGATCGAAGGCTCGTTCCTCGACATTCTTCTGGGCCGCTCGAAAGCGCTCAAATCCGAGGCCGAGAACATCCACCGGGCACGCGAGCTGTTGAAGCTCATGTCGATGGATCACATGGCCGACACGCGGGCAGGGGACCTGTCCGGCGGTCAGCAGCGGATCGTGGAAATCGTCCGTACCGTCGCCTCCGATCCGCCGGTTCTATTGCTCGACGAACCCGCTGTGGGCCTGTCGCCCGTCGCCCGTGCGCAGATGATGGAGATCATCCATCGCCTCGCGGGGGAAAAAGGGGTCGGCATCCTGCTCATCGAACATGCGGTGGAGCTTGTGATGGCTGCCGCCGACCGCATCCTCGTGATGGCGGCAGGCGCGCGCATCGCCGAGGGCACACCCGATGAAATCCGCGAAGATCGCGCAGTCTTGGAGGCTTACCTTGGACACTCCTGAACCGCTTCTGAAAATCCGTGACCTGCACGTGGGCTACGGCAAAAAACCAATCCTGCGTGGCGCGACCTACGACGTGCTGCCGGGGGAATGTCTCACGCTTCTGGGCGCGAACGGCTCCGGCAAATCGACCTCGCTCAATGCCGTTTGCGGCTTTGTCAAACCGAGCGCCGGTTCGGTTCTGTTCGACGGGATCGAGACGGCGGGTCTCTCGCCGCACAAGATCTTTTCCCATGGCATCGCGCAGGTGAGCCAGGCCCGCGATCTCTTCCCCGATCTGACGGTCGAGGACAATCTGCGGCTTGGCGCGATGCGCCGCGGCGGCAAGGAGATCAGCCAGACCCTGCAATTGGTCTACGAGCGTTTCCCTCGCTTGGCCGAGCGCCGCAAACAGCCGACCCGCACGCTTTCCGGTGGCGAACAACAGATGGTCGCCATCGGGCGCGCCCTGATGTCTCGACCCCGGCTGTTGTTGCTTGATGAACCCTCTGGCGGCCTGTCTCCGCAATTCTGCGAAGAGATCGCCAAGATCATCGACACGCTGAAAGAGGACGGGGTGACCATGTTGATGGTCGAACAAAACCTCAACCTCGCCTTCCGCGCGGCC
>NZ_JBLWTA010000051.1:0-9890 GCF_048270365.1 Celeribacter sp.
TGTCGCAATTTGACTATTAAACGATCAACAAAAATGGCGCACCTCCAAGATTGCTTGGTACGTTGAGATTGCACCACTCACCAAAAAACGATTATTTTAGCGACGGCATATACTGGCTTCTCGATCGCCTGTTCCAAAGACAGGTCGAGGCATCTAAGGCATTATATTATACATAAGAAGTCTTATCAGCTTTTGAATGTAGTGAACTTAGAATCTTGGCGACCATGCTTCAGGCGAAGGCCACGAAGACAAAGATCGCTGAGACACTTGGTCGAGACCGCTCAACAATCCACCGCGAGATCAAGCGCAATGGGTGGCATGATGACGAAGGTCCTCAAACCGATGGGTACTGGCATTTGTCAGCGCAGATGCTCTCGGATCGGCGGCATTTGAAGCGTCGCAAGCTGGAGCAGCATGAGGATTTGCGCAATGAAGTTATTGCCAAATTGAAGGAAGGTTGGTCGCCTGAACAGATTGCAGGCCGGCTCAAGATCGAACCGCGTGCGCCATTCCGGATCTGTCATGAAACAATCTACCAATATGTTTACTCTGAAAGTGGCCAGTCTCAAGAGCTCGGCCGTCACCTCCCTGAGCGCCAAAGAAAGCGGAGGCCACGTTAAAGCGTTTTTCGTTTAATCTGAATCAGATTGAGCGAAAAACGTTGCCACACTGAATTGATAGTGCTGCGTTTCTCAAAATTGAGTGCCTCAAGTTTTTTTGAGAAACGCTTTACGCACGCAAAGCCCGTGATCGTGTGTTTCCCTTGGAAACAAGCATTCATAACCGTCCTGACGAGATCAATGACCGGAGCCAATTCGGCAACTGGGAGGGTGATTTGATGATCTTTGAGCGCGCACAGGGCAACGCAAACGTCGCTACGTTGGTGGAGCGGAAAACACGCTTCACGGTCTTGCTGCGCAACAACGACCGCAAGTCACGACCTCTGATGAATAGGCTGATCGACGAGATGTCTCCCCTGCCCGCACACGCCCGACGCAGCATCACGTTTGACCGGGGGTTTGAGTTCACATCCTGGCGCGAGTTGCAAAACGGCATGGGCACAAAAGCGTGGTTCTGTGCCCCCCAGGCGCCTTGGCAGAAAGGTTCGGTAGAGAACATGAACAAACGGGTCCGCCGATACCTTCCTCGGGACACTGCCCTGCTGTCGCTCCAAAATCGACATTTGAAGTCGCCTTGCGATCGTCTGAACGCGACCCCGCGGAAATGTCTGGGTTACAGAACACCGGCCGAGGCGTTCAGAGATGAATTGCTGAAACCGGAGCGGCGATGAAGTTTCTTTCCCACGCAGTCCGATGAAACCGAAATGGTACTCACATGGCTATAACTGAAAGTGACTGCATCATCTCCGTGTGCAGCGCAAAGTTACGCATTTTGCCGCTACCGGGCTTGGCAAAACATCCACACCATCAAGCCGTGGGGTCAAACACCTAGAGATTTTCGGGCGTGATGATCTCGAACGGGATATGACGCTGCATCGGGGCGTGCGCGCCTTCGGCATTCACGGAATCGATCATGGTCTGGATCAGGGCTTCGGTCGTGATCCGCATCGGGTGCGCGAGGGAGGCTGTGATCAGCCCTTCGGACAGCCCCTTGCGTGTCTCAGGGCCGATGTCGCGGCAGATGAGGCGGACGCCTTTGCGCCGGCTCTCGGGGACTTCGCGAAGAGCTTTGAGTACGCCCGAAATGCCTCCGCCAACCATAAAGATGCCGCGCAGATCGTCGGTTGATTTGAGAAGGTCGCGGACCATCAAGTAGGCGTTTTGCGGCTCCTCATGGGTTGGTCGGCTCTCGGAGGCGGTCAGGTGTGGAGCGTGTTCGCGGATGTAGGAGCGGAACGAGGCATCGGCAACGTCCTGACACTGGTAGCGGTGGTTGCCCTGGAACATGGCAACATGGCCTTCCTCATGCGTCATATTGGCGATGATCCATGCCGCTGTGCGCCCCAGCTTCCAATTGTCCGTGCCGACAAAGGCGGCGCGATCGGGGGCGGATTGGTCGGTGATATAGGCGGTCACAGGTTTGCCCATGTCACGCAGCGCACGGATGGTCTGGCCGATCTGGGGGTGATCTGCGGCGATGATGGCCACGGCATCACACTGTTTCCCGAGCGCATAAAGGCGCTGAGAAATGTTGTCGGGCGTGAGCAGGTCGACAAAATCCACGAAGGGTTCGACCACATCGAGGGGGCGGGTGTAGCTGACTTCGCGAATCATGCGTCCAAAAAGTTGGTAAAGCTCACGGGTGGACTGTTGAAGTAGAAAACCAAGGCGATAGGAGCGGGCATTTTTCTTGATTTGGTCCTCGATCGTTCCGAGGCCGTAAAAGCCGATTTTCTCTGCAGCCCCTTGGATTCGTTGGGCAGTTGTCGCTTTGACCTGTGAAGAACCAGAAAGGACGCGATTGACTGTAGATATGGAAACACCTGCCTCTTTGGCCAGATCTGAGATCGTTGGTTTCTTCATGGTGGCTGGCTCCAATGCTAATTTCGTGTCATTTTGAATGACACGTAATGAAGCAAATGTAACCAAAAAATGCGATTTCAGTTTCAGGAATCGTAACCTTTTCCTAAGACATTCGCTACTGAAGCCCCGCACTTACCGTGGGGTCAGGGAGGAAAAATCTATGACCAAATTCAGCCGTATCGCGGCCACCGCATCCACTGCCCTCATCGCAGCCTGTGCTGCAGGCTCGCTCATGGCCGCCGATATCTTTGTTATTGGGGGGAAGCCCGACGATCCCTTCTGGTCGCGCGTAAAGTTGGGCGCAGAAGACGCTGGTAAAGTTGCCGAGGCACAAGGTGGGTCTGTAACTTGGCTTGGCCCGCAAAACTACGACAACCTCGGCCCCGACGCGGCAGAACTTATCCGTCAGGCGATTGACCAGGGCGCAGACGCCATCGTCGGCCCTGACTGGGTTCCCGAAGCAATGGACCCCGCTTTCCAGGCTGTGACCGATGCAGGCATCCCGCTTGTCATCTACAACGCCGGTGGTCTCGAAGCTGCAGACAAACTCGGCGCTTTGAATTACGTCGGCGCCGTTGATTATAAATCCGGCTTTGCGGCTGGTGAATACCTCGGCAACGCAGGCCAGAAAAACGGTGCATGCGTCAACACCCTTCCGGGTGCGGCGAACATCGAAGCCTTCTGCTCTGGTTTCATCGACGGCGTGAAAGCCACGGGCGGTGAAGGCGAAACCCTACAGCTGCCCGCGACCGCTTACGGCGACGCAACCGCAGTGGCTCAGGCTGTGCGCGCTCACCTGCTGCAAAACCCCGAAGTTGACGCCATGTTCGCCATCGGTGGCGGTGACACCAACGCAACCGTCTCCGGCATCCAGCAGGCAGGCAAAGCCGGTCAGGTCAAAGTCTGCGGCATGAATTTCAACGACTCGATCCTCGCGAACATCCAGGCTGGCACGCAGGCTTGCGCCATCGACCAGCAGGGCTTCTTCGCTGTCTCCATCCTCAACAACTACGTCAACTACGGCGTGACCATCCCGACCCGTGAAATCCTCACCGGCCCGGGCATCGTCGACGCCTCCAACGTTGATCTGGTTGTCGAAGGCGTGAAAGCAGGCGCCCGCTAATCCCAGCGGCATCACGCAGGCCACATGCGTGACGTTTAACAGGCGGTCGCCCGTGAAAACGGGCGGCCAATCCAGACAGGTTTGCCTCGAACAAGCCGGTCTCACATGGAGCCGACCAAAGGCTTTGGTCCGTTCAAAGTGTTCGACCGCGCCTACGCCAACAAGATCGCCGTGGAAGAAGTCCAGAAGATGGGCATCACCCGGATCACCGATGGCGACCGCCTAGTCGGCGGCCTGTCGGGTGGTGAGCGCCAATCGCTCGCCATCGCCCGCGCCGTGTACTTCGGTGCGCGTGTTCTGATCCTTGATGAACCGACGGCTGCTCTGGGGGTGAAACAGGCGGCTCACGTGTTGCGCATCGTCAATGAGGCCAAGAAACGCGGTCTCGCCGTGATTTTTATCACCCACCAGGTGATGCACGCCATGACCGTGGGCGACCACTTTGCTGTTTTGATCCGTGGCGCGATCGCAGCCGACTTCCGCAAGGGTGAGAAAACCCGCGAGGAGATCACCGATCTCATGGCCGGTGGTGAAACCATGGCCGATCTCGAAGCCTCCATCGAAGGCTACATGGAAACCCACGACGGCCACCCGCCGAAAATGGAAACCGCTTAAATCCGATTCCTCCCCCCGCGCCGACGAATGTCGGCGCGGGCCTAAGCCCCTCTTTTTGAAGGCCTGCCCCCATGAAACACACACTTGACCCGCATATGATCCGCCATCTGTCTTTGGAAGACACTTTCGCGAAGGTTGCCGAGCTTGGTTACGACTATGTCGAGATGTCTCCGCGCCCTGATTTCTTTTCGTGGTGGACCCGTCCCAAGCTGTACCCCGAACGCATTCAGTCGTTTAAAAAAGCACTGAAAGGCAACAATGTCGGGCTTGCCACCATCCAGCCGATGTATCGCTGGGCGTCTCCCTACCAAGACGAGTGGGACATGGCGATCGACAATTGGAAGCGCGCGATCGAGTTTGCGGTCGAGCTGGAATGCCCGATGTTCGTGTCTGAGTTTGGCCGTGGCGGCTCTCCGAACCGTTCGCTCAATGACTGCTCCGGCATTCACCGCCCCGAGGTCTGCGAGGGCCAGTTCTTCCGCGCGATGGATATTCTGGTGCCGATCCTTGAGCGCGAAGGCATCAAATTGTCGCTCGAAGCGCATCCTGAGGACTGGGTTGAGGAAATTCATCCGGCGATCGACATCATCAAGACCATCAACTCGCCGATGGTGCGCGCGTCTTTCATCGCGCCGCATACCTTCTTTTACGGGCCCGATATGGAGGCCAACCTGCGCGCCACCGAAGGGCTTTTGGAACATGTGCGTCTGGCCGACACCTATGACCACAACAAGTCCTCCGAGCTGCGCTATATCGTGAACCCGCCGGAATCCAAAGTGCGCGTGCACCAGCATCTCGACTACGGCGAGGGCGAAATCGATTGGGATCTGTTCTTCTCGACACTGGCCGACATGAAATTCGACGGCGTGCTGTCGAACTGCGTCTTCGCATGGGAAGACCGCGCCGAGGACAGCGCGCGTTTCATGCTCGCGGAAACCAAACGCTACCTCAACAAGCACTTCAAATAAGGATCACGCTCATGGCACTCAACATCGGTGTTCTCGGGACGGGGATGATCGGTCAGGACCACATCCGTCGTCTCACCCAAGTGCTCTCCGGCGCAAATGTCGTCGGTGTGAGTGATATCTCTTTGGAACGCGCACAAGCCGCCGCTCCCGAGGACGCGGAAGTGTTCGAAACCCCCGAAGCTTTGATCTCTTCTGACAAGGTGGATGCGATTGTTATCTGTTCTTGGGGCCCTGCCCATGAAGAGCAGCTGCTCGCTTGTATCGCGGCCGGAAAGCCCGTGTTTTGCGAAAAGCCCATGGTGACCTCTGAGGCCGCCGCCCTGAAGGTGATCGCGGCCGAAGTCGCTTTCGGTCGTCGCCTTGTGCAGGTGGGGTTCATGCGCCGCTTCGATGCCGATTACCGCCGTCTCAAGGCCGTCATCGACAGTGGCTCTCTGGGGGCGCCGCTGATGTACAAATCCGTGCCCCGCAACGCTTCGGTGCCTGAAGGTCTTTACACCTCCGAGATGCCATTGAACGACACGCTTGTGCATGATGCGGATATCTCGCGCTGGCTCTTGAACGACGAGGTCGTGGGCGTCGAAGTGCGCCTGCCGCGTCGCTCGACCCGTGGCGGCGAGCTGCGTGATCCGCATATTGTGCTGCTGCACTGTGCCTCGGGCGCCATCGTCGATGTCGAGATCTCTGTGAACATCGCCTACGGCTATGACATTCGTGGTGAGGTGTCCTGTGAGATGGGTGTCGCGTCCTTGCCGAACCGTCCCGCGACCGTGATCTCCGACCAGTACGGCATCCGCCAAGCGATCCCCGAGGACTGGCGCGAGCGCTTTATTGAGGCCTACGACCAGGAGTTCCGCGAGTGGATCGTGGCAGCTGGAAACGGCACTGCAACGGGTCCGTCCGCATGGGACGGCTACGCCGCAACCCTCGTCGGCGATGCAGCCCTGCGTGCTGTTGAAGGCGGATCTTACGAGGCCATCAACATGATTGAAAAACCTGCGCTTTACGAGACCGAAATCGCTATGGCGGCAGAATAAGAGCGTTCTTCTGAGGAGTAGAGACAGTATGATCAACGGCGAAAGAACCATTCAACGCCCCCTTCGTTGGGGCATGGTCGGCGGCGGTCGCACGGGGCAGGTTGGGTATAAACACCGCACCGGCGCTCTGCGCGACGGCACCTATCAGCTTGTGGCGGGGGCGTTTGACCTCGATGCAGAGCGTGGCCGCGATTTCGGCACGGCTCTCGGCGTGGCCGAGGACCGTTGTTACGCGACCTACGGGGAGCTGATCGCGGCGGAAACCGCCCGTGAGGATGGGGTGGATGTGGTCTCTGTGGCCACGCCCAACTTCACCCACTACGAAATTACCAAGGCCTTGTTAGAGGCGGGTATCCACGTGATCTGCGAAAAGCCGCTCTTCTTCACCGTGAAAGAGTGCGAAGAGATCAAGACGCTGGCCGAGGCCAAGGGGCTGATCGTTGGTGTGACCTATGGCTTCACCGGCCACCCGTTGGTGCACCAAATGGCGGCGATGGTTCAAAAGGGCATGCTGGGCGATATCCGTATCGTCGATATGGCCTACACCCATGGCTTCAACTCTGGCGATGATACCAACGCCTCCGAGGCGCAGCAGTGGCGCACCGATCCGACCCGTTCGGGACCGACCTTTGTACTCGGCGATATCGGCACGCACCTCTACTACCT
This sequence comes from Celeribacter sp., assembly GCF_048270365.1. Taxonomy (NCBI): domain Bacteria; kingdom Pseudomonadati; phylum Pseudomonadota; class Alphaproteobacteria; order Rhodobacterales; family Roseobacteraceae; genus Celeribacter; species Celeribacter sp. The sequence goes on from NZ_JBLWTA010000051.1 coordinate 6,893, forward strand.
CTCCGAAGTCGTTCTGGGCGACATCAAGGTGGAGAAACTGCTCTGCGACCGCACTGCGTTTATCCCCTCACGCGCCCCGCTCGAAGACCACGCCACCGTGCTGATGCACTACGACAATGGCGCGCGCGGGCGTCTTTGGGTGTCCTCCGTGGACGCAGGCAACATGGGCTCGCAGCGCTATCGCTTCGTTGGCTCCAAAGCCTCTGTTGTGTGGTCCGACAGCCATCCCGATCAACTGATCTACCAAGTGCAAGGCGAACCCGAGCGCATCATGCACCACGGCATGCCCTACCTCGAAGAGGAAAGCCTTGCCGCCGACCGCATGGGCGCACTGCACACCGAAGGATTGGGTGACAGCTGGGCCAATATCTACCTTTGGATCGCCCAAGCCATCGACGCGAAACTGCGCGGTGACGATGTGTTTCTCAAGGATCACCACTACCCCGATATCAACGCAGGTCTCGAAGGCGTGCGTTGGCGCGAAAACTGCGTGAAATCTGCCGACCAGGGCGCTGCCTGGGTCGAGTTTGAATAACCGTCTCAATTAAGGAAACCGAGACATGAAACTTTCAATCTGTACTGATGTAATGGGCAATCTGTCCTTCACGGATATGCTCGATAAATGTGTTGAGCTTGGCGTTGAGGGCATCGAAATGACCGGCGGTGGCTGGTCCAGCGGTCCGCATTTCCGTGCTGACGCACTGTTGGCCGACAAGCAGCTGCTCAAAACCAAGCTCAAGGAAATCGAAGCCCGCGGTCTGCAGATCGCTGCGCTGAACTGCTCCGCAAACCCGCTCGATCCGGGTGCAATGGGCGCGCGTCACCTCAAAGAGATGAAAGAAACCATCACGCTGGCTGGCGAGATCGGTGTCGAAACCATCGTGACCATGTCCGGTCTGCCCGAAGCTGCCCCCGGCGACACCGTGCCGAACTGGCTCGTCTATACCAAATCCTGGCCAGATGAGATGCCCGAGCGCGACCGTTACCAGTGGGAAGACCGTGCGTTCCCGCTGTGGCACGATCTGGTGGACTTCGGCAAGAAAGCCGGCATCAAGCGTTACGCGCTCGAAAACTTCTCCGCCATGCTGGTGTGGAACCCCGAGACCCTGTTCCGCCTTCGCAATGAAGTCGGGGATATGGTCGGCATGAACCTCGACCCCTCCCACCTGATGTGGATGGGCGCCGAGCCGATCGCCTCCGCCCGCGCTCTGGGCGCCGCCATCCACCATTGCCACGGCAAAGACACCCGCATCGAGCGTGGTCTGTGTGATGTGAACGGTCTTTTAGAACTCAAAGAGGTCACTGACGTTGCCAACCGCAGCTGGAACTACGTGGCCGTGGGTGCAGGGCGCGATCTGCAATGGTGGAAGGAATTCTTCTCCGTTGTCGGCATGTGCGGCTACAACGGCTGGGTTTCGCTCGAGATGGAAGACTTCACCATGTCCACCGAGGCGGGCATCCAGTCCTCCATTGATGCTCTCAAAGCGACAATCATCCGCTAAAGCGTTTTTCGTTTAATCTGAATCAGATTGAGCGAAAAACGGTGCCACACTGAATTGATATTGCTGCGTTTCTCAAAATTGAGTGCCTCAAGTTTTTTGAGAAACGCTTTAAGTTAATCGGTGGCTGCGGACATCTTCGCAGCCGCCTCCCAACCCCAGAGGATTTTCTCCCGTGTATAAGTTCATCATCACCATCGAGACCGTGGACGGCGGACGCGACAAGATCCTCGAACGTGCGCCTCAGGCGCAGGCCGCGACCCGCAATGAGCCGGGCTGCATCGCCTATGATTTCTACACCTGCACGGACAATCCCAACGGTCTCGTTTTTGTCGAAACCTGGGTGGACCAAGCCGCGCATGACTTTCACATGGAGCAGGAGCACACCAAGAGCTTCATCGCTACCATGAACAATTCCACGAATCTCTGACCTTAGAGACGATCAACATCGCATCTAACTGAGCCACCTGAGCTATGACCGCAAACCGTATCACCATCACCTGCGCGCCCTGTTGTTGGGGCGTGGATGACGTGAATAATCCCCACCTTCCCGCATGGGAAAAGGTGCTGGATGAGGCACGCGATGCGGGCTTTGGCGGGATGGAGCTTGGCCCCTACGGTTACATGCCGCTCGACGTGGTGCAGGTGTCGGATGCACTGGCGCAGCGGGATTTATCCATCGTGGCAGGCACGATCTTTGATGATCTCGTGTCGGAGGCGAATACTGAAAACCTCATTCGCCAGACCCGCGAAATCTGCGCGCTGATCACCGCTCTGCCCAAGCCCAAGACCCACGCAGGCCAACGCTTTGACGCGCCCTATCTGACCGTGATGGACTGGGGTCATGACGAACGCGATTTCGCCGCAGGCCACTCCAAACGCGCCCCGCGTCTTGATCTGTCGGATTGGGCGGGCATGGTGGAAAACATCCGCCAGGTCGCCACCATCGCCCGCGACGAGTTCGGCGTGCGTACCGTGATCCATCCCCATGCCGGCGGTTACATCGAATTCGCCGACGAAATCGAACGGCTCGTAGCGGACGTGGATGCGAAGACGGCTGGCCTGTGCCTCGACACGGGCCACATGGCCTACGCGGGCATGGATCCTGTGGCCACGCTGACCCGCTATTGGGACCGCGTCGACTACATCCACTTCAAGGATATCGACCCCGCCGTTTATGAGGCGGTTATGGGAGAACGCATCCGCTTTTTCGACGCCTGTGCGAAAGGCGTCATGTGCCCCATCGGTAAGGGCAATATCGACTATCCCGCCATCCGCGCGTTTCTCAACGAGAAGAGCTACGGCGGCTATATCACCATCGAACAAGAGCGCGATCCCCGCAACACAGGCTCCATTCTGGATGACCTCGCGGCCTCGCGCGTCTACCTCCAAACAACGGGTTTCTAGGACTATGACCAAAGTCCTTGACGTAATCACCATTGGACGCGCGGGCGTCGATCTTTATGGCGCCCAGATTGGGGGGCGTTTGGAGGACATGG
>NZ_JBLWTA010000052.1:0-9301 GCF_048270365.1 Celeribacter sp.
ACGCTGCTTGCGCAGAGATTGATGGCGGAGCATTTGCAGCGCACGACAGACATCATCGTTGAATCGGGCATCGTAAAGAGCGCTGCCTGATCCGAACTTCCTGAACAGCATTGCACTGATCGGCACGCAAAACTTGCGCTGTCGGCGACAGGTTTGCGTGCAAACTCCTGTTTCGTGGGGCGACTTGGCAGATTGACTACCGGAGTTCGACCAAACTCCCCTAAAACAGTTGATTCACTACAAGATATATTTTAGTTAAATAAATAGTTTTTATGATTCGTTTTCCTGGGGAGGAGTGAATCGATGCCAGATGTCGTAGTGATCACGGGCGCAGCAACAGGGATTGGCCGCCTTACAGCCGAGACTTTGGCGCGTGGCGGGCACATAGTCTTTGCCACGATGCGGGAAGTGACAGGCCGGAACGCGCCACATGCCGAAGCGATGCTATCGCTGGCACAGAGCGAGGGGCTTTCACTTCACGCCGTTGAAATGGATATCCTTTCCGACGGTTCGGTCGCTGCCGCGATCGAAGCGGTTGTCGCGGAAGCGGGACGCATCGACGTTCTGATGCAAAATGCGGGTCATCTCGTCCTCGGCCCGACTGAGGCGTTCACACCTGAGGAAGTCGCGCAAAACTACGCGGTTAATGTGCTGGGGCCGCATCGCGTCAATCGCGCGGTGCTGCCGGTGATGCGGACGCAAGAGAAGGGCACGCTTCTGTGGATCAGCAGCACGACCGTCCACGGGGGCTTTCCACCCTTCCTTGGCCCCTATGGCGCGGCAAAAGCCGCGATGGATTCGCTCGCGGGGTCGTTGGCGCTTGAGGTGTCGCGGTTCGGGATCGAGACGGTGATGGTTTCGCCCGGCGCATTCACGACCGGGACCGAGCATTTCCCCAAAGCCTCACCGCCCGAGGATCACGCGCGTGCCGAAGCCTATGCGCGCTACGACGACGTCACGAGCACGATTGCAGATCGTCTGTCGGCATTGATGCCTGACGACGCGCATCCGCAAGTGGTGGCCGACGCAGTGCTGGAACTTGTGAACATGCCGCATGGGACGCGGCCGTTCCGCACGGTGGTCGATCTTTTGGGCGACGGCGCCGAAGAGGTGTCCACGGCGGCCGAGCGCGTTCGCCAGACCTTCTTCGAGCGCATCGATCTTGCAGATCTGCTGTCGCCGCAAACTACGTCTTGAGCGTCTTTCGCCCCAGTTTCATTTAGGAGGTCGAATGTCCGACTACATTCTTTTCTACGCGCCGGAGACCTGCGCACGCGTGCCGATGACCTGCCTTGAGGAGGCAGGTGTTCCGTTCGAAAGCCGTGTCGTCTCGTTCACCGCAAGGGAACAGCGCGACGTCGACTATCTGAAGCTCAACCCTGCAGGCAAGGTCCCGGTTCTGGTCGAGGACGGTCGTGCGCTATCGGAAAACGTCGCGATCCTCACCTATCTCGGCAACCGCTTCCCCGATGTGGGCATCTTGCCGCCTGCGGAAACTGAGTTCGACCGCTGCCAGCATATCTCGGATCTCGCCTTCTGCGCCTCAGTTTTGCACCCAATCGTAACGCGCATCCGCATTCCCGAGCGGTTCTGTTCGCTCGACGCTACGCGCAGCGATGTCTGGAAGCTCGCGGTCGAAATGATGATCCCGCATTTCGATTTCATCGACGCGCGGCTTGGCCGGTCCCCGTGGTGGTACGGCGAGAAATGGGCGGCGATGGACAGCTACATCAACTGGGTCTGGTTTCGTGTCACCGGCGCGGGTTTCCCGCAGGACCGGTACTTGAACCTCGCGGCCCATGCCGAACGGATCGCCGCACAACCCTCGGTTCAAAGAGTTCTGAAGCGCGAAGCCGCGGGGCAGGAGAGCCTGGTTTCGCGTGGCCTGAATTACGGGTTCCAACCCGATGCGAGCGTCCCGCTCGACTGACAAAAAATTCCAGGAGGAGGAAAACTATGTTCAAGAAGACTGCACTCGCCGTCGCCGCCATCGCGTCACTGGCCATGCCCTTCGGACCGCGTGGTGCGATGGCCGAACAACTCACTATCGCAAGCTTCCTGCCCGGCCCGCACCATCTTCACACGCGCATGCTGGGCTGGTTCGGTGAAGAACTTGTAAGGCAATCCGGCGGCGATCTGACGATCCAGGTCTTCCCCGGCGGCCAGCTTGGCGCAGGCCCTGTCCAGCAATACAAGCGCGCATTGGAAGGCGTCGCGGACATGACGCTGGGGGTCAGCGCCTATACGCCGACCGTTTTTCCCAAGACCATGCTTGCGATCCTTCCGGGCAGCTCGGAAAACGCGGTGGAATCTACCGGGCGGCTCTGGGACGCATATGAGGCGCATCTGGCGGACGAATACAAAGATGTAAAGCTGATCGCGCTGATGACCGTGGCAGGCAACGTGATTTCGGCGACCCGCGATCTATCGACACTGGAGGCGTATGAGGGCGCAAAATTGGTTCCCTATGCCGCAATGACCCGGCCGATCCTGGAATCCATCGGCGCGGTGCCGGTCCAGATGCCGATCACCGATGTCTATACCGGCCTTTCGACCGGGACGATCGACGCTGCCTACACAGCCTATTCCAACATCACGCCGCCCTGGAACTTCTGGGACGTGACGCCCTATTTCATCGAGAACGTGCCGGTACATTTCGCGGTGCTCTTCGTGGTGATGAACAAGGAGCGCTACGAGGGTCTGTCCGATGAGCATCGTGCGCTGATCGACAGCCTTTCGGGACGGGTCCTGTCGATTAAAGGCGCGGAATCCTTCGATCTGGCCGACACGATGTCCAAGGAACAGATGGCGGCCAACCCCGACAAGATGAAGAACAGCCAACTCGTGCAGATGTCCGACGAAGAGCGCGCCCGCGTGGTCGAGGCGTCGCAGGCCGGTCTGCAGGCGATCTTCGAGGACTACCGCTCAAAAGGCATCGAGGATGCCGAGGCGGTCTATCAGGCCTTGAACCCCTGAGTCGGGCCGAGGATCAGGAGAGACTGCAGATGACAATACCGGAGACAACTCCCCCATCGGCCGCCAAAGGGGCGGCCGGATCGGGGCTCTTCAACCGATGGCTGACGCGGATCGCGCTGGCCACCGGTGGCACCGTTCTGACGGTGATGACGCTGCTCTGCGTGGTCAACGTCCTGATCATGCGCAAGCTTCTCGCCGCGCCCATCGTGGGTGCAGAGGATGCGCTGATCCTTTTCCTCGTGACCTTCGTCGCCCTGTCCATTCCGTTCGGGGCGCGGACCGGCGCGCATATCGAGATCGAAGTCGTGAGCGAGATGCTCCCACGTCGGCTCGCGCTTGGCCTGCATATCGTGGCACGGTTCGGCGGCGGCGCGTTTCTCGGACTGATGTCATGGCAGCTTGCCGAGGCGGGCAGCCATGCGGCGCGCTTTGGTGAAGTCACCCAGCAGCTCGAGATTTCCTACGAACCGTTCTATTACCTGCTCGCCGTATGCTTCGGGCTCTTTGCCGCGAACCAGATCGCCGATGCCTGGCAGATGATCCGGACCGGCCAGGCCGCCATCCTGTCGTTGGAGGGCGAGGCATGAGCGTCGAAACCGTCGGTATTCTCGGGCTTGTCTGCCTGTTCGTCATGCTCGCAATGCGGTTTTCTGTGGCGCTCAGCATGATCATCGTGGGCTTTTTCGGCACGCTTCTCGCCACGCAGCAAAAGATGATTGCCCTCGGCCTTCCCGCCGAACGCGCTATTGCGCAGGGATGGAAAACGGCGCTGTCGAACCTGTCGGGCGAAACCTTCGAGGCGGCCTCGAATTATAACCTTCTGGTCATCCCGCTGTTCATCCTGATGGGCAATCTCGCCGGAGTGTCGGGCATGTCAAACAGCCTCTTTCGCGCGGCTTATGCCTTTCTCGGTCATTTGCGAGGCGGGCTTGCCTCCGCGACCATTGCGGGCTGCGCGGGGTTCGCGGCACTTTCAGGGTCGTCACTTGCCGCCGCGGTAACGATGGGTCGTGTGGCATTGCCTGAAATGCGCCGGTTCCGCTATGACGACGGGCTTGCCACCGGGGCGGTGGCTGCCGGCGGTACGCTCGGCTTTCTCATCCCGCCGTCGGGCGGCATGATCATCTATGCGATCCTAACCGAACAAAGCATCGGCCAGCTGTTCATGGCTGGTATCATTCCCGGAATTCTGATGTCGCTCTTGTTCATTGGGGTAATAACGCTGCAGGTTTGGCGTAGGCCAGAACTTGGACCGGCGGGGCCACGCACGAATTTCTCCGAAAAGTGGCAGGCCTTGATTGGCGCCGCGCCGATTACTACCGTGATTGGCCTGACCATCGCCGGCATGTACACTGGGTTCTTCACACCCGTTGAGGCCTCGGCGGTTGGCGCGATCTTAACCTTTCTTATCGCGCTTGCGGGACGAAATTTGAGTTTGGCCAAGATGCGGCTTGTAACACTTCAAACGATGAGTGCGACTTCGACGATCTTCCTCATCTTGATCGGCGCTTTCGTCTTTATCCCGTTCATGTCGTTGACGGAGATCCCGACGAAGATGGTCGAGTTTCTCATCGAGTTGCCGATTGGAAATCTCGGGATCCTCGCGGTTGTCATCCTAGTCTATATCTTCCTCGGCACGTTCCTAGAAGGAATAGCGATGCTGGTATTGACCCTACCTGTGGTCATGCCGATCGCGGCCTCGCTGGGCTGGGATCTGGTCTGGTTCGGGATCATCGTGGTGATCGTGCTGGAGATGGGCATGATTTCACCCCCCGTGGGCATCAATGTCTTTGTCGTGAAATCCATCGCGCCCGATGTGCCCATGCTGCGCATCTTTGCAGGGATCTGGCCGTTCTGGTTCGCAATGATCTTGATTATGATCCTGCTGATCGTTTTTCCGCAGATCGCGCTGTTCCTCCCTCAAACGATGTTCTGAAACAACGGCTCGCGGGAAAAGCGAACGCCGCGCAGGGAAACCTTGCGCGGCGCCTTTTTTTCTTTTGCTGCAGTCAGCGCATTCAAAGCATGATGTTGAGCGCCTTGGTTTCGAGATAGCTTCGCATCTCCTCGACGCCTTCCTCGCGGTCCACACCGCTGTTCTTGAACCCGCCCCAAGGCATGCCCACGAAATGCGTGTTCGATCCGTTAACAAATATGCTGCCTGCACGAAGGCGCTTGGCAGTGGTGATCGCTGCAGTGATGTCGTTGGTCCAGATCGCAGCCGACAGCCCGTAGGAGGTGTCGTTCGCATCGGCGAGCATGGTTTCGTAGTCGTCCCAAGGCGCGATCGACACGACGGGGCCGAAAATCTCCTCGCGCCAGAGCCGCATCTGGGGTGTCACATCCCCGTAGACGGTCGGCTCGGCCCAGAAACCCTTGGCGAATTCCGCGCCGGAGGGCCGCTTGCCACCGGTCATCAGTCGCGCGCCCTCGGTTTGCTCGCGGTCGAAGAAGCTGGTGACATGGGCGTAGCTCTTGGCGTTGTTGATCGGCCCCATATCGGTGGTGTCGGCCATCGGATCGCCGAGCCGCATCGCCGCGACCTTGGCGGTAATGCGCTCCAGAACGTCCTCGTAGATGTCGCGATGCACCAGCACACGCGAGTTGGACCCACAGGACTGTCCCTGCCATGGAAAGTTCATACCGCGCACGGCGCTTGTCGCTGCAGCCTCTGCATCCGCGTCGGCAAAGACGATCATCGGGTTCTTGCCGCCAAGCTCCAGTGTGACATGCTTGACTGCAACTTCGGCCGCAGAACGCTGGATCGCGCGACCCGTCGGCACCGATCCAATAAGGGCCAGACGTTTGACATTCGGATGGCGGACCAGCGCATCACCGGCCTCCGTGCCGGTCCCGTTGACGATGTTGAAAACGCCCGGCGGCAGCATTTCCTGCGCCACTTCGCCAAGGATGAGCACCGATAGGGGCGAGGTCTCTGGCGGTTTGACGACCACGGCATTGCCGACCGCAAGCGCGGCAGCGGTGCGCGCCACCGAAAACAGGGCAGGGTGGTTATAGGCCGCGATCCGGCCCACCACGCCATAGGGTTCGAGCAGCGTCATGTGCATATGTTTGGACGACGCGGGAATGGTCTCGCCACGCATCATTGGCGCGATCCCGGCATAGAACCGCAGCGTTTTCAGCGTCTCGTCCATTGCATGCAGCGTGGGCCTGAGTGTATTGCCGCTGTCGCGCACTTCGATCCGGGAAAGCTCGTCGACGCGTTCGGCCAGCCGGTCCCCGAAGGCGCGCAGGATCTCCGCCCGTTCGTCCACGTTCTGCGCTGCCCAGGCCGGCCAGGCCCGTTCGGCGGCGTCGATGGCGCGGTGCATGTCCTTTGCCGATCCCAGCGCCGCGCGTCCGATCACCTCTTCGGTGGACGGGTCAATTGAGTCCGCCCACCTGCCCGTTTCGCTTTCGACAAGTTCGCCGTCGATCAGCAACCGTCCTTCGATATGGTTCATAGATTTGTCCTTCGTTGTTGTGTCACCGACCTGCCAGCGCTGGCAGGAAGAGCACGATTTGCGGGTAGGCGGAAATCACCACTACCAGCGCGAGCGTGCAAAGAAGGTAGGGGATCACGGCTCGGGAAATGGCGAGGATCGATTTGCCTTGGGTGGCCCCCATCATGACGAAAAGCGCCATGCCAAAGGGGGGCGTAGCAAGCCCAAGCTCGATAAAGATAAGGACGAACACCCCCATCCAGAGGGGATCGACACCATAGCTTTGCGCAAGGGGCAGGAAAACTGGAATGGTCAGAAGCATAATGCCCACCGGCTCGAGAAACGCACCAAAGAGAAGAAGCACAAGCGCCATAGCAAAAAGGATCATCGGCAGGCTGGCCTCGATCCCGTTGATCCAGCCAACAAGGCCACGCGTAGCCCCCGACATGGCAAGGATCTGGCTAAAGGTGGTGGAGGCGAGGATGATCATGAAGATCATGCCGCTGATCTTCATCGCGCTTTCGGCCGCGCTCAGAACGGCGCGCAGCGTGAGGCGTCGAAAGAAGGCCGCCACGATCATCACGGCGACAACGCCGAAGGCCGCGGCTTCTGTCGGGGTCGCGATGCCGAGAATAATAAGGCCCATAACCATGAAGATTATGAACATCATCGGCAGCAGGTTGACGACCGCGAGCTTAATCTTTTCGCGCGCACTGATACGCGGCACCTCGTAGTCGGGGGCCGCTTCGGGACGGATCATGGTCAGGGTAAAGACTAGGGCTGCATAGCTCAGCGCCAGAAGCACGCCCGGAACGAGCCCCGCAAGCAACAGGCGCCCCACATCAAGGCCCGCAAGGCTACCCAGCACAACGGCAAGCCCCGAGGGCGGAATGATCGCGGCGAGGCCGCCCGTGGCGATAATCGGCCCGATGGACAGAGTATCGGAATACCCCAACTTGCGCATTTCGGGATACATACTCGACCCCATCATCGCCACGTTGCCAAGGCTTGAGCCCGACAGCGCGCTGAACAGCGTCCCTCCGCCGATGGCGACATAGGACAGTCGCCCGCGTACCCGGCCCATCAGCCGGTCGACGACGAAGAACACCCGTTCCGCGATCCCGGTGTGGAAGAACAGTTCCCCCATCAGGATGAACAGCGGGATCGGCAGCAGAGAATAGTTCATCAGCGATTCAGAGGCGTTCGCCGCGAGCTGCACGAGGCCGAAATGGCCGCCCATGAAGATGAAGACGCCAATGACATTGGCGAGGAGAAAGGCGAAGGCGACGGGGATACGCAGCGCCATCAGGCTCAGGATCAACCCGACCATCAGCCCCATCGAGGCATACCAGGGCATCATGTTTTCGGCTCCTTGGTTGGCTTGTTGCGATAGGCGAGGGCGGCATGGCGCAGAAATTCGATGGCACAAAGCGTGAGGCCAGTGCCGAGGATCGCGTAGAGATACCAACGCGGCACATCGACGGCGCGCACGGCCACCTCGCCGCGTTCGAAACTGTCAAACCCCGCGAGGCCCGCATACCACGCCACGAAAAGGCAAATCCCGGCGGCGGCAGTATCGGTCAGCATCTGCAGGGCTTTGCGTTGCCCGGCGTTCAATGCCGCATCGATAAGTTCCATCGCGACGTGCCCGCGGATGCGGACAAGCCACGGGGCGGCGAGCATTGCCGACGAAGGCAGGCCAAACTCGATGACGGTACCGAGCCAGACCGGGGCATGTATCTGCGGCACTGTTCGGGCAATGACGTCCCACAATGTGCCGATGACAATGACGCCGAGATAGACGGCGCCAAGCGTGAACAGACTGCGGATGAAGCCGGTCCAGACGGGCCCGGCGGATGTGCGTAGCATATGGGTGCTCCTCCGTTGCGCCGCCGCGGAGACCGCGGCGGCACTTTCTTATGCGTTTATTGGTCGGGGTAGAGCAGCGGGCGGATCTGCGCGGCATATTCGGGCAGATCGGCTTCGAGCTTGTCCCAGACCACGGAATAAGCGAGGTCCTTATAGCGTGCAGCGGCCTCCGGGTCGGGCTCAACCAGCGCGATGCCGTCCGCCTTCAGGCGCTCCTCTTCTTGCGCCACGCGCACGGGCATTTCCTCAGCGATCTTTGCCTCAAGTGCGAGCGCCGCGTCCTGCAGAACCTTTTTTGCGTCTTCGGGCAGCGCATCGTAGCGGTTCCCGTTCATCATGATGACAGGCGAACCTTGCCACACCGCAGGGCCAACGCGGGCCTTGAGCAGGCGGTTCACCCCGATGTCAGAGGCGAAGGTGATCCAGCCAAAGCCATCGACGACGCCGCGCTCCAGTGCGCTGAATACCTCGGATTGGCTCATCATAACGTTCTCGGCACCAAGCGCGTCGAACCAGTCGCGATAGGTCCCAGCAGAACGCAACTTCTTGCCCGCTAGAACGACATTCCCGTCTGCGTCGAACTCCGGCATGTCGCGGAGATAGATGTAATATTGCGTACCATTGCCGTTCCAAGCGAGAAGCTCCGCACCAAGGCGGTCGCGCCAGACACCGCGCAGCAGATCGAACGCCCCGTTCTCGCGCGCTTCGGCTGCGGTGACAGTTGCGCCGGTGAGGGCTTCGCTTTCAGGTGCAGTACCGGCATAGTATCCCGCCGGCCCGCCCTGAATGTCGACGACGCCGTTGCGCAGTGCGGTGTCCTGCTGGGTTGACGGGATCGCTTCGGGCCCGCCGATCACCTCGATGCGGACGATGCCTTCACCGGCCTCGTTTACCATCTCGACATATTCCAGAAAGCTTTGCGTGATCACGTTATTAGCCGGCAGTGCTGCTACCCCGCGCAAGACTTCTTCGGCCTGCGCGGTTCCTGCCAACCCGAGACTAACCGCCGTTGC
>NZ_JBLWTA010000053.1:0-9138 GCF_048270365.1 Celeribacter sp.
TGGTCCATCCGGTCCAGCAGGTCGGCGAGGTTCTTGTAGTCCTTGGCGAAGCCCACCACCTGCGCCTGCGCGATGGCAGACTCCTGGGCCGTCATGACGATCTCCCGCGGCAGGCGGGCCTCTTCCTTAGCGCGGTAGATTTCCTCGATCCCGGCGGGTTTCTCGAAGATGCCGCGCTCGAGCCGCGTGGTGGCGTCGAGCATCACGCCGTAGCGTTCCGCGATTTCGGCCTGCTTCTCGCGCATGAGCTGCGGCGACATCACGCCTTCGGCCCAGCAGGAGAACCAGGTGCCGTTTTCGACGCCGCGATTGTTCAGGATGATGTGCGCGTGCTTGTGCGCCCGGTCGTCATGGACCGCGAGAACATAGTCCCACTGGTCACCGTATTCGCCGCTCTCGAAAAAATGCTCCGTCCAGTCCATCGCGATGTCGCGGACCTGCTCGACCGTCACGTCGGTCGGAAAGGACAGCAGCATGTGTGAGGTGAACCCGAGCTTGGTCGAGCCCCGCCAGGTCCCGGCCCAGTCCTCGATGATGCCTTCTTTCTGCTCTTCGGAAAGCACCGCCGCATCGGTCAGCGCATTGGTCATCGTCGAGTAGGTGTAGACCGCCTTATCGTTGATGTAGGAGATCTGCGCCCCGAGGCTTCCCCTCGTCTTGCAGCCTCCCGCCCGGATCCGTTTGAAGACCGCCGCCCGGCTCTGACCCGAGGCCACCTTCAGCGCATTGCGCGCCGACATCGAGCCCACGCGCGAGAAACTCCGCCCCTGGCGACGCCCCGCCAGCCGCGCCTCGATCCGCGCCGCGGCCTGGCCCCGGATGCGCTCATCCTCCCAGAGCCGGCCCATGACCGAGGTGTAGAGGGCGAGAGGGTCAGCCATTTCCAACCAACCTCAGACCGCCATCGATCGCGCGCGGGCCATCCTCCAGAACGTCGCTCTCCGCCCCCTGCCCTTCTTCCTCTTGCGGCCACTCCTGATGACGCAGCGCCTGCGCCGCATCCTTCATCCGGCCCATCTCACGGCTCATGGACTGCGCCAGATCGAGCAGTTCGATCAGAAGCGCGCGGTCCGCCTCCGAGACCTCCAGCCGACCGCGGTGGACAGCCTTGGCAAGCACCAGTCCGGCATCACTCACGTCCTTCGCCTGACGCCACGCGGCACAGAACTCCGCGACCAGATCACGGGGTACATCGAGGAAACCGCACCGTCCGCGCAGCACCGCATTGAGCGCCTGCGAGCGGTTGGCATAGCCCCGCTCGCGCCACTCGGCATCAAAGGCTTCTAGCTCGGATCGGCTCGCCCGGAAGGCCACCGTCTCGCTTGGATCGCGCACCGCAATCCCCTCGCCCGCCTCCTCTTTCGCGAGCCGGTTCACATGGCGCGGAGAGATGCCAAACGCCGCCGCCAAGTCCTTGGCGCTCTCACCCGCCGCAAAGCGCCGCGCAACTTCGATGCGCTCTTCAAGCTTCAGGTTTTTCGCTGGCCTCGGCACGGGTCAGACCCCTCGGACAAAATGTGCAAACATTGGCCATATCCTGCCAACGTCTTCCTTTTCTCCTACGCCTATACTTCAATACCTCATATTGCGCAATATTACGTTTTGTATGTAGTATCTTTTTGCTGGCATTGGACGCCGTCAAGACCCCGCTGCGCAGCGCAACATGGAACGGGTTTCTCCCTCATCGATGCAGGACAGCCAGGTCGAAAAAGCTCCCGAAATTTGCGCTCAAGGAGCACGCAACGACAAGCCGTCCGAGCGCCCGAACCGCTTACGGATCGGGCGCCGGAAACACGAGTACGGCCCGCGCGAGATAGCGCGGGTCACACCCTCTGGGAGCGTCACGAAGCTTCTGAGGGACGGCGTCAGACCCCTGCGGATCCGAAGACCCGCAGGGGTATCTGGGTCAGTGACCCAGTCCCAGAGAGCGCAGGACGTCGTAGCGGCTGCGGGCGATCAGAGCCTCGGCCTCGAGGCTGTCGAGTGTCTCCGGATGGGCGTCTTCATCAAAGGCGGCGAGGTAGGCCTCGAAAGCCATGTCGGCTTGCAATTCGGCGAGCTCGATGGATTGTTCGAGTGTCATGGTGTGATCCGGCCCAACGATCGTCGCCCAAACGGATCGTGGAAAAGACCGGGGGCATGAGAGCGGGCTGCACCCGGCACGGGTCGGAATGAAATGAAGCACGCCGGGGGCAGGATTCCCCATGAGCGATGCTCCGCAGCGCGTAAAGCGCGTCAGCCGTCCAGAAACCTGCCCCCGGTGTTGCCGATCGCTCGCCCCCGGGCTAGCGATCTGAAAGGCCAACAGGTCGACGGAAAGGCGCGCGGCGGTGACACTGGCGTGAGACGTTGCCCATGGATGCATGACGATGATTTGATAATTCTTTGCCCGCGACCAACGATGTGTTTGCTGGCCTCAGGACATCTGCGGCAGGGACGCGGTGACGGCGGGAAATACCATGAGCACTTCACTCGGCGGGCAGACCAGCAATTCTTGCGGAAGTACGGCCAGACGTGGGCGTCATGTGGAAGACCACACTTCTGAATTGGCGGTCCGGAGCGCAATGGAGCGCTTCATCATCTGGAAAGCTCTCAATGCACATGCCAAAGTCAGAGTCATGGCCAGACAAAAATCAATAGACCCGCAGAGACGCGCTGAGTTCAAAGAGCTCGCACGCGAGATCATCAGCAAGGATCGTGCCGCGAAAAAGTACGGGGCCTCCCAAAACACGATTGGTGAGATTGAGCGAGCCTTGAAGCAAGCGTTTCTCGACGGAGTGACTGCGGGTGCTGGGATCGCTCCAGAGCCAATCAAATCCGGTTTGATTTGGGAACAGGTGCCGCCTCGTCCGCGCGAGACGCTTGCTTCATTGTCCTTCGGTTTCAGCAGGCGACTTGGAACCACGACAATTCCACCGAGGGCGATCCATCGTTTTCTCAAAGATGGAAAGTACCGATGGAGCTTCGAAACGGGCGAAGGCGTGCCTGGGGATCGTTCCATCGCAGACGGATCCGCGCGTCCATTGATCGACCTCGGATTGCTTGCAGAAGACCCAAACTGCGCAAATCGCTTCGAGCTGACTTCTGCCGGCGTCGAGCTTTGCCAAGACTATTGGCGACGTTCCGATGCCGATGATCCAACACTGCCCAAGATCAGCTTGCGACCCATGTGACGTCATCTACGTCGCCAACGAAGGCGCTCAGTGTCCGCGAGAATTCTCCGGCACTCCTGGAACGGTGTCTCTGGTCTCAAATAGCGAAGCTGTTGGAACCATCACATCAGGCCGGAGACTGCGACCAATTTGGGGATGACCGGATTTAGGTCGAGACCTTCCAATCGCCTCGACGCGAGGTAAAGCCAGACCGCCGGAGCGGTCTGGCCGTTGGCTTAGGCGGCGTCTTTCGGACCCCAGGGGATGACGGCCTGCAGGGACAGATCGTCCTGGTTCGCGGCCTTGCCGAGGTTCGCGTTGAAGCCGTGGTCGCGGATGGTCAGCGTGTAGTAGTCGGCGCCGGTCTCCTTATTCTGCTTCTTCCAGATGCCACCGCACTCGACCAGCTTGCCGCGCGGGGAGCGGCCGAGGACGCGGTGCGTGGGGGCCATCGGGTTCGCGCTCGCGACGGGTTCGACCGTGATGTCGAGGTCGAAGGTCAGGGTCGAGATGGAGCCGACGCCCTTGGCAGTTTCGATGTCGGCACTGGTGAATTTGATGCAGTTCGTGGTCATTGCTCTTCTCCTTGTTTGCGTTGCAGCACGAAGTGCGGTCATGCAGCTGGTCAAGGCCCGGCCACACCGAAGGCGAAGCGCAGCGGAGAGGGGCAGGCGCCGGTCTTTTTGTTCCGCGCGGAATGGCCCACCCCTGTTCTTTGGTGGGTCAGGGGAAAAAGATCGGCGACAACCTTTGTGGACGGGACGACAGCTGCGACCAGCATGTCATGCAACTCAGACAAAAGGAGAAGTGCGGGGGCCGCGAAGAAAACTGGGTGAACAGCCGAGGGAGATGCTGCGGGGGGCGGTGTCTTCTCTGTCCTCTTGCCCCGATCCGCACTCGGGCGAGTCAGAGCTTTGCCAGACGCTGCCTCATGTACCGCGCCGGCTGGTTTCCGAGGCAAGGCGATGTGTGTTGTCTGGAAGAGCAGTAGGGAGACCGACGAAACAGCTACCCCCTGCATGGCTCACCTGGAAGCCGATCGTGAACCGGCACCGTGCCCCGAAAGTTTGCGATTTGCGCGTCGCACCGTTCACCGGCCCTCCGCCAGCTACGGCCAATGCAATCCGGCGGTCGTCGAACACCGCTTGCGACCAATCATGACGGGGCGGCACAGCATGTCCGGCAAAGCGAAGAGCAACACTGGCCGAGATGAAGCGTTGCCACGACCATGCGACGGCTGGTCGGGCTGGCTCCGGAGGAGACTGCACCGCCAGCGGCACGTCGCAGGGAGAGGCGGCGTTTCAGCTCGGGGAGGGCGGCTGCGCGCAGCCGAACGAGTAGGGCGCGATCCTGACCAAAGGGCAGGAGGGACCCAGATCATCAAAACTGGTCATCATGGAAAAACTTGCATCCGCAGTCTCTATGCCCATGTGGCGGCAACTCTCAAAGTGCAAAGCCCCAACCTTCTTATCCTCTCAGGTCACGATAGCGGACATTCGAGCGCTACTTACCCCGCAAATTCATGCGAAACGTTTTCTCGATTCGGCTCACATCAGAATGCTCGACGCCCGCCCGTTCAGCGAACTCCTGCCACTGCGCGACCGCGCCCACGACGTCCTCAATAGCTTGGTTCGCCCTGTTGGATTTCAGCCCCACGTTCGAAGCAAAAACCATGAGGTCGCCATGAGTGAAATCGTTTCGCTTTCCGGCCAGGCTCATTTGATGGTCGCGCGTCCATGAGCCAGAGGGATTGTAGGAATAGGCCACGTCATAGGCTGGGGACAGTCGCCAAGTGCCGGACCGGTCCATGAGGAAGGAGATGTTCTTGACGTGGTCATCCTGGTTGCGAGCGACAACGTTGAAGACAGCGCGCTTGTATTGTTGCTCCACCACATCCATACCGAGCCCAAGATCCCTGACCGTCATGATGGCCTGCTCGTAGGAATAAGAGGCCGGGTCATTGAAGTCGAAATGCTGCATCGCGCCGAGCGACTGCATGTGGACCTTTCGCCCTCGTTCGTCCCGATCGAACCGACGCGTCATGAAATGGCTTCGTCCGCCTTCATGGTGAAGCCTGCATTCCGACATGTCGATGCCCGCAGCCGTTGCCATCAGGTAATATGCGTACTCGATTTTTCCGAAGCCTTGGGGATCGGCAAGTTCCTTATCTCGATTGTTGGACACGCCGTCGAACTTCAAGAGCCAGTGCTCATATCCCTCGTCGACTTTAACTTGCCCTGACCTGAACTCCCCGGTGTCTCTGTTCCAGGCAAGCACTGCCTTCGCGCGCGCGCCACCCGCCGAAGTCCCGACGCTCAAAATATCTTCCAGCGCCCCTGCGTCATCCTCACCTCCGAGCCTGCCGGCAAGGTTCTCGCGCTCGCTTAAGACCCTGTTGGCCAGCTCCACCAACTGGGCCACTTCCAGCTTTTTGGACCGGGTCGCCTTGCGGACCGTTGGCTCGAACTCCAGTGCCCCGATTCCACGGTTGCCGATGTAGCAAAGTCGATCTACTGGGCTGAACCGGCCTGCGCTTCGCCCTGTTTCTGCGAGCCATGCATCAATCAACCTGTTGCCGAACTTGTCTGGCAACGCGTCGGCCAGCATGCCGGGTAGCCCTTTGAACGTTTCCTTCGGAAGAGCAGGAAACTCGTAGGGGGCTTCCCGTACTGGCATTTTCAAAGGCGCGACCTCGATCCCCGCGCCCACAAAGGCCGGATCGTATTGAAAGATGCCGAGTGCGCGTGCCTCGTCCCAACTTACGGCACCGATGCGTCGGCCCCACAATACTACGCTCGCGTCAGTCATCTACGTTGTCACCCCAGGTCCATGATGATTTTTTGGGTTGTTCCGATGCAGGGCTCGCTCTCCTGCGTTCCTTCCCCTTCTGTGAGACTCGTTCAATTGGCCTGATGTCTCCCTCTGGTAACACAGAGAGTATCGCATGCTCCAAATCGAGCGCAGCGGCGACGCGAAGAAAGGTGTCTAGGGTCGAAGGATCCCCGGCCTCAAGGCGGCGCAGGGTGCGTACTCCGATGCCCGCCTTCTTGGCGAGGTCAATTTGGGTCACGTTGCGCGCGAGGCGCAGACGCGCGAGACGTTGCCCAATTTCCTGTTCGATTTGTTGAGACGTTGCCATTTCTTCCCCAAAGGCCACATAATGCCGGTTAAGCCGGAAAATTTACCGTAGTCGGTCACATATGGCCTTTTGCGAACTTTCTTGTCAACAGGTCTCACATGGCCTCTTATGGCGCGCAACCGCGCCAAAGGGGCCTCAAACGGCCTTTTGATGCAAACTTCAGGCATGGGGTCCGTTTTACGCTCTGAGCCAACGAGCCGCTGCTCCGCTTAGAATACTGAAACCGGCCAGTGCCGGTTTTCTAAAGCCCCCAAAAGGCTGTCTGCCCCGAGCCTTCAGCGCTCCCCCGAGGAAATTGAGAGGAAGATGAAATGTACAGGTTTAGCAATCCGCTCATGAGTCCAGCGCATAAGATTTTAGCAGTCTGGGGTGGGAAGCTTTGCTCCACCGCGAGCATAAGTTCAAGGAAGCCGCTGCGGTCTGCGACAAAAAGATGACACCGTACTGGCCAACCATCCAGTCGAAATGGCCTTCGGCGGGATCACACCTGCCAAGAAACTGAAAACAGCTGCGCAAAGTCCACGGCTGAGACCCATTGAAAATGGGGGACATACCCAAGAATTTCATCTCGATGGCACACAACATCTTGTATGCAAAACCGATTCACACCACCTTAGGTAATATGTCTTATGATCTTAATAAACTTTCGCCATCTGACTTTGAGTCACTTTCGGCCGACTTAGTCGGTCGTGTAATTGGAGAGCGCTTTGAAGAGTTTGGCGACGGTCCTGATGGTGGCATCGATGGAAGGCGTGTCAGCGGATCTCAGACCATTGTACTTCAGTCAAAGCACTATGCTAGGTCGGGTTACTCAGCTTTAAAAGCTGAGTTGCGCAAAGAGCGCGCAAAGATAGACCGTCTTGATCCCGATCGGTACGTACTGACAACGTCAGTTTCTTTGACGCCAGCAAGAAAAACAGAGCTCGCAGGCATAATTGGCCCTGCTTCCAAAGAAGCTGGCGATATTATTGGCGCAGATGAGCTTCAAGGTCTTCTGCGTGCGAATCCCGACATTGTTGAAGCTCATCCAAGGCTTTGGGAGACGAGCGGTGCGGTACTGAAAACGGTCTTAGACAAGACCCTGGATGAACGAGAGGCAAGGAACCAAGCTCCTACCGTTCTAAGAGACCTTTTACCAAAAACAAAGAGGGCACCAGAGGATGAGGTCATTGCAGAGCGCGACGTTGTGTTTCTCATCGGCTCTCGACCTAATGATGACGAATTCATCCTTTGGTTAGGCCCAAAGCTTGAATCCCACGGCTACACTGTATTTTCAGAACTCTTAACACTCGAACCAGGCACAAGGTGGCGAAAGGAAGTGAACTTCGCGCTGCAACATCGTGGAGCTAAGGTTTTAGTGACCGCATCTGATAGCTCATCAAGGGATGATCATGTTTTAGATCTAATCGACAAGGCCATCGAAGTCGGTCAATCTATCACCGACACAAAGTATGTCATCCCACTCAGAGTAGAAAACTCAATCCGCCTTGATGGCCTGAGAGATGCTGTTCCCGTAGACTTCGTGCGCGGATGGGCAGAAGGCTTAGAAAAACTTCTTGTAGCGTTAAAGCGAGATCGGGTTCCTTGCAATTCAGAAGCTGCATCAGTTGCGCCGCAATGGGACACATTTAGAAAACGTGGTGCTATTCCAATTATAAACGAGCCAGAGCAATTGATATCCAACTGGCTTCGGATCGTAGAAATGCCAGATCACATCCACTACTATGAAGCCAGTGGCGTCATTCGCGAGGATGCGATCAAGCGCCAAGTCAAGCGACTAACCTATGAGGCCAAGGAACACGGTCGTGGTCTTTTTACATTTGCTGATCCCCATGACATCGAAGAAAGTTTCAAAAGCGTTGCAAAATTTGTTTTGAAGGAGTCGATCCGCATCGATGACTTCGTCGAGCATGGCGCACCCGTCGCTCAGATGAAGCCCCGGGAAGCGTCTAACCTCATGACGTTTTTCATTCGCAACGCATGGGAACGGCACTGCTTGGAACGGGGAATGATCTCCTATGATTTTTCGGGTGCTACTGGCTTTCATGTTTCGTCCGATCAAGCATCGAACGGTCAAAAGATAAGATGGGGTCAGCAGGGCGATGGGCGTCGATCTTCGATGCTGCGTAATATCGCCAACAAACACGTGTGGAAGTATGGCGTGTCAGCCATACCTCGATTGTGGCCCTTCTGGCATATTCGGCTGAAAGCGCGGGTTCTCTTCGCAGAGGACAATGGGACCGCAGAAGGTAAGCCAATAAATGATGCGAAGAAGATGCATCGATTGAGACGATCGGGCTGCAAGGGTTGGCGAAACAAGCAATGGCACGGACGCCTGCTGGCGTTCCTGGAACTGATATCCGCTGGCTCAGCTTTCATCCGTGTGCGGCTCGCCCCTGGTCACGATATGCTGCTATCTTCAGAACCAATTATGTTCACGTCTCCGGTGAGCACGAAACTTCCTGATGCGCTGGACGCCGATGGCGAAGAAGAAGACGAGAGTACGCTTGGGCGCTCATTGACGGAGAGTGACGAACCATGAAATTCAGTGAGCCAAGTCTTCTGGTCGAACATCTTAGCGAACCCGATCTTGAATTTCGTTTCGGCCAAAAAAGTCATCACCCGAAAGATGGTCTGTTTCTATATGGCCCTCATAAAGGCTCAAAAAAACTCAAGGACATTCGAATTGGCGTTGTCGCAACAGCGCGAGGCATGAAGCTGTTTCGAAACTGGAGTCAGAGACTGCTGGACGGCATAAAAGTGCCGCCGCCAGGGCCGCGTGAAAAGGAAGATCGGCTCCACTTGGCAGACTTTCTTGGACTTGAAGAAACGTTCGGCATCACCTTC
>NZ_JBLWTA010000054.1:0-8863 GCF_048270365.1 Celeribacter sp.
GTCGAGAAAGACGAACGTTCGCTGCAAATCGAACGTGAGGAAATCGAACGTCTGGCGCGTGACCGCGACGACGAGATGGCCATTCTGGACCGCAACATCTACGCGCGTCTGAAAGACCTGATCATGGGCAAAGTGATCGCGAAGGGTCCGAAAGGCGTCAAAGCCGGTGTGACCGTCGATGACGAACTGCTGGGCATGCTGTCCCGCGGCCAGTGGTGGCAACTCGCCCTCGAAGACGAGGACGATGCAACCATCGTTGAGGCGCTGAACGCTCAGTATGAGGCTCAGAAACGAGCGCTTGAGCACCGTTTCGAAGACAAGGTCGAGAAAGTCCGTCGTGGCGACGACCTGCCGCCGGGCGTGATGAAAATGGTCAAAGTCTTCATCGCCGTGAAGCGCAAGCTTCAGCCGGGCGACAAGATGGCCGGTCGTCACGGCAACAAAGGTGTGGTTTCGCGCGTCGTTCCGATGGAAGACATGCCGTTCCTCGCCGATGGGACGCCCGTTGACTTCTGTCTCAACCCGCTGGGTGTGCCGTCGCGTATGAACGTCGGTCAGATCCTCGAAATTCACATGGGCTGGGCCGCGCGCGGTCTGGGCATCCAGGTGGATGACGCTCTGTCTGAATACCGCCGTTCGGGAGACATGACCCCGGTGCGCGATGCGATGAAATTCGTCTATGGCGAAGAAGTCTACGAAGAGGGCATCGCCGGCATGGACGACGAGCTTCTCATCGAGGCAGCATCGAACATCGTCAACGGTGTGCCGATCGCGACCCCGGTCTTCGACGGTGCGAAAGAGGCCGACATCAACGACGCTCTGCGCCGTGCCGGTTTCGACACCTCCGGTCAGTCCGTCCTCTTCGACGGTCGCACCGGCGAGCAATTCGCCCGTAAGGTGACGGTTGGTAAGAAGTACATGCTGAAACTTCACCACCTCGTCGACGATAAGATTCACGCCCGTTCGACGGGTCCGTACTCCCTCGTCACCCAGCAGCCGCTCGGTGGTAAGGCGCAGTTCGGTGGTCAGCGTTTCGGGGAGATGGAGGTCTGGGCCCTCGAAGCCTACGGTGCCGCCTACACCCTGCAGGAAATGCTCACGGTCAAGTCGGATGACGTGGCCGGTCGTGCGAAAGTCTACGAGTCGATCGTCAAGGGCGAAGACAACTTTGAAGCCGGCGTGCCGGAATCCTTCAACGTGCTTGTCAAAGAAGTCCGTGGCCTCGGCCTCAACATGGAACTCCTGGACTCGGAGGGTGAGGAGTAAGGGCTTCGGCCTTTACCCTCCCTCCCTTTCCGAGACAATCTGAGGAACTCACAAGATGAACCAGGAACTCACAACCAACCCGTTCAACCCGCTGGCGCAACCGTCGACGTTTGACGAGATCAAGGTCTCTCTGGCGTCGCCGGAGCGCATTCTGTCGTGGTCCTACGGGGAGATCAAAAAGCCCGAGACCATCAACTACCGGACCTTCAAGCCGGAGCGTGACGGTCTGTTCTGTGCGCGGATTTTTGGCCCGATCAAAGACTACGAATGTCTCTGCGGCAAATATAAGCGTATGAAATATCGCGGCGTTGTCTGCGAAAAATGTGGTGTTGAAGTCACCCTCCAGAAAGTGCGTCGCGAGCGCATGGGCCACATTGAACTGGCCGCCCCTGTCGCGCACATCTGGTTCCTGAAATCGCTGCCCTCCCGGATCGGCCTCATGCTCGACATGACGCTGCGCGATCTGGAACGCGTGCTTTATTTCGAAAACTACGTGGTGATCGAACCGGGTCTGACGGACCTCTCCTACGGTCAGATGATGACCGAAGAAGAGTACATGGACGCGCAAGACCTCTACGGCATGGACGCATTCGAGGCCGACATCGGCGCCGAAGCGATCCGTAAAATGCTGTCGAACATCGACCTTGAATCCACCGCAGAACAGCTGCGCGAAGACCTCAAGGAAGCGACCGGCGAGCTGAAGCCCAAGAAGATCATCAAACGTCTGAAAATCGTGGAATCTTTCCTCGAATCCGGCAACCGCCCGGAGTGGATGATCCTGACCGTGATCCCCGTGATCCCGCCAGAGCTTCGCCCGCTGGTGCCGCTCGACGGTGGCCGTTTCGCGACCTCCGATCTCAACGATCTCTACCGTCGTGTGATCAACCGGAACAACCGTCTGAAACGCCTGATCGAACTGCGTGCGCCGGACATCATCGTCCGCAACGAAAAGCGGATGCTGCAAGAATCCGTCGATGCTTTGTTCGACAACGGCCGTCGTGGCCGCGTCATCACCGGTGCGAACAAACGCCCGCTGAAATCGCTCTCCGACATGCTGAAGGGTAAACAGGGTCGTTTCCGTCAGAACCTTTTGGGCAAACGCGTCGACTTCTCCGGTCGTTCGGTCATCGTGACCGGCCCGGAACTGAAGTTGCACCAATGTGGTCTGCCGAAAAAGATGGCGCTCGAACTGTTCAAGCCGTTCATCTACTCGCGGCTTGAAGCCAAAGGTCTGTCTTCGACCGTGAAGCAGGCCAAGAAGCTGGTGGAAAAAGAACGTCCGGAAGTCTGGGACATCCTCGATGAGGTGATCCGCGAGCACCCGGTGTTCCTCAACCGCGCGCCGACGCTGCACCGTCTCGGCATCCAGGCTTTTGAGCCCACGCTGATCGAAGGCAAAGCGATCCAGCTGCACCCGCTCGTCTGTTCGGCGTTCAACGCCGACTTCGACGGCGACCAGATGGCCGTTCACGTGCCGCTGTCTCTCGAGGCACAGCTCGAAGCCCGCGTCCTGATGATGTCCACGAACAACGTGCTGTCGCCCGCCAACGGCGCGCCGATCATCGTGCCGTCGCAGGATATGATCTTGGGCCTCTACTACATCACCATGCAGCGTGATGGGATGAAGGGTGAAGGCATGGTCTTCTCCGACATCGAAGAGGTCGAATATGCGCTGACCGCTGGCGAAGTGCACCTGCACGCCAAGATCACCGCACGGATCAAGCAGATCGACGAGCATGGTCAGGAAGTTTGGGAGCGTCACGAGACGACCCCGGGCCGTCTGCGTCTCGGCACGCTGCTGCCTTTGAACGCAAAAGCGCCGTTCGCTTTGGTGAACCAGCTTCTGCGGAAGAAAGACGTGCAGCGCGTCATCGACACTGTCTACCGTTACTGCGGTCAGAAAGAGTCCGTGATCTTCTGTGACCAGATCATGTCCTTGGGCTTCAAAGAAGCGTTCAAAGCCGGCATTTCGTTCGGCAAGGACGACATGGTGATCCCGGAGACCAAATGGCCGATCGTGGATGCAACCCGCGATCAGGTGAAAGACTTTGAACAACAGTACATGGACGGCCTGATCACTCAGGGCGAGAAGTACAACAAAGTCGTCGACGCCTGGGCCAAGTGTAACGACAAGGTCACCGAGGCGATGATGAACACCATCTCCGCGCCGAAACATGACGAGAACGGTGCCGAAATGGAACCGAACTCGGTCTACATGATGGCCCACTCCGGGGCGCGTGGTTCTGTCACCCAGATGAAACAGCTGGGCGGCATGCGCGGCCTGATGGCGAAACCGTCGGGCGAGATCATCGAAACGCCGATTATCTCGAACTTTAAAGAAGGTCTGACCGTGCTCGAGTACTTCAACTCGACCCACGGTGCCCGTAAGGGTCTGTCGGATACCGCTTTGAAAACCGCGAACTCCGGTTACCTGACCCGTCGTCTCGTCGACGTGGCACAGGACTGCATCGTGCGCGAAGTGGATTGCGGCACCGACCGTGCGGTGACGGCGGAAGCTGCTGTCAACGACGGTGAGGTCGTGGCAACTCTGGCTGAGCGTATCCTTGGCCGTGTGTCCGCCGACGACGTGTTGCGTCCGGGCACCGACGAGGTGCTGGTGTCCAAAAACGAGCTGATCGACGAGCGCAAAGCTGATGCGATCGAAGAGGCGGGTGTGGCCTCCATGCGCATCCGCAGCCCGCTGACCTGTGAGGCCGAAGAGGGCGTTTGTGCGGCCTGTTACGGTCGTGACCTTGCTCGCGGTACGCTGGTGAACCAAGGTGAGGCCGTCGGCATCATCGCGGCTCAGTCCATCGGTGAACCGGGCACGCAGCTGACGATGCGGACCTTCCACATCGGCGGCGTGGCTCAGGGTGGTCAGCAGTCCTTCCAGGAAGCCAACCAGGAGGGCAAGATCGTCTTCCGCGAGTCCAACCTGTTGGAAAACAAACATGGCGAGAAAATCGTCATGGGCCGGAACATGCAGCTCGCCATCGTGGACGAGAACGGCGTGGAGCGGGCCTCCTACAAGCTGGGCTACGGCACCAAGGTGTTTGCGGAAGAGGGCAAGACCGTGTCCCGCGGCGAGAAACTCTTTGAGTGGGACCCGTACACGTTGCCGATCATTGCGGAGAAATCCGGTAAAGCGAAATTCGTCGACCTCATCACGGGCCTTTCCGTGCGTGACGAGACCGATGACGCAACCGGCATGACGCAGAAAATCGTGATCGACTGGCGCTCCGTGCCGCGTGGTGGCGATCTGAAACCGGAGATCCTTGTCCTCGGCGAAGATGGCGAACCCATGCGCAACGAAGCGGGCAACCCGGTGACCTATCTGATGTCCGTGGACGCCATCCTCTCCATCGAGGAAGGTCAGGACATTCAGGCCGGTGACGTGGTTGCGCGTATCCCGCGTGAGGGTGCGAAGACCAAGGACATCACCGGTGGTCTGCCGCGTGTGGCCGAATTGTTCGAAGCCCGTCGTCCGAAAGACCACGCCATCATCGCAGAAGTCGATGGCTATGTGCGCTTCGGCAAGGACTACAAGAACAAGCGCCGCATCTCGATCGAACCGTCGGATGAGACCAAGGAAACCGTCGAATACATGGTGCCGAAAGGCAAACACATCCCTGTGGCTGAAGGCGACTTCATCCAGAAGGGTGAGTACATCATGGACGGCAACCCTGCGCCGCACGACATTCTCGCCATCATGGGTGTCGAGGCTCTGGCCAACTACATGATCGACGAAGTGCAGGACGTGTATCGTCTGCAAGGTGTGAAGATCAACGATAAGCACATCGAAGTCATCGTGCGCCAGATGCTGCAGAAGTGGGAAATCTCCGACTCCGGGGACACCACTTTGCTCAAAGGCGAAGCGGTTGATAAGGCCGAGTTCGACGAAGCCAACGCGAAAGCGGAAAGCAAAGGCGGGCGTGCCGCGAAAGGTCAGCCGATCCTCTTGGGGATCACCAAGGCTTCTCTGCAAACGCGGTCGTTCATCTCCGCGGCCTCCTTCCAGGAGACCACGCGGGTGCTCACGGAAGCGTCTGTCCAAGGCAAGCGCGACAAGCTGGTGGGTCTCAAAGAGAACATCATCGTGGGCCGCCTGATCCCGGCCGGTACGGGTGGCGCGACACAACGCGTCCGTCGCATCGCCGCCGAACGCGACAGCGTGGTGATCGAAGAGGCCCGTGCAGAGGCCGAAGCCGCCGCCCAACTCGCCGCTCCGGTGATGGACACGGACACGAGCTTTGGCGACGACACGCTGGTCGTGGACACGCCGGAAGGCTCCTCTGACGATTAAGTCGATCTGATATGAAATGAGAAAGGCCCTGCGGAAACGCGGGGCCTTTTGAGTTTTAAAGCAGCTTTAAAAAACGCGGCTTAATTTTGAGGGCAGTCCGCCTTTCCTAGAAGGATCGATCTAATCCGTTTGGCCTCATCTTGGTCAGGAGCCGTAATTTGGAACATCCCACCGTAAATTGCGCTATGCAGATAAGGTGACACAACCGTCACGCCACAGACCCGAACATCTATGGTTTCGCCAACGCGGTCTTGGCTAAACGACCCAAATTCCTGCGCTGCTTCGTCATCAAGTTTGATAGAAATGACGTATTGGGTATCGTTTGTGTATTGGTCCTCATTGCTGAGAAGCTTCGTGCTCTTAATTTGGTCGGAGAAAACAACCAGTGAGGATGTATCTTCTGCCACGAATGAGATTGCAGGATTTGAGGGTGTGCACCCTGAAATGACTGCGACGAATAGAAACGGTAGAATGCTACGCATAAGATTTCCTGAGGTTTAATCGACATGTGACTGTCGCGAAGGGTCTTATATGTACTGCTGATGATGCTGCCAGCGCGAATCTTCTTTTGCGTCAAAACCATGCACCACCGCCAACCGCTCGAGGTAATCCACGCAACATAGATGATGCAGGCGAAGCACATCGGGCAGGGCGGTCAGCTCCG
The DNA here is from genome assembly GCF_048270365.1 of Celeribacter sp. Lineage (NCBI taxonomy): Bacteria > Pseudomonadati > Pseudomonadota > Alphaproteobacteria > Rhodobacterales > Roseobacteraceae > Celeribacter > Celeribacter sp. Next base: position 6,234 of record NZ_JBLWTA010000054.1, read on the forward strand.
CATGGGCCGCATCGAACCGAGCCGCATATTTCAACGCGCTTTGATCCTCTGTGTCATTGCGATTTTTGCTGTTGAAAAAGCTTGAGGTATAGCGGTTCTTGTTCGCTGCCGATGAGGGCGTGCCCTTTTTCAACGCATAGCTTTCGCGCGTGCGCGTGGCGTAGTGGTTGAGCTGGGCATAGTCATGGGTGATCCATTGCGCGCCGGTTTTCATGATCGGGCTGTCTTTCGGATGATAGCTCCGCATGGTGCGGCCATCGCAGCGTTTCAGGAGATTGGGCGCCACGCCCCAACGCCCTTCGCCACGCCAGCCTTTCGGGGAATGGATGCCGATGCGCCAGAATTCCGTTGGCTCCCGGACCAATGTCTTAAAGAAAGCATTGCCCGGGTGGAGGCTTTCGGAGGCGAGGGTAAAGCGGCGATGGGTCGGCACATCGTCCCATGAGAAATAGCCGCTGTCGCCAAAGCAACGCCAATGGATGCCGATGGCATGGGTTTGCGCCATGTCGAACGCATCGAACAGATCTGGCAACAGGCCGTCGCCTTTGTGGATCACGAGAAACTCGTCCACGTCGATGTTGAACACCCACTCCGCCGCCCGGACGCGCGGGTGTTCGGACATCTGTTTCAGGTAACTGCGTTTGACGGGCAGATCGGGGTCAGGCGTATAGGCAACGGCCGTGAGGAGGCCCGCCGTATCGAGCGCCTGCAACAGTGCCGGGGAATGGTCGTCGCAATCGTTGCAGAACACCACAAGATGATCAAAACCCAACATGCGATACCAGGCGACCCATTCCAAAATGAACGGCCCCTCGTTGCGCATGGTCGTGGTGACGAGACGCTCTTTCACGGCTTGGTCTTTGTCCTCTGAACTCCGGGGTCAAACATGACAGCCACTATGCATGCTGTCTGTTTGTGGGCAAGCCCGACGCGAGCCCTCTTCACGTCCCCCCTTCACGTGGCGCAAAAGCGATGATAGCGGAGAAGGGAAAGGGGCAAGCATGCTCAATCTCTTGTCGAAATTGCCGGACAATACGCGCGGGGCGGTGATCATGTCGCTGTCGATGGCGGCCTTTACCACCAACGACAGTTTCATGAAGGGTGCCTTGGCGGAGGTGCCTTTGTTTCAGGCGCTGTTCCTGCGGGCCTCATTGAATTTCGTCATGCTCTTTGCCGTGCTCGCGCCGATCATCGGCCCGGTGCGGTTCAATTTGTCGCGTCAGGATTGGACGCTCGTTGTCATCCGCTCGATGGCCGAGGTGGGGGCCGCGATGTGTTTCCTGACGGCGGTCAGCCATATGCCCTTGGCCAATGCCACCGCGATCATGCAGACCATGCCTTTGTCGATCACCATCGCCGGTTGGATGCTGTTCCGCGATCCTCTGGGCTGGCGCCGGATGGTGGCGATTGGCGTGGGGTTCGCGGGCGTGTTGTTGATCGTTCAGCCGGGCACGGATGGGTTCAGCGGTTATGCGCTCTTTGCGGTTCTGGCGATGCTCTGCGTCACGCTCCGGGACATCATCGTGCGCAAGATGCATCATAGCGTACCCAATTCGACGGTGACCTTCGGGGCGATCACTGCCGTCTGGATCTGCACCGGGATTGCGTCGATTGGACAGGGCTGGGCGCCGATGGATCTAAAGGCCGGGGCGCAGATTTTCGGCTCGGCGGCCTTCCTGATCGTGGGCTATGTCTCCTCTGTGGCCGTGATGCGGGTGGGGGAAATGTCTTTCGTCTCGCCATTTCGCTATACGGCGCTGGTCTGGGCTTTGCTGATCGGGCTTTTTGCCTTTGGCGAATGGCCGAATGGCTTGGCTTTTGCGGGCGCTGCGATTATTGCGGGGACAGGGATTTACACCGTCCTGCGTGAGGCGCGTCTGCGGCGACGCGGGGGATAACGGCGCATCAGACCACAATCCCGGCGCGAGTGTTGACAAGCGCTTCGACTCTCCATATACGGCGAGCCATCCGGCACCAGGGGGACGTCCCCGCCCGCCGACTTCTAAATCGTAGTGATCAAGATCAGGGCAATTTAAGGCGCACTGATCCTCTGGGAACTCACCGCGTCGTTCACCTCGGAATGGGAACGATTGCGGGTTTTCGTGCTATTTGGACGCAAGTGGCACATCGAACATCGTAATCGCCCCGGAACGGCCATCTTGGTCATGCCGAGGTTCACAAAAATCTAGGAACGGGATACCCCTATGCCAACGATTCAACAGCTGATCCGCAAACCGCGTCAGCCCAAACGTAAGGTCTCCAAGTCGCAGCACTTGGAGCAATGCCCCCAGAAGCGCGGCGTCTGCACGCGCGTCTACACCACCACCCCGAAAAAACCGAACTCCGCTATGCGGAAAGTTGCGAAGGTGCGCCTGACCAACGGTTTCGAGGTCATTTCTTACATCCCCGGTGAAAGCCACAACCTTCAGGAGCACTCCGTGGTTCTGATCCGTGGCGGCCGTGTGAAAGACCTTCCGGGTGTCCGTTACCACATCCTGCGTGGTGTTCTGGATACCCAGGGCGTCAAAGACCGTAAACAGCGTCGTTCGAAATACGGCGCTAAGCGTCCTAAATAAGGAGATCACGGAATGTCCCGTCGTCACGCCGCTGAGAAGCGCGAAGTTCTGCCC
>NZ_JBLWTA010000055.1:0-8555 GCF_048270365.1 Celeribacter sp.
TGACCTGAAAACTTGCGAAACAAGGGCTGGAGGCTAACGACTTAAAATCGTTGAAAGGCCGGCTTGGATTTAAGCGGAAAACTCTCTTAAAAACCAAAGCGTTGCCATGGAAAATGGCGGAGGGGATGGGCCTGATATACAACCTTCTCTACCTCCAAACCAATGATACTAGGGTAAGGGCCCATTGATTTCCGCGTAGGGGCGTGATTCACGGTTCGAAAACGAGCGGTGAACATGTTTGATCTCTTCTGGCTGACCGACGCCCAGATGGCGCGTCTGGAGCCCTTCTTCCCCAAGTCTCACGGCAAGCCGCGCGTTGATGATAGGCGCGTCTTGAGCGGGATTATCTTCATCAATCGCAATTGCTTACGTTGGCGTGACGCGCCTGCGCCCTATGGCCCGCACAAGACGCTATACAACCGGTGGAAGCGGTGGAGCGACAAGGGCGTCTTCGCCCGGATCATGGCAGGTCTGGCTGCCGAGCATGGCGAACGGAAGACGGTCATGATCGACGCGACCTACAAGCGGCGCAACCGCATCGAGATCATGTTCGGCAGGCTCAAGGATTGGCGGCGCGTCGCCACCCGCTATGACCGCTGCCCGAAGGTCTTCCTCTCAGCCATCGCACTCGCCGCAACCGTCATCTATTGGCTATGAGTCCTGACCCTAGTGAGGACAAAGAAGTAGACTTGATGCCCCACGCCGGCAGGAAGATCACCGCGCCAAAAACTCAATTGGCTAAGTATTGCCCGGCCAGTTCCTCTCTTGACGCAAATAGCGACTAACCTGCGATTGAAGCTCTTTGTGAGGAAAAATTCAATTCATCTCACGGCAACCGGTGACGGTAATCGGAGCAAAAACCTTAGTCGGCAGATCCGTGACCAAGGGATTGTCCTCCAACATTTCCAGCATGCCGCTAGGTGAAACCAGAAAATCCGAACGAAATATCGCGTTAGAATAGTAAACAGATGCTGATAACCGGAACTGCCCCTCGGGCGAGCGACCAAAGTGGCTAACCGGCTCAAGCACATTGATAATCTTCTCGCGGCTTTCATCGGGGATGTAGCGGTTCGCCTCGTCCTCACATATAAGGAAGGGCCCTTCCTCACCGCGCACAAAAAAGCAAAAGAAATGTAGGTAGGCAGTGATGGACTCGTCGTTCAGTCTTATCGGCCCTTCTGCGTTTGTCATGTGGATCGGTGGTGAGGTCCCGTCGAGCCGGGTCAGCTCGTCGCCGTTTCTAAGAAAGAAGACTCGCGTTTCCTCCGGTGTCCAAGACGGATCCCGGAGCTCAATCAATTCGACATCCTTGTAGAATGGCAAGTCGTATCGGAACACCTGCGTGCGGGCCGTCAGCTTGCCCTCGCCATCGAAAGGTGCTGCCGTCTTCAGTCGCTCGATATTGTTGATCGGGACGCTTTCGCCCTTTCCGTCGATAAGTCGCTGGGCGAATTCGGTCACGTCTTGTCTCCTGTCGGGAAGTACTTGTCTTCAAGGGTGCGGAACGAAGCGCGCATGTCACGCGGCGCGAGATCCGACGGGCGACGACCCCAGCCGTCGAGGGGCAGCTCGCCGATTGCACGGCGCGCAACGCGCTCAAACTTCGCGAGGTCCTTGAGTTCGGCAAGAGAATGCAGGCGCGTCCTCTGCAGTGCTTCGTCGCGGCGGATCGATACGACGTCGATGCCGTTGTCCCAGAACTCCGCGAGAGGCGTCTCACTTTCGATCAGGGCGGCCACCACAGCGCGGCGCGTCTCAGGAAACTCGCCGGGACGCTGTTGGACAAATTCGCCGAGTACGTCAACTAGCCGCGGGTCGCCGAACAGTCCCGTGTTAGCGACTGGTAGAAGAAGAGCATCAGTCGCCTGCTTCTGCCCTACATCGGTCGCGAGAAATGCTTGAATTGCATAATGATTACCACGTTTAGCCAAGAGTTCGAGCCCAGTCGAACCGCCCTCGGCGAGCGGGGCCAGCAAGCTTTCGGGTATATTCCGGGCCAGTTGGATGCCGGGCTGGACGCTCTTCGCATTGATCTCGCGGTCGAGATCCTTGTCGGTCAGGGCGTTCCAGTCCCGCTCGAAGCGCTCGCAGTCGACAAACACGTCCCGCGCGAGGTCGCTTCCAGGAATCAGGTCGTAGGCCGTCCGGCCTTCGGCGTCCTTCGCGTTGGGGTCGATCCCGTGCCGCGGGTCGAGCAGGATGCGCAGCACCTCAGCCAGCCGCAGTTCGTAGCGTGGGCTGTTCCGGACGGTATACACCGGCGAGACCGCTAGGTGCAGGAGCGTGCCTTTCGACTGGCCGGCATGGATCGGCTCCGACGGATCGTGAAAGCGGCCGTACTCGGTTAGAAGCCGCTTGACGACGCTAGGGTTCGCATAGCGAGCGGCGGAGGCGAGCGGTGTCTGGTCGTGCAAGGCCTTGCTCCGGAAGAGCGACCGGAGATCGTCGTCGGTCAGGCCCTCGGTCTCAAGAAGGCGCCGCACCGTGGGCCACTCTGCCCAGGCGGCTGCAATGTCCAAGAGGCGGCTATTCCCCCTAACCTCGTCCGCCGAACGAAGCCGCTCGATGATACCCCCTCTCCCTCTTTGGACTGCAAAACTGAGCGCGGTATCGCCGCTTCCGTCGTCCTTAAGTGGATCGATTTTATCGAGACATAGAAGGAATTCTACCACGTCCTCGTTGCCTTCGATCGCTGCCAGATGCAGGAGCGTCATGCCGTGGCGCGTTATGGCAGCATTGGGATCCTTCGCGAAGCGAGAGAACAGCATGTCGAAGATCCGCCGGTTCCCGGTCTGGATGGGCGCCGCGATCGGTGGCCATCCCTCCTTGTCCCAGATGTCCACTGCCACCCCGCGCGACAGCAGGAACTCCACCGCGTTCGGGGCTTGCCATGCGGCCATGTGGATCGGCCGCCTCTCGTCTAAGCGTTTGAGCTCGAGACACTCGGGATCGAGCTCGACGAAGGTCTCGAGCAGGTCGGCCATGTCGTAGGCTGCCGCGACATGGACATGGGTCGTCGCCTTCTTTGAAGATGCAATCAGCGCACGCGGCGTTCGGGACTGCCCAAAAACACGCAGTGTGTAGCTCTGGACTGCTCCCCAGGAGTCGTCTCTGGACGGATCCAGCCCGAAGTAGCCGAGGTGGTTCGCTAGCACCTCGGCTGCGTCATCGATCTCGGCTTCCGTCGCCGCGGGCCGCTCGGCCTGCGGCGACATCCGCTCGATCTGGTCGCGCAAGCGGACCCGGAACTCTCGCTTCTTGTAGTCGAGGTTCGACTCGTTCCATTCCCGCGCGGGCGTCCACTGGTCGATCAGGCTCTGGTGGACGAGCCGAATCATTTCGGGCTGGGATCCGGGGATCGGCACCATCAGCCGCTCGGACAAGAACGCCTCGGTCAGTCGGTCGTTGCTCGTGAAGCCCCGCCTCCGTCGGGCAGAGACGAGTCGCATTGTCTGCCCATCATCGGTCAGCCCGAGGAACGGGTTCAAGAAATTGGCTAGATCGCTTACCTGGTCATCCCACTTGAATCCGGGCAGGCGCGGATCGACGCCTGTGCCGGTGTACCAGGCGTTTTCGGCCAACTCGGTGATCTTGTTCCGCATCGACAGATCGTAGTCGCCGATCTTCTCGCGTGTCAGCCGGAAATCACCGGCCGGGACGTTGATTTCGTCGCTGATGCCGGGGCGGTCGCGGCGGATCGCCCAGTGCCGGTGCGCCGCGAAGAACTCGCTGAGCCAGAGCCCGAGGAGCGGCAGTGTCGAGGCACGGTCGCCGCATTCCTTGATGAGATCTTCCCAGCTCTCCATGATCTTCTCGATCACCGGCCGGTCGAGCGAGAGACCCTCGCGGGAGAACGGTTCGGTGACGATCGCCTCGGCCGTCGCGCGGGTGAGCGAAAGATCCACCTCCTGCCATTCGGTCCTGAGCCAGTGGCCCTCCGGGAGCTGCATGAGCAGGCCGCGGCGGTGATCCTCGAGCGTCACCGCGAGCCCGGTGCGGCCGCCGTCGAGGAGCGCGCGGAGCAGGTCCAGCATCGCCGTGATAGCGTCCTTCCGGGCCGTTGCAGTGCCCGCCGAATGCAACTCGTCCAGCCATTCCTCGAACTGATCCGTGCCGATGAAGAGATAGCGGTCGGCCTCGATCAGGGCGGCGGTCAGGCGGGTGCCGAGCTCGCGCGGCTTGGGTTCGGCCCCGCCGAAGGGTTCGGTCACGCGGATGTCGGATAAGGCGGCGAGGATCGCGCGCCAGAGCCCCTCGGTCAGCGTCGGGTACCGCGCCAGCACGGGATCGGTCGGACGGAAGACGAAGACGTGGCAGGGATGGTCGCCCGCCTTCCCTTCGGCCCGGAGCTGGGCCAAGAGGCCGCGGCGCAGGAACGAGGACTTTCCGCAACCGCTATTGCCGGTCAGCCGGACCCGTGGGCCGTGCCCGCGCCGGAGTTCGGCGAAGACCCGGCGGCTGACGTCGACCGAGAGCGTCCGGCGCCCCGGAAGCTCCTGCGGATCGTCGAGGCCGTAGTAGTCCAGCGTCTCCTTGTAGGGGTTGCGGCCGCTGGTCAGCGTCAGCCGCTCTGACAGGAAGGCGCGGGTCTTCTCGGCCACGAGGTCGGCCATTGCCCCTTCCGAGGCGACGCGGTGCACGTGCACGCCCTCTTCGAGGATCAGCGCCTTCAGGAAGTTCACCAACATCGCGATCTGCGGCCAGTACTCGGCCGCGAGCCGCGCGTCGGCCGCCCGGCGCGACAGCTTCTGTCCGTCGGGCCCAAGCCGAAGGGAGTCGTGCAGAGCCTCGTGGTTGAAGACGATGTCGTCCGGTTCGGTCGTCCGGGTCACATCGGCGTCGGCGATATAGGCCACGAGCACGTCGGCGAGACCGGTACCGCCCGCCCGTGCCGCCTCGATCGCTCGGAGGACCTCGTAAACGGTACCCGTCAGGGGGAAGCAGCCCTCGGCGAGTGCCGCTTTCACCTCGTCTGGGTCGTCAGGCCAAGGATAGAGCGGGCGGTATGTCCGCGCGATCCAGCGAGGAAACATCTCTGCCGGAGAGCAGCCCTCGAAGAACGATGCCGGCAGCGGCCAGCCGCAGCGTTCGCCGAAGAGACCGAGCGTGAAAGCGACATCCTCGCCCCCCGGATCGGGCAGCTGGCTCTGGATGTCGCGCCAGTTCAGGAGGCCGTGCTCCTTTTCGGCGTCTTCCTCCCACCGGAACGTTCTTACGACGTCCAGCATGCCTTTTGAGGTCGACCAGGAATCCAAGTCTCGTGCGACCCGGTCACGGGTGGCGTGAAGATCGTTTGATGACGATACAAAAACGTATGATCCAAACAATTCCGTATCGAATCTCATTCGAAGCCCTTTACAGAGAAACCTAGCTAAAGCGGGTTCGGAAACCCCTTCTCATGATAAGGGTCCGCAGAAACCTAGTCAATAAGTGCTACCTCAACCCCGGAAGTGCGCCGTTCAATCGGGAACATCGCCTCGGTTGATATCGGAGCAGCCTCCGGCCTGCGAGCGCAAGGCAGCGAGCGGTTTCCATATGTTGACGACAGGCACGCCTCTGTCCTTCGCCAGGGCCACGACGTCAGAAGTCCCGCCCGCGGGCCCATCCACACCGTTCCAGACTGTCAACAAGTGGTGGCAAGTAGTTGTCAAGTATGCCGCAAGTGCCACGTAGTCTGGTGTGCCGCGATCGTTTCCAGGAACAACCACGCTCGCGCACTCGATCAAGCTTTCATAGGCTCTAAAGTCTTCTTCCCGTACGCCTTTTGCCGTGCCGAGGTGATCCCTCCAGCAGCTCTCTGATAGTGCCAGAGCCGCCTCAAGACACCAATGCGCGGGTCGGACTGCTGCAGCCGTCAGGTCAGTGCCTTCCGCCATGCCCGTTACCAGAGTCACCGTGCCATCCGAACCGGGTAAGGCTTCCATCGCACTTCGCAAAAGCGCCGCCAGGTGCTTCGCTTCAGTCTCTGGATCGATCCGGTTCCACCGATGTCCCGCCACTGCGACACGCATGTTTAACTCCTTCAATGGTCCCGCCAGCGCACGTTTTTAAGTTGGCGCTGAAGTCAGCCGCACCTTATTGTTGTCGCAGGCAAGACGCGAGGGGCAAATGAAAAACAGGGCTGAGCGACCGGGAAACGGCAGTGCTTTTCGACGTTGGTTAGGCCGTTGGGGTTGGTATCTATTAATACTGCTTGTCTGGGCAATTGGATTCATTGGTTTCCTGCGGATTCCGGGTGTCAGCGCTTGGGAATCGGTTTATCGCTCGATGCAATTGTTTGTGGGCGAGTTTTATCAACCCAACCGTTTAAGCGACGAGATTAAAATAAATGTTTGGCTCCATTTCGCACGGATTGCCGCGCCGCTCGTCACGATTGTGACTGTTGCAGATGCTTTCTCTAGCGTCATCCGTCTAGGAATTCGCAGAACTTGGCAGATCACCCATCCTGAAAAAAGGGACGTCGTGCTTGGCTTCGGGGCCGTCGGGCAAGCTCTTATCCGGCACCTTGTGTCCGAAGGAAGGCTGGTGACGGCCGTCGACCAAAGAGTCGATTCGTCGGATCGTGCCCTCGCCGATGCAGTTGGCCTTTTGATTATCCAAGGCGACCTAAGCGAGCGCCGCGTTTTGGACATTGCTTATCTGCACAAGGCTCAGAACGTTTATGTCGCCTGTGGAAACGACGAGACCAACATCGAGATCGGTGTCCTTGCAGCCTCCGTATTGAACGATGCCCAAAGACGGACAAGCGGGCCTGGCACCGTTCCCACCAACGCGCCCGAGACGGCAATACATGTGCATCTGTCCTCCACGCGTCTTGTGGCTGACCTTGGGGATGCACGCGATCTCGGGTTTGTGCGCGGGAAAGACTTCACGCCTTTCAGCCTCAAAACCGGCATTGCGCGCGACTTGATGGTGCAGGCGCGGTTTGTTCAGCGGGCCGCCGATTTGGGGCAGCCCCGTGTGCATGTCGTGCTCTGTGGTCTCGGGGACCACGGCGAGGCCTTGCTGATCGAATGCCTGCTCACCGCCTATGCTGCCAATATTGGCGCGCCGCGCATCACTGTGTTGGATCGAGAAGCTGATCATGCGCAACAACGTTTCGCGGCCTGCTATCCAACGCTTGTCGACGACAGCCTGCCTGAAGAAGCGCGTCCGGATATCCGCTTTGTGGCCAAAAACCTGCAAACGCTCGACATGGAAAATGACGCTGACCTAGAAGCACTGGATACGTCCGAAGCGCCACCCACCGCCTACGTCTTCGCTTGTGGGCACGATCTGGTGAATCTCAGCGCGGGCCTGCGCCTTGAGATGGCCATGCAGCGTTTGCGTCGGCGCGCGGTTCCTATCCATATTCGGTTGTGGGATCGTGTTATCGGGCCTGGCGATTTGGCCGATGAAGATCCGCTCTCCCTGTTGCGCACTTTCGGAAATGCACGGAAGACGGCGGCGCGGCTCTTGTCGGAAGCGCCCGCGACCGAGGCGCTGGCGCGAGACCTCCACAAGACCTACCTCGCCCCGCGCCGTGAAGGGGAAAGTGCCTCCGCTGCGCGGGCTCGGATGGACAAGGAATGGGAAAATCTGCCGGAGCACGCGCGGCGGTCCAACTTTCGCGTCGCGCGGCAAGCGGCGACAAAACTCATGGCGCTCGGCTTGCAATGGCGCGGCATGGACGACGGCGTGTTGCCGCGCCTCTCCGAGCAAACACAGGCAAAAATTGCGAACGCTAAAGCCGGAATCGATTGGTCGGCGCAATCGAGCACAGGGCTGGAAGCCCAGTTACTGGCGAGCGCTCGCGCAGAACATGCACGCTGGATGATCGACCGCGCAATCGAGGGATTCCGGCAGGGGCCTCGCATCGAGGGGACCGAGCATGACGCACAGCGAAACAACGAACGTCGCTGGCACAACCTGATGAAACGTTTCGACCTGCTGGAGGACAGCGAAAAACCAAGTGACCTAGCACTCTTGCGCACGCTGTTGGACCGAGAGGCTGATACGGTCGCGCCCATGGCACACTGGCGCAACGTCGCCCGGGTCACGCTTGACGCGCCGGAAAAGGTCGAAGGCGTGGCTCTGGCTGATGCAACGGAACTGGAAGTCACGCTGGGCGCCGGACCTGACGCCGTGGCGCCCGAAGCGCTCTTAGCTCTGGAAAGTGTTGTCAAACGCTGGAGCGCCGGCGATCAGGCGTGTCGCCTGCATCTGCGACTAGGGACGCCGATTCGCGAACTTCGGCCCACCCCCGAGACCCGCAGCTCCCCGATACTACCGGAAGTCCGCGCCGTGCTCGCGATGGCCCACGAACTCGGTTTGATCATCGATGTCACCCGCCTGTCGTCTGACTGAAAGGCAGCCCGTCGCATTCAGTTTGGCGTTTTGCCCACCTCTAGAGCAACGATCATCTGCAACCAGAGAGACGCTGTGTTGATTTTCACCGAGAAGTGAGCCACCTCTGATTATGGATTTTGGTTCATGCTGGGGTCAAGGTGTGTGTTGTTTCCTTCTTCTTTGCAGCAGATGCCGCAGCTGAGCTTGCTTTGAAGCGGAAGCTGTCA
>NZ_JBLWTA010000056.1:0-8338 GCF_048270365.1 Celeribacter sp.
AGGTAGGACGCATCCCAGGTGGTGGGAACCGTCGCGCCGAAATAGCCGCCGCGGAACATCTCGCTGGCGTGCACCAGCGGCGACCAAAGCACCACTTTCTGCGCCGTGCTGGGCAACCAGGCGACCATGTAGAAGGAGCCGGTCAGCGGCAGCAACAGATACATGACCGGCTGCACGAAGCGCTCGAGCGTCTCCGACATCTCCGTCAGGCTGGCGATGATGAGGCCGACGCCGAAGGTGAAGGCGCACATCAGGAACCAGGCGGTCAGCATGATCAGGTAGTCGTGCACCGGGGCAATCACCTCGAGCAGGGCGAGCGGGATGTAGGCGACGAAGAACGCGATCAGCGTGCCGACAAGCTCCAACAGCCCGCGGGCGACCAGCATGTCGAAGGGGCGGATGCGGCGGTGAAAGAACAGCCCCGAGTTGTGGCGGAAGCAGTGCACGAAGCGCGAGACCATGTGCCGCCAGACCGTGAGCATGGAGTAGCCCGTCAGCACCAGCGGCAGGATCGGAACGCCATGGTTCTCCCGCCCGTAGATGAACGACCAGACGATCATCACCCCGACCGTCAGGATCAGCGGCTCGCCGACCAGCCAGAGAAAACCGATGTTGTTGTGCCCGAAGCGCACCATCAGCTCGCGGATCAGCAGCGCGTTCAGCGTCTTGAAGCGTCGCTTGAGGATCATCGAGGTATCGGTGGCGGCGATCTCGTCCGTCATGGCGCCCTCAATGGATGTTGAGGTGATCGCGCCCGCCGGAAACCAGCAGGTAGATCATCACGAACGCGGCGAAAGAAATGATCATCACCGTGAAAATGCGGCGCAGGCGCTTGGGCTCGGTCGACTTGTCCGGTTGGTGCGGGCTGACGACGGCCTCGATGTAGATACGCTTGCGCTGCGTTTCCTGCCGGGCGTTGTCGATGGTGCGCATGGCGCTCTCGAACGCCTTGTCGGCAAGCACGCGCTTCAGCACAAGCCCCTCGTAGTCGGAGATCTTGCTGGCGATGGAAGCGTCCGAGCCGGCGATCTGGCCCTGCTCTTCCGCGATCTGGTCCCGTAGGGAGGTGATCTTGGTGACCAGCGGGGGGATGCGCGGATTGTTCGGCGAGGAGGTGCGGAGCTGACGCAGCAGAACCTCGTCCTCGACCATCTCCGAGGTGAGCGCGGCGATCAGCTCCGTGCGCTTGCTGACATTCTCCTCCGGGTCGACCATCAGCACCCGGTTGCGGTAGGCGGTGATCGCCGTCTGGCTTTCGATCACGCGCGTTTCCGCCTCGCTGAGGAGTTCGCCGGCGGCATCGAGCGCATCGCGCCGGGCGCGGTCGTTCATCTGGTTGACCCTGGCCTCGCTGAGGCTGAGCAGCGCGCGGGCGATGGCCACCGCGTCCTGCGGCCGGTAGGCCGAGACGCGCAGGGTGGTGATGCCGGTCTGGATGTCCTCTTCCACCACGATCTGATCGGAGAAATAGCGGAAGAAGCCCTCCGATGTATCGCCGAACAGAGTGGAGTAGCCGGTGATGAAATCCGCTTCGGGTCGGGTGTAGACCGCCCTGAGGTCTACCTGCTTCATCAGCTCGTCCATCGCGTCACGCGAGCGGATGTAGCTGTGGATCGCATAGGCATCGTCATTGGCGCGCGCCAGGCCGAAGCTGCGCAGCAGCACGGACAGACCGCCGATCTGCTGGCTGTTGACGCCACGCACGATGAACTTGGTCTCCGACACGTAGCGGTCGGCGGCGATCAGCCCGTAGAAGAGAAGCGCCCAGGTGACCGGGACAACGAAGATGCCCGTGACGAGAAGCAGAGCGTAGTGGCGCGAGACGAAATCCCAGGCACGCCGGAAAAGCCCGCGCGCACCGCCTTGCCCGGCCGCCGCGAGCAGCAGGTGCCTGTCCGGTTCGACGTTCACGACCGTCTCCGTTTGCCCGCGTCCGCGCGGGTCAGGCGTTCGCGACCCGTGCCAATGATGCCGGTCATCACGTTGCGTTCTCGCCTCCTACGCGGCTTCTATGGTCAAAGTATGTCTGATTCCCGCTCCAGAAACGCAAAATAAGCCGCGACGCCCTCCGTCAGGCCGGTCGGCGGCCGGTCGAAGCCCGCGGCACGCAGCTTGTCCATGCGCGCTTCCGTGAAATACTGGTAGCGCCCCTTGAGCTGCTCCGGCATGTCGATGAAGGTGATGTCGGTCGCCCGCCCCAGTGCCGCGAACATCGCCTCGCCCACATCGACCCAGCGCCGCGCCGTGCCGGTGCCGACATTGTAGATGTCGCCGGGGAAGGAATTGTCGAGCATCCACAGCACCACGGCGACGCAATCGTCCACATGGACGAAGTCGCGCATCTGCCCGCCGTCCACATAGTCCGCGCGGTCGGAGCGGAAGAGCCGCAGCGGCTCGCCGGCGCGCAGCTTTTCCCAGTTGGACCGCATCACGGAGCGCATCGAGCCCTTGTGGTCCTCGCGCGGGCCATAGACGTTGAAGAACCTGAGGCCCGCCCATTTCGAAGGGGCCGGGTCGCCACGACCGATGGCGGCCATCACCTGCCGGTCGAACAGGAGCTTGCTCCAGCCATAGGGGTTGAGCGGACGAAGCGCCGACAGATAGGCATCGTCGGAACGGTCGTCGAAACCGCGCGCGCCGTCACCATATGTGGCGGCCGAGGAGGCATAGACGAAGGGGATCGCCCGCGCCGCGCAAAAGCTCCAGAGTCGCTTCGAAAGCTGCAGGTTGCTTGCCACGATCAGATCGACGTCGCGCTCCGTCGTGGCGCTGATCGCGCCCATGTGCACGATGGCGCTGAGCGCATCGCCGTTGGCGGCGAGCCAGCCGTCAAGCGCCTCGGGGAAAACGAACTCCTCGGCCAGAAGCGTGCGGACGTTCTTCCACTTGTCGCCATCGCCAAAGGTATCGCAAACCACGACACGCTCGCCGCGCGCGGCCAGCGCCAGCGCGATGTTGGAGCCGATAAATCCGGCGCCGCCGGTCACTAGGATCACGTCGTTCGCTCCATGTCGTGTGTGTTTCGATGCCGTGTGATGTTCGACCCGCAGCGCTCATTCCGCGCTGGAGGCCGGTTCCGCAGTGGCCGCGCCGGCCACGGACAGGACGGGCGGGGCAAGGGATGCCACCACGTCCGCTGAGCCCTGCGCCGATCTGATACGCTCCACCGCCCGGGTTGTCGAGAGACCGGGGACGAGTTCGATGAGCGCCACGCGCCCGCCGGCGGCCTTGACCACATCGCCACCGACCACGTCTTCCTCGCGGTAGTCCGCGCCCTTCACGAGGACGTCGGGCAGCAGCGCGGAGATGAGCTCCAGCGGCGTGTCCTCCTCGAAGGGAACCACCAGATCGACGGACTGCATCGCCGCCAGAACCTCGGCGCGCGAGACGAGCGGCTGCACCGGACGGCCGCTGCCCTTCAACCGCGAGACGGAGGCGTCACTGTTCAGCCCGACCACCAGCCGGTCGCATTGCTCCGCCGATTTCGCCAGCATCGCCACATGGCCGGCGTGGACAATGTCGAAGCAGCCGTTGGTGAAGCCGACGGAGAGGCCCTCGCGCTTCCAGCCCTCGACGATCTCGGCGGCGTCCTCCAGCGAGGCGACGGCATGGGCAAGCGGGCGGTTGATGCGGTTGAGCTCACGCGACAGCTCGCTCGGCGTCAGCGCCGCCGTGCCGGCGCGGCGCACGACGGCGCCTGCCCCGGCATTGGCGAGAAAGGTCGCCTGCTCCATCGAATGGCTTGCGCCGAGCGCGGCGCAGAAGACCGCCAGCGCGGTATCGCCGGCGCCCGAAACGTCGAAGATCTCGCGGGCGCTGGCGGGCGAATGCAGCGGCTCGCGGCCAGCGCGAAACAGCGCCATGCCCTCGTCGGACAGGGTGACGAGCAGGTCCGCGCCGGTCTGCTCGATCACCCGCGCGGCCGCCTCGGCGCATCCTTCGAGGTCGGCGCAGGCATGGCCCGTCGCGTCGCGGAGCTCGGCGCGGTTCGGCTTGATCAGCGTCGCGCCGCGATAGGCGGAGAAATCGCGCCGCTTGGGGTCGACGATCACGGGAATGCCGCGTGCCCGCGCCGCCGCGATCACCTCGGCCAGAACCCGGTCGGTCAGCAGCCCCTTGGCATAGTCGGAGATGGCGAGCACGTCGCAATCGGCCATCGCCGCCGATGCCGCGGCGATGACGCGGTCCTCGACCTCGGCGGGAGCATGACGCACGACCTCCTCGTCGCAGCGCATGATCTGCTGGCCATTGCTGACGTAGCGGGTCTTGACCGTGGTGCAGATATCGGGACGGGTGATCAGGCCGTTGCGGGCCCTGGGATGCGCGGCGACAAGCTCCGCGCAGTGGGCGCCGGCCGGATCCGCGCCGACAAGGCCGATCAGCACCGCCTCGGCGCCGATGGAGACCGCGTTGGCCATGACGTTGGCGGCGCCGCCGAGCATGGTGGACGCCCTGTCGACATGCAGCACGGGCACGGGCGCCTCGGGAGAAATCCGCGAGACCTTGCCGTAGACAAAGCGGTCGAGCATGACGTCGCCGACAACGAGGATCCGGGTCCCGTCGAACGACTTGTTGAAGAACTTGCGAGCGAACATGCGTGTCTCCGGTCCGTCCCCGTTTCCGATCTCCTCGATCGGCACCGCCCTGCTCGGGCTGGGCCCGCCGTCGCCTGCAGACGGGCGCCGCCCACCATGTCGAGGGAGGCGTTCAGGCATGTCCGCACCTTCTCACAAAACAATCCCCAGCCGAGATCCGGCAACACCGGTTGCACAGCCGAAGCATGCGCGAGCGCGCCCGAATCGAACGCAAACATATGTACATCGGGAATATGGCAGATTCCGCACTGCGGAAAAACGCGCACAATTTACAGGGTTGAGCTTGCGGCGTGACATTTCCCCCAGGCAACCTTGATCAACAAGACGCCGGAAAGGTTTTCACGGCCCAAAGCGACTTTCATTCAGTACCTATTGGCATCAAACGCCCGGCCGCATATTGCCTCAACGCCTTTCGATCACAACGCCGTCCAGTCTCAAGCTCTTCAAGCTGGCGGTTTTCCTCAGAACAACCTCAAACTGCCCAACCCTCTCGGCGACATCGAACCGGATCGGTTGGTTCCACCGCGAAACCTCCGACGAGAAAAGCACTTTCGCACCGGCATCGGCGGTCAGGGCCAAATGTGCATCCCCATCGCCATCGCCTTCAAACCGCAGAGTATACGCGCCGGCAGGCAGAGATATATACGGGCCAAAGAAAAGCGTCGGCTCCTCAAGGTCGCCACTACGCGCACCGTCGTAGAGCAGCTCTCCGCCGCGCTGGACAAGACGATGCTCACCAGACTCAAACACGGGGTGATACACAAACCCGTGCGGGCGGATACTAAAGGAATCAAGGGCGCGCGAGGCGTCTTCGTCGGGCGTCCGCGTCGCCAGAATATAGATATTTCCCGTCGGGATCTCTCCCTCGGGAACGACACGAAGCGCCCCATGTCCATCCAAGGCGCAGACGCCGAAACCAAGTTCACGCAGATAGCCGATGACGCTCCGCCCGTACTCCGTCACCTCGTCAGTGAACGTGTAATATTCCAGCAGAAGGCGAATGTTCGGCGAGCGCCGCAGCGTCTTTTCCATCCCCTTCAAGACGCCAAGCTCGTGCCCCTCGACATCGATCTTTACGAAATCGGGCTGCACGTCCGAGGGAAGATAGTCGTCAAGAGCCACAGACTTCACCCGCACGATCGTGTGGGTGTCCTCCGCATCATGCTCATTGCGAATATGGCCTCCCCCGAGTTGGGTTGGGTCATACGCAAACTCCAACTCGCCGCTACTCTCAGCAACGGCCAGGTTTTCCCACGTGTACTGAGGCAGCCAGATCAGGCGATTTGCCATGGCAGATTGCTTAAGATAGGCAAAGGTATGAGGATTGGCCTCAAAAGAATAAACCCGCCCTCTTGCACCGATTATCTCGCTTGCAACGATGGAATAAAGCCCGAAATTTGCCCCGATATCGAGAAATGTCCCGCCCGGCGATAAAAACCGCTTAAGCACCGAGAGTTCAGACGGCTCAACAGGATGTCCCTGAATATATATCAAGGACTCCCAGGAACGTGTATCTACGCATATGTAGCTATCCGTACCATGAAGCTTAGCCATCCCCATGGAGCGACCGAGATAATAATATTCATTTGCCATCGTAAACCTACAAACTCGAGTGTCAGCGCTTAGTAGCAATGATGCCAAAGCAGGTTACCGGAAACCCATCAGCAGTTAGCTTGATATGATTTGCACCATCTCGCCATGCGCCCCCCTGATCAAACCGCCAGTCATGGGCATAGGGTGCGACATCAATAAACTTGTCTAGTGCACCGTCACCTACATCAAAACAAAGCGGAGCAACATCGCACCCCTTCGCCTCCAAGCGGCGTGCCATTTCCTCAAAATGCTTTCTTTGAAATAGAACCGTACTCCAATTATCCATAGTCTCGACGTCATTCATGAAATTAAATTCAGTAGTATGAATGGAGACGCCACCGGGCTTCAGAACATCGACAGCGCTTTCAACAAAATCCATACCAGCTGCAATCGACCCCAAATGCTCAAAAGCACAAATCGACCAGCAAAAATCAAACCCACGCAGATCGGATGGAATATCCGTCATATCGACATACTTGAAGTCGACCAGCCGATTAAACGTTTCACGATCCAAGAATTCAGACTTGTATGCTTTTTCGAGGGTTGCGAGCTCATTAGTCGAAGCCCACCCAGCCGCACGCCGATCTGTCGGCTCCAAGTCTGTCACCGTGACATGACAACCTTTGGATGCCAAGTATGACGGAAGGGGTTCTTCACCACATCCGAAGCCCAGCCCTCTCTTGCCTTCGCCCATATTTCCAGTCTGCCAGACGAACTGGAGCACATAGGCGAGTTCCCACAGCTTCCGATGAAAGACATGAGCAACCCTCAACTCACTCGTCCAATGACGCGTCCAATCATCCGACAAATCAGCTTGCGTCGAGGGCTTTGACATCATGCTGACTTCAAATGGCCCACCCGAGGGTGCGGGAGGAAGGTTTTCTGCGAGAATCTTCGCCAATTCATAGCCGAAAAATTTTATATTGAATTTCATTGCGTTGAAATCGCGAAGCAACTCCATAAGGGGATTAAGATTAGGCTCCCCATCATCTCGTGTAAGCTTGAGAAGATCGCGCAACTGAGCTTCCAGCGAAAAATCCGCCTCCACTTCGACTCCTCCGTCGTCCTTTGAACTAGCTCCAGCTGAGCCATGCTTGCGGGATCGGAAAAACGGTGATGTTGCCATGCTATTGTATCCGTTTGGAGGTCGGAATCACCGTTTGATTTTTAGTCCAAACCATATTGCACCGCAAATTCAAACGAAGACAACGAGTCAATTAATGTATTAATTTTCAAAAAAGTAACACCAAATGAATTGGACGTTTAAATTTCAAATCTCCTACAATAAAATTCATGTTCATTTGTTGGAACTCATCACCGTCACCCATTTCTGCCCATCACAAAACAACTGCGAAATTGCAGTGCCATTATCAGAGAATGCGATAGCACCTGGGCCAATGGAGGCGGGGTCAGGAAGGGATTCAGCAGGATACACAGTGCAACGCATCGCTCCATCCACATGAAGCCGTGCGGTTGGTTCAAGCACCCCGATTCCCACAGCACCTGAAGCACCTACAATTAGTCTACTCGCCCCATTCCCATAGAGCACAAAAGGCTTCTCGTCGGTGGTGTCGATGAAGACCTGGGTCGTGGACACGCCGAACTGGGCGATTTCGTTGCCGGTGCGCAGTTGCAGGCGGCAGTCGCCGTCGCCGTTTGTGTCGGAGACCTCCAGCTCCGCGCCGGGTTCCGTGGTGCCGATGCCGACGTTTCCCGAGGCGCGGGCGACGGTCAGCGCCGGTGCCAGGCCGCCCCCGTCGCGGGCAACCCTGAGAGACAGGTTGTCGTCGCCGCAAAGGCCGATCTCGGCGCGCGCCGCATAGTCGGTCTGGAAAAGCAGCGCCGCCGTGTCGCCGGCCGCGCCCTTGCTCACCGTCAGCCGGTGCGAGCCCGTCTCGCCGACAAAGAGGCTGGCGGGCGCGCGCACGGCGAGACGGTTGACCGGATCGGCCTTGGCGTTGATGCCGAGGCGGGCGAGGTCGTCACGCCCGGCATCGGGCAGCTCGGCAAGGTCACGCCAGCCGGCAGCCCCGCGCAGCATCAGCACGCCACGGGCGCGGTCGAGGGCGCACCACCCCTCGGCGGGCGCAAGGAAGAGCCAGGCCCCGTCGCGCCTGAGAGCGATCTCGCCCTCATGTCCCGCCCAGGCG
>NZ_JBLWTA010000057.1:0-8073 GCF_048270365.1 Celeribacter sp.
TACTCAGCCGGCGACCGGTCGTCAGGCCGCAGCAGCTCGAACGGGTTGAGATCGCACCACACGCAAAGCTTCAACAGAGCCACGGGACCGATCTCATGTCCGGTCGAGGCACGGCTGATCGTGGCGCGGCTCAGGCGCACCTCGCCGGCGATCTGGTCGAGCGTCAGTCCCCGCCGGCGGATTTCCACCTGCAGGGCACGGCCAAAGCTCAGCCAGTCGATTGCCTGCGGGCGCACCAGAACATGGGCGTAGTCGCGGTTCATGCCGCAGCCCTCCCACTGCTCCGCGCACGGGCGAACAGCCGCCCGTCCCGCGCCGCCGCCACCGCCGCCGCGCGGGTCAGGTCCTCCCGCGTGAGCTCCAGCCAGCCGGCGATCTCCAGCAGCGCCGCGTCGCAGATGAACCGCCCCGCGCGAAAATCCTCCAGCACGCCCGGCGCATCGGTCATGTCCCGCCCGGCATGGTCGGCAGCCTGTACGAACAGGCCGAGAACCAGCCGGACATGCTTGCGCGCCTGAGGCGTGAACCGATCCGCGCTCATGCCCGGCACCCCGCCAGCACGGCCGCGAGGATCGCGAGCGCCAGAACCGCCATGATCAGCCCGGCCAGCCGCGCCCGCCGCGCAGAGGCATCAAGCCTTTGCGTCTGATCGGAAAGCCACCCGGCCAGCGGATCAAAATCGCCGCGCGCGCTCATGACCGCACCTCCCGCAGGCCCTGACGCGCACGTGCACCGTCATGGGTCGAGATTTGCGCCTGAAGCAGGCGGATCAGCTCTTGGGCGTGCCGGATATCCTCTTCCGACATGTGCTGGTCCGCAAGGTCCTGCACCGTCCGGCCAAGCGCCGAGAGAAGACGCGTGAACCCCGGCGATGCGGCCGGTTCACGCGGCGCGAGATCGCAGCCGGCCTTATCCGCCAGCCATTCGGCCAACGCGCGGATGCCATAGACCTCCGTCAGCATGCCGGCGCGCAAAAGCGACAGCTCGACACCCTCCATGTCCGGATCGCTGGCCTTGTAGAGCAGCGATTGGGAGCAGCCGAGTGTCGCGGCCGCCGCCGCGATCCCCTTTTCGCCGGAGACCTGCTGGATTTCCTCCAGCGCGCGGTCGATGGCGTCATGCACGGAGCCAAACGCCCGCCTCTTAAGCAGCGTCATGCAGTCCTCCAAACAGGCTGAGACCTTGGAAATGAGAAATGGCACCGGGCGTGAGACTGTGATCTCGCCGGCCCGCCAGCCGGAGAAGGTACCCCGCACCGCCTCGCGGGGCGCCGGCCACACACCGCCAAAAGAGCCGGCCCGCACGCGAGAGGTCAAAGCGTGCGGGCAGGCAGGTGAGGCCGGGAAGGCGGCCGTCTGGGAAGCCAATGAGGAAGATGGACGCAGGTCGCGCGGTTGTGCTGAAATCACCCTTGCAATTCAGGGCGAGGAGGAAATGTTGATGACCAGCGGGCTCGAGGAAGTCGCAGAGAAACTTGGAGCGCGTGCGGAAAGCCGCGAGATCCCGGAAGGAGCGAGACCGGCTCGCCTGTCGGACGAGGATGACGGCGAAAGCCTGACGCTCGACGACGCGCAAGCCATCGCCGATCCGGATGGTATAGCGGAAGGCCAGACCTTCATGATCGAGTATCTCGACAGCAAGAACGTCCTGACCACGCGCCGCATCACGGTTCTGGAAATCACCGCAGACAAGAAGGGCGCACCGTCCCTGAAGGCGCGCTGTCACGAACGCAATGCCCTGCGCAAGTTTCGCGTCGACCGCATAGTGTCGTGCATTGATCTTGACGGCGAGGTGCACAATCACCCCGTCACATTTCTCAATGCAGCACTCGGCACGCGGCTTGACCCGTCGATCGAACCGCCGGACTTCGACGTGGCGATCGATGGAGACTACACGCCGCCAAAACCTCCAGAGAACTGGGCGCAGATCAACCGCATGATCGTTCCGCACTTCTCGATGCTTGCGGCACTGTCGCGCAGCGACGGCAAGATGCGCGACAAGGAAGTGCGCGTCGCCCGCGATCACTGCGCGCGCCTGGCGACGGAAGAAGGATACCCTGTTTCCAACCTGACGCTGGAGTGGATCGAGAAATCCATCCGAAGGCGCTACCCCACACGCGGCTACCTCAAGAAGACCATGAACCTGATGAAGAACCACTGGCCGCCGCACCACGTCACCGACCTGCTCATGTCGGGGCTGGAACTGATCGACGTCGACGGCACGCGCGACCCGGAAGAGATCAAGCTTATCAACGAGATCTCTCAGGCCGTCATCGGCATGGACATGGCCTGAGACGGTCATGAGATAATCTCGCCCTCAGCAATCAGGAGGTCAGCGTGAGTGAGTTCTGCCGCCGTCGCATCAATGATTGCCGCGCGATATCGCGGTCGAGGCTCGGCAATGCGGCGTTCCCACTTCGACACCGTTCCCTTAGTCGCGCCAACGCGCATGGCGAAAGCCTCAAGGGTGAGACCGTGTCGTTCGCGATAAAGGGTAAGGGGATGCTTCATCATGAAATTGAGTTTCTATAATGGAAACATTTTCGTCAAGCACAAAGCGCTCCGTAGTTTCTATTTCAGATAACGCCTTGATTTTGCGGCGGTGCGATAATTCGCTCATGCCCACGTGCATCCACCATACCAACCACAGACGCCCCTCTCACGTGTATCTGCGTGAGTGGCTGGAGTACCGCGCCTTGACGGCAGAGCAGCTCGCGGGACGGCTGGAGACCAGCAAGAGCGTTGTATCGAAGCTTTTGAATGGAAAGCAGCGGTACAATCAGGATTGGCTCGAGCGTTTTGCCTATGCACTTAACTGTGAGGTGCCGGACTTATATCGCGACCCGACGACCCCAACGCATGACGATCTGCTGAGCCGGGCGACGCCAGAGCAGATGAAACAGATCATCGATTTCGCCGAATATCTAATCAACAAGACAGGAACCGAAAATAGATAATTTTTATACATTTCAATGACTTATATTTTCAAAATTCCTTTTCTCGCTCACCATCCCTGCAATAGCCGCTTCACGCGGAAGGTCGAGCATCGCCTAGTTTTCTCTCTCCGTACCGGTCACGTCTTTCACTCCCCCCCCCAACTACGCCCCCTGCCCTGCCGGACAAGGATGTTAGAGCATCCACACCAAAAGAACCGCAGATGCGCTCCACCTACCAAGCCACAGTGTTTCACGCCCGCGCCATCGAGCGCCAACATTGCAAGCTCACGGCGGCAGCTACATTTCCATAGCCGAACCCAGTCAGGGATAAAGCACTAGCTCCCGCCCAGAATTGACGCTACGCAATCAATTGTTTCTTTTTTGGAAACTTTACGATTGATATCGACGTTTCTATTTTGGAAACATGGACTCTCATCGCCACCCGATGGGGGACACCATGCCATCACCACCCAACACACCCGCCAAGATCGACGGCAGCAGGCTCATCAGCCGCAATGCGTTCGGCCGCACCCTGATGATCCACGACCTCTCCTCGGGCGAGCGGATCTTTCCATGCGAGCCCATGTGTGAAGCCGAGCGCGCTCATGACGCACGGATCCGCGCGAAGAATGCAGAGTACCGCCGCTCGGACCTTGCACAGCAGGCCAGTGACTTTCGGGAGGTCGCCCGGCTCGCCTTGATCGCGGCGGATGCCGCCGAGACGATTTCACGCGCGGTCACGGTCGACAACTTTGACCGGATCTCCAGCGATTGCAGCTACAGGCATGACGGCCGGCGCGAGGCCTTCACCTTCTACCGCTGGGATCCGGACTGTTTCGACGGCTGGGAAAGCGCCGGCCCTCTTGCCGAGGCGTTGCTTGAGATCCTGCGCGACCAGACGCTCACCATTCTCGCCCGCAATCTGACCGAAGAAGCCGGCCCTCTCGCTGCAATTGTCGCAAGAGCCCGTGCGGAGACGGGTGAAGCACCAGAGCGCGACAAGGAGGCCGAGGAATGAGCCTAGGCTTGCTTCTCTCTATCCCTAAGGGCCTTGGTCGCAAGGGCAACATTGACTTCCTTTGCCAGAAGCCTCGAGGCCTCGCCCCACTGGTCGAGATGGTCCGCATGTTCAAGGATCTGCTTGGGACGCGGCTTGTTGTTATTGATGAAGGCCCTCACCGCCTTTCGCACACTCTCATCGTCACCCTTCATCAGAGACCGGTCGAGAAGTTCCGGCTTGCCCCACACTTTGGCGGGTTTCAATCCGGGCGCCTGGATCTCGAAAATGGCTTGATGCGTCATATCGTTTCGGCGGTTTGTGAGCCGACGCAACTTGTCGAGATGATCGACCACGCGCTTGCAGATGTCGCTCTCAGGATCGATCCGGGCGCAGACGAGGCTCTTGAGAACGTCACGTTTGGCACGATTGCTGTCCAGCGCAGCCATGAGCGCAACGGCAGCTTCGAGATCGCTTATAGACGACGCGGTGCCATCTTCGTTTGGCGCCAAATGAGTCACCATCAAAGCGCCGGCAAGAAAAAGAAGCCAGGTCTCGCTTTGCGAGAAGCTGTGTGTGGCCCGGCCAAGAGCAGCGAGGATCTCCGCCCCCTCAGCATCATCGAGTTTGGCCGGTGTCAGCTTGTACGAAAACGATTCATCGTTGGCGGACATCAATTTTCTCCATCTAGACGAGCGAAACACCAGGACCAGCATCGGACCAACGGCGACTGCCAAAGAGCACCAGATCCAAAGCGCCTGCCCAGGCTCAATCTCAGTCAGCAGAAGCCCCTGTTCTCAACACGCGCCAATTCAACCCTAACAAGAACATTAAATACAGAAACAATCTTTCATACGATCGCCGATCGGCATTTACCGCGGCTGACCTCCCACACGTTCAGCTTTAGCACGAGCCGGGCATGACCGCGGCCGTCGCCCTCGTTCTTCTCGGCACCCTGCTGTGCGCGGCTGCGCTGGCGCTTGTCGCCATCGCGCTTGCCGGCGCGGCCGCGCTCGCCATGGGCCTGCGCTGGCAGCACGCCGATGAAACCGACCTCACGCCCTGGCAGGGGCGCCCCCTGCCCGACCAGAAGGAAACCGACACATGAGTGATGCAGGCGGAATTGCAGCCGACCAGCTCCGCGCCTTCATCGAGCGCATCGAGCGGCTCGAGGAGGAGAAGAAGGTCCTCGGCGACGACATCAAGGAGATCTACGCCGAGGCCAAGGGCACCGGCTTCGACGCGAAGATCCTGCGCAAGGTCATCTCCCTGCGCAAGAAGCAGCCGCACGAGCGCGAGGAGGAAGAGGCGATCCTCGACCTCTACATGCAGGCGCTAGGGATGGCCGGCACGGCCTAACCCTGTCCCGCGCGGGACCTTCCCCTCCCCGCGCGAGAACGCCACCGGCGGCGCGCTCCTCCCCGCCCGCCGGTGGTGCCCCTCAACCGCAGGAAGTCGAGCATGAAAGCCCTCAGCATCAGACAGCCATGGGCATGGGCGATTCTCGCCGGCATCAAGCCGATCGAGAACTGCACATGGCCCACAAGCTTTCGCGGTCCCGTGCTGATCCACGCTGGCAAGCGCGAGGAGCGCTCAAACATCGATTACGTGCTGAGGGAGTGCTCCCACCACACCGGCACGTCGGTCGCGCTGCTGCGCAACGCCTACGACCAGCAGGCCGCGATGGGCGCGATCATCGGCGCGGTGACGATCACCGATTGCGTCACCGACCACCCGAGTCCGTGGTTCCACGGGCCGCATGGGTTCGTCCTCGAGCGCCCTGCCAGGGCGATGAAGCCTGTCGCGTGTGCCGGCACGCTCGGCTTCTTCACAGTCCCGGACGACATGCTCGCCGGGCTGGATATTCTCGGATACGTGGAGGCGACAGGATGAGTGCTGCACGTTTTACCAAGGTGGAACTCCGGCGCGCGTTGGACGTGATCGAGTCCGCGGGCGTCTCATTCGCGGTGCGGATCGAACCCGACGGCGCAATCACGCTACTCCCATGCTCCCCGGTTTCGGTGCAAGGTGCATCGGACGATCCGTTCGACGAGTGGCTGAGGGAGCGGAATGCGAGTGCGTCTTAGGGGTATTCACCGCGTTCGCGCGAAACTGGCCTCTGGTGAGGTTCGGGAATACTACTACGCGTGGCGGGGCGGGCCGAAGCTCGACGGCGCACCAGGATCGGAGGCCTTTCTAAGGTCCTACAATGCTGCCATCGAGGCCAGGAAAGAGACTGACACCGGCACCATCAGCGCGCTGGTTCGCATGTATCGCAGCAGCCCGGAGTTCACCGGCCTGGCCGAGATCACCAAACGCGATTATCGCGCTGTCTTCGATAAGATCCGACAGGAGTTCGGCACGATGCCGATCAAGGCTGCGACGGATCCACGTGCACGCCGTCTGTTCAAGGCGTGGAGAAACCGATACTCCGCGACGCCCCGAAAGGCAGACCGCTACTGGAGTGTGCTCAAGCGGGTGTTCTCCTACGCGGTCGACAACGGCGAAATTCCGCTCAATCCGTGCGCCGGTGGTGGCCGCCTGTGGAGCGGATCGCGCAAGGAATCGATCTGGACACCTCAGTCCCTCCTCGCGTTTCGCAGCGTCGCGGCGCGGCCGCTTGTTGACGCAATGGAACTCGCCATCGCGACCGGACAGCGTCAGGGCGACCTCCTCCGGTTGACATGGTCCGCCTACGACGGTGAGCGCCTGAACCTGCGGCAATCGAAGACAAAGCGCCGCGTTTCGATACTGCTCGATGATGCCACCAGGCGTTTGCTCGACGAGCGCAAGGCCGCGAACGACGAGCGCGAGCAACCATCGGTGACGGTTCTCACGAACAGTAGGGGAAAGGCGTGGACCTCAGACGGGTTCAAGACGTCATGGGGGCGGGCGACAGCGCGCGCGGGAGTGAAGGGCCTCACGTTCCACGACCTGCGAGGCACGGCCATTACGCAAGCGGCCGTGGCGGGCGCATCGGTGCTGCAGATCGCCAGCAGGTTTGGCTATTCGCCTCAGGATGTCGAGGCAATGCTCGATCGCCACTACCTCGCCAACAGCCAGTCCCTGGGCGACGCCGTTGTCGGGCTAAATGAGCACAACAAGAGAACGAAAGTGTAAAACGCGCTGTAAAATGCCCTCCGACCAAAGAGCACGAAACCGTATAACCCCTTGAAAAGTTTGGCGACCCCGGCAGGACTCGAACCTGCGACCATCGGCTTAGAAGGCCGGTGCTCTATCCGGCTGAGCTACGGGGCCGTACGCGGGACGAGATTTCGCGGCACCCCGCCGGGCGTCCCGTCGTCCCGGAAATGCGCTTCAGTGCGTCCAGGGCATGAAGCGGTCGTAGCGGAAATTGTCCGAGTAGGCGATCTTCGGCACGCGACGCTCGTTGGCCGCCTCCACCCGGTAGGCAATGCCGTTGCGCTCGGCATAGGCAACGGCCTCCTCGCGGGTGGCGAAACGCAGGCGAATCTGCTGCTTCATGTCGCTTGAGGAGGTGTAGCCCATCAGCGGCTCGATCGAGCGCGGCTTCTCCGGAGCGTATTCCAGCACCCAGTTGTGGGTCTTGCCGCGCCCCGACTGCGTCGCCGTCTTCGCCGGGGAATAGATGCGTGCGACCATGACTGCGGCTCTCCTTGGCTCAGACCACGCACGAAGTGACACACACGCCGTGCGGCCGCTCGCGGGCGGCAGATACCGGTTTATTCCTTGGAATTGGCGGTGAAGTCAACTCGCCAATCGCCCGCATGCCCGGCAATCGCGCAAAGCTTCGCTGCGCGCGCCAGAATGCCGCGACATCGCCGTCTGCGCCTATCGCAAGGAAACCGGAAGACTGGAAGGAAATGGTCGGGGCAGCAAGATTCGAACTTGCGACCCTCTGCTCCCAAAGCAGATGCGCTACCAGGCTGCGCTATACCCCGACAACTGGATTTCTGCGGTCTATCCGGCATTGGCCCCGTCAGTCAAGCGGGAATGAGCCAGGAATTTGGGGGGCAACTCGGCATGCCGGAGCAAAGGAGCCCCGGAATAGTCCCGGAAGCCGGGCCGGAGAAATCGTGTTTTGTTCCACTCCTTCCACGGCTCTGTGCGCTCGGGTGGTTCTCGCGGCAGGCCACCCCGACGACAAGGATCTCTCTGG
>NZ_JBLWTA010000058.1:0-7953 GCF_048270365.1 Celeribacter sp.
AGATCATGAAGCCGTTCGCGGAAATCACCATCAAGGTGCGTCAAGTTGAGGAGCAAAACTAATGGGTCATAAGGTTAACCCGATTGGCATGCGTCTCCAGGTCAACCGCACCTGGGATAGCCGCTGGTACGCTGACAGCAAGGACTACGGTGATCTTCTTCTCGAAGACCTGAAAATCCGTGAGTTCGTCAAGGAAGAGTGCAAACAAGCCGGCATCAGCCGTGTGATCATCGAGCGTCCGCACAAAAAGTGCCGCGTCACGATCCACACCGCCCGTCCGGGTGTCATCATCGGCAAGAAAGGTGCAGACATCGAAGGTCTGCGCAAGAAAGTCGCTGCGATGACCGATTCCGAGCTGCACCTCAACATCGTTGAAGTGCGCAAGCCGGAGCTCGACGCCCAACTTGTGGCCGAAAGCATCGCGCAACAGCTCGAGCGTCGTGTGTCCTTCCGTCGTGCCATGAAGCGCGCCGTGCAGAACGCCATGCGTATGGGTGCCCTCGGCATCCGCGTGAACGTCGCCGGTCGTCTTGGTGGTGCTGAAATCGCGCGTACCGAATGGTACCGCGAAGGTCGCGTTCCGCTTCACACCCTGCGTGCAGACATCGACTACGCGCATGCTGAAGCAACCACGGCTTACGGCATCATTGGCATCAAAACCTGGATCTTCAAAGGCGAGATCATGGAACACGACCCGCAGGCTCGTGACCGTCGCGCCGAAGAAGCCCAAGCCGGTCCGGCACCTCGCGGTGACCGCGGCGGCCGTCGCTAAGGAGGTCTGAGACATGCTTCAGCCAAAGCGTTCAAAATTCCGCAAAATGCACAAAGGCCGGATTCACGGTGAGGCAAAAGGCGGTTCCGATCTGAACTTCGGCACCTTCGGCCTCAAAGCCGTCGAGCCCGAGCGCATCACCGCGCGTCAGATCGAAGCTGCACGTCGTGCCATGACGCGTCACATGAAGCGTCAGGGCCGTGTCTGGATCCGTATCTTCCCGGACACCCCGGTGACCGCAAAACCCGTCGAAGTTCGTATGGGTAAAGGTAAAGGCTCCGTGGACCGTTGGGTCTGCAAAGTCAAACCCGGCCGCGTGATGTTCGAACTGGACGGCGTTTCGGAAGAAGTCGCTCGTGAGGCCCTGCGCCTTGCCGCGATGAAACTCCCGATCAAAACCCGCACCGTGGTTCGCGAAGACTGGTAAAGGTCGAAAGTGCCTTTTGGCACTTTCTGACCAGCAGTCCGCGTCAGCGGACTGTCACGCGTGTGCGGCAGTTGCTTTTCACGGAAAAGCAATGAGAGCACACCTCGGTTTAAAATTAAGAAACCCCCGCTGAGACATCGGCGGGGGTTTCGTTTTGAACGGAAGCCTTTATTCTTCAAAGAACTCTAGTGAATTTTTGAAGGTACTTCTTTCATGACCAATTTTGATAAGCTGGAGCGTATACTGCCGAGTATTTTCGGGAGTTTGGTCATTTTGGGCGGCGTGGTCTTCATTGGAAACCTTGAATACAGGGGCGCACGTTATGAGGATGCATATGAGCTGTGCCACGACGTTCAACATAGTTTTAATGAACGATCTCGGTCTTGCCGAAAAGCGATAGAACTGAGCAAAGAGCTTCAACAATACGCGCCCGGCAAGGGGCATCGTGCCTACATAAAGTCCAATCTGCTCAAAATAGATTATGCAAGGATGCTGGTTAAGAATGGCGACTATGAGAGTGCAGAAGGCCTGTTTGATGATGTGCTTAGAGGATTCATGCTGCATTGGTCTCGCGATGCCAGACCGGAATTAAGCGAGACCCAAGCCACAGTTTTGCGATATCTGGTGGCGGTTATCGAGCAAGAGCCTGAAACTTTAGCTGTGGTGGAGCGCGCATTGGATCACGAGAACACCCGGATCACCTGGCCGATCCTGAGAGGCGATCTTTCTAAGGTAAGCGAACAGTGAATGCGCCCTTGAACCGAGGCTTTGGTCCACGCATATCTAGCCTCAACTGACCCCAAAGAGGCCAAAATGCGCGCACAGATTTCCAAGCTCCTCGACCGCCCCATCACTCGCCATTTCATCATGGGGGTGATCCTGTTCAACGCGGTGATCTTGGGGCTTGAGACCTCGGGCGCTGTCATGGCGCGGATGGGCGGGTTGATCAAAGCGCTCGATATGATCTGTCTGAGCGTCTTCGTTGTGGAGCTTTTGGCGAAAATCTACGCGCAGGGGCCGCGGTTCTTTCGCGATGGTTGGAACCTCTTTGATTTTGTCATCGTCGGCATCTCGCTCTCGCCGGTGGGGGCGGGGCTTTCGGTGCTCCGGGCGCTTCGTATCCTGCGACTGCTGCGCGTCGTCTCCGTCGTCCCAAGCCTGCGCCGGGTGGTCGAGGCCTTTATCCTCGCGCTGCCGGGGATGGCTTCGGTGTTCTTGCTCACGGGGATCATCTTTTACATCGGGTCTGTGATTGCGACCAAACTTTACGGGCCGACATTTCCCGAATGGTTCGGCACGCTCGGCGCCTCGCTCTATACGCTGTTCCAAGTCATGACGCTGGAAAGCTGGTCGATGGGCATCGTGCGCCCGGTGATGGAGGTGCATCCCGAAAGCTGGCTGTTCTTTGTGCCCTTCATCTTGATCACGGCTTTTGCGGTGATGAACCTCGTCGTCGGTCTGATCGTGTCGACAATGCAAGACGCCCACGTCGAAGAAGAACACGCCGCCACAGATATTTACCGGGACGACGTGGTGAAGCGTTTGGAGCGGATCGAGAAGGCGTTGGAGCGCAGATAAAGGTCTGGAACAAGGCCGCAGGCCGCCAGATCTGCGCAAGACCGTTCCGGCGGTCTGGCGCATTTGCGGCACTGGGTGCATTGCAAAAGGTCACGCGGGCTTGAGGGATAAACTGCACCGTGGCGGCGTTGGTGCGCCTAACCACGGTCTTGCGCAGCTCAGGCTTGGTTCTCGGGCGCGGGGCTCCGCAGGTTACTCACCCCATTTATAATTAAAACTCACCGACACCCGGTCGAACTCCGACTGGTTCATCATCACCTCATGGCGCAGCCAGCTTTCCCAGAGCATGATGTCGCCCGCTTCCGGTGCCATGTAGATGAAATTCTGCATCTCGCGACGGGCGTCTTTGATCCGCGCGGGCGCGGCCATCATCATCGCGTGGCGCGGGTCTTCGAGCCGGAGAGAGGACGCCCCGTCCGGCATGGCGACATAGGTCGTGCCGGAGATCACCGAATGCGGGTGGATGTGCGCGGAGTGATAGCCGCCCTCCGGCAGGATGTTGATCCACAGGTCTTCGAGCACCAGCTTTCGCTCGCCCAGATCGAATTGCAGGTCTTCGGCAAATTTCGCGACATGCTGATCGAGGCTCTCGACGATGTCCTTGAAGATCGGAAACCGCCAGGGCAGGTCAGTGAGCGAGGCATAGGAGGTGTAACCGGGATAGCCTTTGTCATCGCACCATTGCTGACCGGCCTCGTCATCCTCGGCGATGGCATAGCAACTATCGAACAGCTCGTCTTCGTCCACGGTCGGGGAGAATTCGTTCAGTTTCGCTTTGTAGAGACGGGTGACGAAGAGGGATTCGATGTCGGCCATGGGAGACTCACTTTCAGGCATTCTCTGATTTCGCGCCCTTATAGACGAGAAACAGCGTTGCCGCAGCCCACAGTCAGGGGCTAGAAGCGTGAAAAAATGACGCTGCCCGCCGCATTCGGGGCGTAGCGCAGCAACAGGCCCGTAGACGCAGTATGATACAGAACCCCACCTCTCTCGCTCTTCCGATCGCTCTGGCTCTTGTCGGCGCGGTCCTGATCCTCTGGGCCGTGCGCCGGCTCTTGCGCCGGTCTAAGAAGGTGCCGATGCATGTGCAGGTCTATGAGGGCGTGTCCGAGGTGTTTCGTAAAGACCCTGAGGCCGAGGTGCCCGCCGAGGCGCTGGTCTGTTACCGCGCCTATAGGCTCTATCTCTACCTCTTGGACGACGGATTGGACAAAGGGGTGAGTAATATGGAGCCTGCGGTGGTGCGCGACGCCCTTCCGGCTTTGGAGCCGCTGGGTCTTGGGGATGCGGCTAAGGAGATTGACGCTTTCGTGGGGGTCTATGAGGAGATCGAGCGCCGCACGGATGTGGACGAGAGCCTCGGTGAAGAGTATCAAAAGACGGCGCGCGATCTGGACCGCAGGCTTTATCCGCTTTTGCGCGAAATCCCGGAGCGGCTGGAGCGGTATCTGGGGCGGTGAGGTCAGCGCCTCGGCAAAGCCAATAGTCAAAAAAGCAATTTATTGAGGCCCAAGTGAATTACACGGACTACTGGTTCAACATTCTGACGTCGCCCTCTTTCAAACATGCCTTTTACGCTTTGGCGTTGGGGGCTTTGTTGTTAGGGCTGGCGCTTGTCGTCGTAGCCTTTGCCTTTTACGGGCGCGGGCGGGAGGCAGAAGGCGGCGGTTCACTTGATCCGAAATGGGCAATGCTGTTCGCGACCTGGCGGGACAGTCTGATCATCACACTGCTGTTCGCCGCGCAGGCGCTGATCTACCGCTATGCCGATTTCATGGGAATGAGCACTATGGGAATGACCAACGTGCTGACAACCTACACGCTTGTTCAACCTATGTTGGTCTATATCCTCGATATTCTCATCGTGGTTGTTGCAGTTTTGCGGATCATCGCCATCACGCGGTTTCTAAAGCGGGCTGGTGCATAGGGGAAAAGCGGCCAAAACCCCAAGTTTCCCTTGCCACCATACCCCCACCCCCTTATAGAGCAGCATCTCACAGATTCCCGTTCAGGGGATTCGTGTGTATTGACATAACCCACCGGGCCGAATGTCACCCCCAAAAGGGCGCATTCCGGTGCTACCAGGACCCAAGGAGAGGCGAATATGAACGCCCAAGAATTGCGTGCGAAAACGCCGGACGAGCTCAAGACCGAGCTTGCCAATCTGAAAAAAGAATCCTTCAACCTGCGCTTTCAGCAGGCCACGGGTCAGCTCGAAAACACCGCTCAGATCCGCAAAGCGCGCCGCTCGGCCGCTCTTGTGAAAACGATCCTGAACGAAAAAGCAGCTGCGGCTGAGTAAGAGGAGCCTGACCTATGCCCAAACGTATTCTTTCCGGGGTCGTGACCTCGAACCAGAACGAACAAACTGTGACCGTGTCCGTTGAACGTCGCTTCAAGCACCCGGTTCTGAAAAAGACCATCCGTAAGTCCAAAAAATACCGGGCTCACGATGAGAACAACCAATTCAACATCGGTGACACCGTCCGCATCGTGGAATGTGCACCGAAGTCGAAAACCAAGCGTTGGGAAGTGCTCGTTTAATCTCTGATTGAACAAGCCTCCTCCCAGCTTAATCGAAACCCTGGGGGCACCGATCGCTGCAGATCGCCCCAAAGGTCGGGAGAAACCAAATGATCCAGATGCAGACCAATCTGGATGTCGCTGATAACTCTGGCGCTCGCCGAGTTCAGTGCATCAAGGTCCTCGGCGGTTCACACCGTCGTTACGCCTCCGTGGGCGACATCATCGTGGTGTCGGTCAAGGAAGCTATTCCGCGTGGCCGTGTGAAAAAAGGGGACGTCCGCAAGGCCGTCGTCGTTCGCACCGCCAAAGAGGTCCGTCGTGAAGACGGCACCGCGATCCGTTTTGATCGCAACGCGGCCGTGATCCTCAACAACAACAACGAGCCGGTCGGCACCCGTATCTTCGGGCCGGTGGTTCGTGAGCTGCGTGCAAAAGGCATGATGAAAATCGTGTCGCTGGCACCGGAGGTGCTCTAATGGCTGCGAAACTGCGTAAAGGCGACAAGGTCGTCGTGCTTGCCGGTAAGGACAAAGGCAAACAGGGTGAAATCACCACTGTCATGCCCGCCAAAGGCAAAGCCATTGTGGAAGGCGTGAACATCGCCATCCGTAACACCCGCGCGACCCAAGGTGATCAAGGGGGCCGTCAGCCGGTCGCCATGCCGATCGACCTCTCCAATCTCGCGCTTCTGGACGCCAACGGCAAAGCCACCCGCGTCGGCTTCAAAGTTGAAGGCGACAAGAAAGTGCGCTTCGCCAAAACCACGGGAGACGTGATCTGATGCTCGACACCACCGATTACACCCCGCGTCTCAAGGCGGTTTACAAGGACAGCATTCGTGCCGCTCTCAAAGAAGAGTTCGGCTACAAAAACGACATGCAGATCCCGCGTCTGGACAAAATCGTTCTGAACATCGGTTGCGGCGCTGAAGCTGTGAAAGATTCCAAAAAAGCGAAATCCGCTCAGGAAGATCTTTCCGCGATCGCCGGCCAAAAGGCCCTCATCACGAAAGCCAAGAAATCCATCGCTGGTTTCCGCGTTCGTGAAGATATGCCGCTCGGTGCGAAGGTGACCCTTCGTGGCGACCGTATGTATGAATTCCTCGACCGTCTGATCACGATTGCAATGCCCCGCATCCGCGACTTCCGCGGCGTGCCCGGCAAATCCTTTGACGGCCGTGGCAACTACGCCATGGGCATCAAAGAGCACATCGTGTTCCCCGAGATCAACTTCGACCAAGTCGATGAGACCTGGGGTATGGACATTGTCATCGCCACCACGGCGGAAACCGATGCTGAAGCAAAGAGCCTGTTGAAAGCTTTCAACATGCCTTTCAACAGCTGATCGCGCGAGGAGTTTAGAGAACATGGCTAAGAAATCCATGATCGCCCGTGAGCGCAAGCGCGAGAAGCTGGTGGCCAAATACGCCGCCAAGCGCGCTGCTCTCAAAGAGATCATCTATGATCAAGAGAAGCCGATGGAAGAGCGTTTCCGCGCTTCCCTGAAGCTTGCTGAACTGCCGCGCAACAGCTCGGCTACACGTCTTCACAACCGTTGTCAGCTGACCGGTCGTCCTCACGCTTACTACCGTAAGCTGAAGGTCTCCCGGATCATGCTGCGGGAACTTGGCTCCTTCGGCCAGATCCCCGGTCTGGTGAAATCGAGCTGGTAAGGGAGCACAGATAATGAACGATCCTATCGGCGATATGCTCACCCGTATCCGCAACGCTCAAATGCGTGGCAAATCCACCGTTTCCACCCCGGCTTCCAAGTTGCGGGCATGGGTTCTGGATGTGCTGCTTGATGAGGGTTACATCCGCGGTTACGAAAAAGGCACCGATTCCAAAGGCCATCCGAGCCTTGAAATCAGCCTCAAATACTTCGAAGGCACTCCGGTCATTCGCGAATTGCAACGGGTCTCCAAACCCGGCCGTCGCGTATACCTCGGTGTCAAGGACATCCCGTCGGTCCGTCAGGGCCTCGGTGTGTCGATTGTCTCCACCCCGAAAGGTGTGATGTCGGACGCAAACGCTCGTGCCAACAATGTTGGTGGCGAAGTGCTTTGCACCGTCTTCTAAGGAGGTCTTTCGATGTCTCGTATTGGTAAGAAACCGGTCGACCTGCCCAGCGGCGTAACTGCTTCTGTGTCCGGCCAGACCATCGAAGTGAAGGGCCCGAAAGGCTCTCACTCCTTCACCGCCTCGGACGATGTGACCCTCGCTGTCGAAGACAACGTGATCACCGTCACTCCGCGTGGCAAATCCAAGCGTGCCCGCCAGCAATGGGGCATGTCCCGCACTATGATCGGTAACATGGTTACCGGCGTGACCGACGGCTTTAAGAAAGAGCTGGAGATCAACGGTGTTGGTTATCGTGCCCAGATGCAGGGCAACACGCTTAAACTCAACCTGGGTTACTCCCACGAGGTGAACTTCGAGGTTCCCGCAGGTGTCACTGTGACAGCTGCGAAACCGACCGAGATCACTGTCGAGGGCACCGACCCGCAACTCGTCGGCCAAGTCGCGGCAAACATCCGCGAATGGCGTAAGCCCGAGCCCTACAAAGGCAAAGGTATCAAATACAAAGACGAGTATATCTTCCGCAAGGAAGGGAAGAAGAAGTAAGGACGCTCATCATGGCAAACAGCAAA
>NZ_JBLWTA010000059.1:0-7880 GCF_048270365.1 Celeribacter sp.
GTTGCGGCTCGATCGTTCGCCACTTTTGGTCGGGCCAGGTCTGGTAAGTTTGGCACTCTTCGCATGGCTTTTGACGCGCGCAGAAAGCGAAATGGCCGGTCGGGCATATGCAGCTTACGGGGGCGTCTACATAGCGGCGTCCATGATCTGGATGTGGCTAGTGGAGGGGAGCCGACCGGACCGCTGGGACATTGCAGGCATTCTTCTTTGCCTCCTAGGCAGTGCTCTCATCCTGTTGCCTTCGCGCTCATGATCTGCGGAACCTCAGAAAACCAGGCAAATCCGTCGCTAGAAATCGCTAGGTCATCGCACCCGTCACGACGGGTGCGATGACCCATAGATTAGGCAGTCACGGTATTTTCGTACCCAGCTTCACGAAGCAGGGCCGTCAGCCGTTCTGTTGACAGTGCACCTTCAACAGAAACCGTGCGGGCCGGAATGTCGCAAGATACGCTCGCATTTGCGTCAGCTGCCTTGATCGCCTTTTCGATCGTACTGGTGCAATGACCACAACTCATGTCGGGAACGTTGAATTTCATGTCGATGTCTCCTCTGTGACAGCTTGTTCAGTGCAGATGGGGCTTCCAGTGGGGGGAAGGTCAAGGGTCTCCGTAGATTTTTAAAGCGAAGCCAGGAAAGTTCAAATTGGGTATTGACCTTCCAGTCACTGGAACTCCTATTTGGGGTGTCAAATGGGATTCCAGGAGACTGAAATGACAGATCAATCCAAAGTGACACTCTCGATTGAAGGAATGTCTTGCGCCTCATGCGTAGGGCGCGTGGATCGGGGCCTAGCCGCGTTGAGGGGAATATCCGATGTCTCGGTGAACCTCGCGAACGAGACTGCGCGTTTCAGCGTGGATGGTTCGTCCCACCTGCAAGATGCGGTCCAAGCCCTGAAAGATCTCGGGTATCCAGCGCGAACGGCATCCGTGACGCTGAACATCGCGTCCATGTCATGTGCTTCTTGTGTCGGGCGCGTCGATAAGGCACTTGCCTCGGTTCCCGGCGTGTTGGAGGTCAACGTTAATCTTGCGGCGGAAAATGCGCGCATCACATATCTTGAGGGCATGACCGACCCTGTGGCCCTCATCCGTGCATCCGAGCAAGCCGGATATCCAGCCAGCGTGGCCGAGGCCACGGCAACACAGGATCGCACTTCGCGAAAAGAAGAGGAAGCGCGCGGGTTGGCACGCCGGGTGGCACTGGCCGCAGCACTCGCTTTGCCGGTTTTCCTGATGGAAATGGGCGGGCACCTGATCCCGGCCGTGCATATGGCGATCAACAATACCATAGGACAGCAGGCCAGCTGGTTGATCCAGTTCATCCTCACAACGGCTGTGCTCATTGGGCCCGGCCGACAGTTCTATCTGAAAGGGTTTCCGGCCTTGCTGAAAGGTGCTCCAGACATGAACAGTCTGGTCGCCGTCGGCACAGGCGCAGCTTATCTTTATTCAGTTGTCGCAACGTTCTTCCCGTCGCTGATGCCCGAGGCCGTCCGCGCTGTCTACTTCGAGGCCGCCGCGGTCATCGTGGTCCTGATCCTGATCGGGCGCTGGCTCGAAGCGCGAGCGAAAGGGCGAACAGGGGCTGCAATCGAGAAGCTGCTCGGCCTACAGGCTCGTACGGCGCGTATTTTGCGTGACGGCGATGCGGTCGAGGTCGAGATCGATGCCTTGCGCACCGGAGATCTGATTGTTGTGCGCCCCGGAGAACGACTCGCCGTGGACGGTGAGGTTGTGGACGGCGAAAGCCATGTCGATGAAAGCATGATCACCGGGGAACCCGTGCCGGTCGGCAAGTCGGCTGGTGATCCTGTCACGGGCGGTACGGTCAATGGCGCGGGCAGTCTGACCTATAAAGCAACGCGTGTTGGTGCGGATACCACGTTGTCCCAAATCATCCGCATGGTCGAAGATGCGCAGGGCGCCAAGCTCCCCATTCAAGGGTTGGTGGATCGGATCACGCTTTGGTTCGTCCCCGCTGTGATGACCCTCGCCGCCTTGACGATCCTTGTCTGGCTAATATTCGGCCCTGATCCCGCCCTCACCTATGCGCTGGTCGCGGGTGTCTCAGTTCTCATCATTGCTTGTCCCTGCGCGATGGGACTGGCGACGCCGACGTCGATCATGGTCGGGACCGGTCGCGCTGCTGAAATGGGCGTGTTGTTCCGCAAGGGGGATGCTCTGCAAGCATTGGGGGACGTCAAGGTTGTCGCTCTGGACAAGACCGGCACCGTCACCGCCGGACGTCCCGCGCTGACCGACCTTGTGCTGGCGGAAGGAGCCGAGCGCTGCACCGTTCTTGCGGCAGTCGCATCGGTCGAAGCCAGATCAGAACACCCGATCGCCGAAGCTATCGTGCGCGGCGCGCAGGCGGAAAACATCAGACTGTCGGAACCGAGCGCGTTTACTTCGATTACAGGGTATGGCGTGCGCGCCATCGTTGACGGGGCCGAGGTTGTTGTCGGAGCTGACCGAATGATGCAGCGCGAAGGGATCGATCTTGGTGAACTCGCAGAGGCTGAAACTATGCTCGCACGGCAAGGTCGCACCGCACTCTTCGCCGCAATCAATGGCAAGGCGGTGGCTGCGATTGGCGTCGCCGATCCGGTCAAACCCTCGAGCCGAGCCGCGATTGCCGCACTGCACAGTCTGGGTTTGAAGGTGGCAATGATTACCGGCGACAAACGCGAAACGGCAGAAGCAATTGCCGAAGAGACTGGTATCGACCACGTGATCGCGGGGGTCTTGCCCGACGGCAAGGTGGCGGCACTGGAAAATCTGCGCCAGCAGGGCACATTGGCCTTTGTTGGCGATGGCATCAACGATGCACCCGCGCTCGCCCACGCGGATGTTGGCATCGCCATCGGCACTGGCACGGATGTGGCGATCGAAAGCGCAGATGTCGTATTGATGTCCGGTGATCTTCGCGGCGTTGTGAACGCTTTCGAGATCTCGCGACACACCATGCGAAACATCAAACAGAACCTTGGTTGGGCCTTTGGTTACAATGTGGCTTTGATACCCTTGGCCGCCGGAGCGCTTTATCCGAGTTTCGCCGTGCTGCTGTCACCGGTCGTCGCTGCCGGTGCGATGGCACTTAGCTCGGTCTTTGTCTTGACGAACGCCTTGCGGCTGCGGCGCGTAAGACCGGCGATGGACGAGCGCCAAGAGTCTGGGCGGGTGGAGGACTTCGCCCCCGTCCCGGCCGAGTGAGAGGAGGCAGAAATGAACATTGGTGATGTTGCCGAGCGGTCAGGAGTGCCGGCCAAGACCATTCGCTACTATGAGGATATCGGTCTAGTAACACCTTTGCGCGCTGCAAACGGGTATCGAAGCTTCAGAGAGATCGATTTTCATAAGCTGGCATTCATCGGACGAGCGCGAGCCTTGGGATTTACAATCGAAGACTGCCGTACGCTTTTGGCGCTCTATAACGATGACAATCGAGAAAGTGCGCAGGTAAAGGCCGTCGCAGAGGAGCACCTGCGCCAGATTGATGAAAAGATCTCTAAACTCATGTCGATGAAAGAAACTCTTTCGTCTCTCGTGCACCAGTGTGCTGGCGATCACCGACCGGATTGTCCAATTCTTGCGGATCTTTCTGTCGTAGACGACGCAACTTTCTCATGATCTCCGACGACGAATGAAATCGCGCGCCCTGCGAGACAGGGCGCGCGACCTGTAGTTACTGCACCAGCTCTGTAATAGTCAGCTTGCCATTCACACGGTCGGCAACGAAGTTGATCTGTGCGCCTTCACTCAGCCCTTCCAGCATCGCGGGATCGGCGAGAACGAAGACCATTTTCATTGCTGGCATGTCGAGGTTTTCCAGCGGGCCATGGTCGACAGTAATCTTGTTCCACTTGGCATCGATCTTGGTCACCGTGCCCGAGGACATGGCACTATCGCTAGCAGCAATTGCAGTTCCAGCGGTCATCAGAAGGGCAGCGGCGAGCGTCAAAAATTTGGTCATGATTGGTTTCCTTTGATTTGAGATCAGTTGACAGTAAGGGCGCCGTGCATGCCGCCTTCATAGTGGCCGGGCAGCAGGCAGGCGAATTCGAAGTTGCCGGCCTTGTTGAAAGTCCAAAGGATCTCCGCCTCTTCACCTGGTTCAAGGCGCACAGCGTTAGGGTCGTCATGTTCCATCTCAGGGAACTTGGCCATCAGCTCTTTGTGTTCAGCGTTTTGTGCCATCGAATCCATCACGAACTCGTGGGTTTCCTCACCCATGTTCGTGATGCGCAGGCGCACGGTTTCACCCTCAGAAAAAGTCATTTCCGAGGAGGGTTCGAAGACGAACGGTGCGTCCTTGTCGTAGTCCTCACGCATTATCACATCGATGGTTCGCGTGGGTTCATGGCCATGCATCGCAGGCATGCCGATGGCCATTTGACCGTTGCCGTGCCCGGCGTCCGCAATTGCGAGGGCGGGAATCAGGGCCAGCCCCAATGTCAAAAGTGCAGTTTTCATGAGCGTGTTTCTCCTGTGCTCTGGCATCAGCCCTGCCGCACGCCGCCGCGCGGCGTGATCACGGTTTTCGGACTGGTGTTGTATGCATGTTCGGGCAGCTCGCCCGTCCATTCGTAGGCCTGTGTTCCGGGCGGGTTGTCGTACCAGCCAGGATCGCTGTAATCGTCGCGGTCGATGCCCTCGCGAACCTTCACCACGCTAAACATGCCACCCATTTCCAATGGGCCATGCGGCCCCCATCCGGTCATCATCGGCACGGTGTTCTCGGGGATCTCCATCGACATCTCGCCCATATCCGCCATACCCGCCGTGCCCATCGGCATGTAGCCAGGCTGCTGGCGGCGGATCATTTGGGTCAGGCGGGACTTGTCGGCGCCAATAAATGTAGGGATGTCGTGGCCCATAGCATTCATGGTGTGGTGCGACTTGTGGCAGTGGATCGCCCAGTCACCTTCGTGAATCGCGTCGAACTCGTAGGCGCGCATGGCGCCTACAGGAATGTCGATCGAGACCTCGGGCCAACGGGCACTTTCCGGCACCCAGCCTCCGTCAGTACAGGTGACCTGAAAGTCATAGCCATGCATGTGAATTGGGTGGTTGGTCATCGTCAGGTTGCCACAACGCACACGGACACGGTCCCCCTTGTTGACCACCAGAGGATCGATGTCCGGGAAGATCCGGCTGTTCCAGGTCCACATGTTGAAATTGGTCATCTCGGCCACGCGCGGGATGTAGGTCCCCGGGTCGATGTCATAGGCCGCAAGGAGGAACGCGAAATCCCGGTCCACCGGCATGAACGCCGGGTCGCGCGGATGCACGATGAAGAGCCCCATCATGCCCATGGCCATCTGTACCATCTCGTCCGCATGCGGGTGGTACATGAAGGTGCCGGACTTGATGAGGTCGAACTCGTAGACGAAGGTCTTACCCGGCGGGATGCCGGGATGCGACAAACCACCAACTCCATCCATTCCCGATGGCAGGATCAGTCCGTGCCAATGCACGCTGGTATGTTCCGGAAGACGGTTGGTTACGTAAATACGCACCCGCTCGCCTTCGACCGCTTCGATTGTGGGTCCGGTGGATTGGCCATTGTAGCCCCAGAGCCGCGCAATCATCCCGTCCGCCATAATCCTTTCAACAGGCTCTGCAACGAGGTGGAACTCCTTTACATCTCCGTTCATGCGATACGGCAAAGACCATCCGTTCAGTGTTACAACGGGGTTGTAGTCGAACCGATCCGAAGGCCTTGGGGGAACTTGTGTATAGGGGCTGTCGGTAAAGGCGGCCTCGGGCAGATCGCGAAAGCGTGTTTGCGCGGCCCCGGCGTTCGCCAGCACAGCTCCAGCGCTCGCGGTCAATCCCGCGCCCAGTAATTGACGACGGTTCATCATTCTTCGCTACCTCCGGTCAGAGTAATTGCCCCGCCCCAAATCGCCGCGGTCGCGTCTGTTTCGGCAAGCCAGTAGTCACGTTTCGCTTCTGCGGCAGAGAGGCGCGAAGCGAGCCCCTCCTGGGCATCAGCGATCAATTCAAAGGTCGAGGTCAGCATGCCGTTGTAGGACAGCAGCGCTTCGTCATCGATCTGGCGTCGCAGAGGCAAAACAGAGTCGCGCCAATGCCGCGCGATGCTATGGCGACCGGTGATGGCCCTATAGGCCATGCGTGCGTCCGAACGCGCATCGACGGCCTGCTGGGCCAGCCTGTTCGCTGCCTGCAGATAGGCCATGCGGCCACGCTTCGACACCAGCGGACCGGTGTCGTAGAGCGGGATCTCGAAATCTAGAGCAAGCGCTGGATTGGCCTCGGTTTCTCCGGCTGCACGTTCCAGGTCGAAACCAGCCACCAACTGGACGTCCGAGACCATACGGGTTTGCCCGGTCAGACGGTAGTCCAGCGCGAGCGCCTCGAGTTCCAGCTTTCCAGATGCCAGGTCTACGCGGTTTGCCAGTGCCAGCTGTTCGATATTTCCTGCAACGCGCGGGCCACCAGGCAAGGCGGGCAGCGAGTCCGGCACGAATACAGTGGTGTCGCTACCCCAAAGCCCCATCAGCCGAAGCAGTTTTTCTTTGGCCAATTGCGCCTCCAATTGGGCGGCTGCACGTTCGGCGGCAAGCTCAGCAGTAAAGGCATGCTCCCTTGCTTGATCGGCCTTGCTCATCGCGCCGGTACGGCCCAGTTGCACAGCAAGTTCGGACGCTGCCTCGGCAGTGCCCTGAGTTTGAGCGATCAGTGCAGCGGCTTCGAAAGCGCCAACCGCCTCAATCCAGGCCCGGCGGGTTTCAACGGCCAAGTCTATCGTGTCGGCGAGCGCAGCAAGTTCGGATTGTCTGAAGCGAATCTCCGCAAGTTGGGTCCGCGGTGCGGATGTTGCCACGTCGAGCAGGGAGTTGATTAATGTTGCCTCAAGTGTGCGAGTGACATCGCCAGCCAACCCGGAGATTGACACACCGATCGAGGGCACCGGCCCCATAGCCACTTCCCATAAGTCAGTTGAGGACAGACCTAGCTCAGCGAAGCTGGCTTGAAGTGCGGGACTGCTTATCAGGGCAACCTGCACTGCGGTGTCGGCGCTGACGGTCTTACCATGCACCATGGCGTGAACCCTCTTGCGCGTTTCCTCAAGGTCCGCGGCAGACAGGTTCCAGATCGGTGTGGCCCCTAGAGCCTGGCGTGCACCCGTCTCGACACTGCCAAAGCCCGCGCGATCTGGTTTTGCACGCTCAAGAACGGCAGGACTGGCGCAGGCGGACACCAGCAACATGGACCCCATGAGAAGAGGCAGTTTCATTCGCCACCCTCCCGTTGTTCATCATTCAGCATCCGCCATTCGGCCGGTTCTCCGACCGAGTAGCCCGCGTAAGCAACAACAGGCCCGGGTTGCGCAGACGCGACCACAGGCGATGTAACCGCCGCCGTAAGCGCTGGCACGGTTTCAAGTTCAGGAAGCGCCGAGCAGGCGGCCCCGAACAGCGGCAAGGATGCCGCAAGCAGAATTTTCACTTAGATTTCCTCGAAATGTCAGATGCAGATGGTCGCAGTCAAACTGCGGCTACAGGTGCATCAGGCGCGAGGAGGGCGCCGCAAACCTTCGGGTGTGGCCGAACGGACTAGGGACGCAATATCCCAGGACCGGAGGGAAACATTAGCGGACTGCTTTGTGCAACTTTCGGCACCTACGAAGTCACCGACCACGCAGATATGTGACGCACAGTGGTCTGCTCCATGGTCGATATCTGCAGCCGGAATGTCCGTTTCATGATGGTGGCGCTCGTTTGAAGACTCCTGAGCGACTTGTTCAACAGAGCACGAAACCATGGCTGATGCATTGGACGGCATCAGGGTCACTGCCACCAATATGGAGGCAATCTGGAGTATCCCAAAAACGGCCCGAATCCTGTA
>NZ_JBLWTA010000060.1:0-7522 GCF_048270365.1 Celeribacter sp.
CCGAACTTGATCGCATCGCGTATGAGATGTGACGCTTCGATACGGGGATCAAGTTTGGAGGAAGGTGTCCTTTTCTCAATGGGCTACTACAGACCCTCGAATAACGCGCGGCCGAAAGTTGTGATGCGGTTGAGCTGGCTTTCTGTTGTTTGGGGAGATGCCGGTAGGAGGCAGGATGATGCTGATGTTCGACACAGGAATTACAGTCTTTGCGGCTGTCCGTCGTAAGAGTTTCTGGGACGGGTTAGAGCGATTTTCTAAGAGAGGGTCTGGCTCCTGAAAGCCTCACCATACTTTTGCCCCCCTTTGCAGGCGAAGGGGGGCGTCGGCTGCGGTTGCATGCAGTGATGTGAAGCAGCGATGTTAAAACGTCCCGCGAATGCCGATCCCGACGGTGCGCGGCGCGGTGATGGCGGCCTCGGTGCCTCCCTGTGTACGGTTGAACTGCTTGAACGTATCTTCGCGAATGTCGAAAATATTGTTCACATAGCCATAAAGCTCGATCCCGTCATTGAACGCATAGGAGGCCTGAAGGTCCGTGATCGTGTAATTGCCGATCTTGTAGTCTTCGGTGTTTTCCGCGTCAGAGAAATAGCCCCCGGCCACATGACGCAGTTGCCCGCCGACACGGATTTGATCCGTCATGGCCCAGTCTGCCCCAAGCGAAAGGGTCACAGGCGGGGCCTTGGCAAAGCTGTTGTCCTCGAAATCGGTGTTTCGGCTGATCTCCGTGATCTTTGTCTTGAGCAACCCGAGGCTGCCGTTTAGCGTCAGGACCGAACTCGGCGCATAGTCGATCCCGAGGTCCAGGCCGTAGGCATAGGATTCTTCGGCATTGATCGTGTAGGTGTTAAAGTCCCCAGGTCCGACTTCGTTGAGTATGTTGTACTGCGCATTGGCGTAATCCATGTAGAACAGGTTCGCCGTCAGGAACATCTGATCCCCCATCAGCCGCGCACGTGCAAAGAGCTCGTAATTGTCGATGGTTTCTGCCT
This sequence comes from Celeribacter sp., assembly GCF_048270365.1. Taxonomy (NCBI): domain Bacteria; kingdom Pseudomonadati; phylum Pseudomonadota; class Alphaproteobacteria; order Rhodobacterales; family Roseobacteraceae; genus Celeribacter; species Celeribacter sp. The sequence goes on from NZ_JBLWTA010000060.1 coordinate 996, forward strand.
TGAACTCTTCCCAAGTACCCGTCGTGAAGTTCGGAGACACGCCGCCCGGGTTGTAACCTTTGCTGTAAAGCGCGCCCACGGTCCAGTCAGGCGTCAGCTCATAGGACAGCGCCAGACGCGGCAGAACTTCGGTGAAGGTTTCGTCGTAATCGACATCTTCAGACATGCGTAGTGAGGTGCCTTCACGCTGTATACGGTCTTTCTCAATACGCAGTCCCGCATTCAGGCTCCAGCGGTCTGCAAAGTTCCATGTCGTTTCGCCAAACAGGCCGAGATAGGTTTTCTCGTCTTCATACACCGTGTCCGGGGTAACGCCGTCAGCTTTCGCGGTATATAGCCAAAGATCGTCGCTGCGGTCGACCTTCTTGGCGTAGAAGCCCACGAGGCCGGACAGCTCATCCTCCGAGTCTCCAAAGGAGAGTTGGATTTCGTTGGACACCTCATCGGATTTAATGATCGCATCCCCGCGCCCGATCCCCGTGGTGCGCAGCGTGTCGGCCTGACTAACCTGCAACTGATTGAACAGTTTCATCCCGTTGAAAAAGTCGTAATTGACATCGAGCGTCGCGGTGTTCACCTCGACGTCGAGGCTCGGCAGAGAGGTCGCGTAGCTGTTGTCGAGATCGTCATAGGGGGTGGTTGCCATTTCCTGCGTCGGGCGATTTCCGTCACTATGCGCCAGCGTCAGCATCATTTCGAGACCGGCAATCTCGGCCGGTTTCCAGAGCAGCTTGCCGCGCAGGTTGAGGTTTTCGAAATCGAGATTGGCGTCTCCCGGCACAAAGCCCGGGTTGGTGTAGTCGATGATCCCGTCGCGACCGGAATAATCCACCGCGATCCGCCCCGCCAAATCGTCGCTCAGCGCATTGGAATAGGCAAAGGACAGACGCCGCGTGTTGTAGCTGCCGTATTCGGCGCGGTAGGCGCCTTCGGGGGTGAAGGTCGGATCTTTGGTATTCACCACAATCGCCCCCGCGATGGCATTGGCGCCTTGTGAGGTGGTCTGCGGACCGCTGAACACTTCGACGGTGTCGACATCCCAGGTCGATGAGGCCCCGAAGGTCAGTTCGTAGAAGTCCTGATAATGACCGTCGACGCTGACCGTGCCCCGCGGCACGGTGCCGCCGAAGAACGCTACGGCACCGTTTTGCGGCCCCTGTGTGTCGATGCCACGGATCACCGGCGCGCTGACATTGTCAGGGTAGATCACGTTGGGCGTCGAGGCGACCACTTCGTCGATGGTGGCACGGCCGACCTTTTGGTTTTCGATTTCTGCCTCACCGACCACCGATACGGAGGTCGATGTCTCGGACAAGTCACGATCCACCTTTTCGCCGCTCACGATGATCGGGTCGAGCATGATGATCTCGCCTGCGCCTTGTGCCATCGCGCCCTGTGCAGACAGGGACGCGACCAAAGCCATGAGACTGGTGGTGCGGATGAATTTAGATTGGGCTGTTGCCATGTTTCCCTCGGGTGTTCGCAGTGACTGGCCCGCTGGCTAGGGAAGTGGCTTGCAGCATTTCGTTCCGCATTGCATTACGCATTCCGCATGTCAACTCGCCTATTGCGGAAAACCATGCAAATTTGTACCTCCGTTGCACCGATGCACTTAAACTGACCAAAATACATAAATTTCGGGGGCGCGCAGACGTTGAGCCAGCAAACACCGACCATCGACACACCGGAGACAACGAAACCGCGCGATGGCACGGTGCAATCGGTCTCCATCGCTGCGGATTTCTTGCGCGTGCTCTCGGCCGCCGAGCAGGCCTTGCCCTTGGGAGAGATCGCCAAACGGGTCGGAACCGGGCGTTCAACGGCACACAGATACATGCAATCTCTGGTCAAAGAGCGGCTCGCGCAACAAGACGCTGTCAGCGGCCATTACGATCTCGGCCCCTTGTCTCTGTCGATCGGCGTGGCTGCCTTGCGCCGTGTGGATCCTGTCGAGATCGCGGGGCGCTACATCAAAGAGCTTTGCCAGACCCATGCGATCAGCGCCGGTGTGGCGATCTGGACGGAGCGCGGCCCCACAGTTGTGCGCTGGCACAACAGCGCTTATTTTGCGATCTCCGCCATCGGGCTTGGTACCATTCTGCCCATCGACAACACCGCTTGCGGCTTGGTGTGTCAGGCCCACCTTCCGGCGCGCTCCATCGCTGAGGCGCGCGAGCATCAACCCGAAGATTTTCGTGGCACGCCACCGACAGCTGCGCTCTTGAAGCAGGTCTATGAAGAGAGATGGTGTGAGATGACCAACCATCTTTTGTCGAATGTCGCCGGCCAGGCCGCTCCGATATTCGATGCGCAGGGGGAATTGGCGTGTATCGTGACCTCCGTCGCCGATCTGGGCCGGATGCAAACCGCAGATCAGCTCTCTGCGCTGAAATCTGTTGCCGATGCGATCAACCGTGAGACAGGAGGATCACACGCTTTCGCATGAGCGGGCTGATGTGCGCGCCTTGCGCGCCGCAGGGCGGGGTACGATCATCGGCAGGCCGGTTTCCGGGTCCTCCACAATCCGTGCCGACAAGCCAAAGACCTCTGCGACCATATCTTCTGTGACAATTTCAGAGGGCGTACCTTCGGCCATCACGCGGCCGTCCTTGAGGGCGATCATATGTGTGGCAAAGCGACAGGCCTGATTGAGTTCGTGCAGCACGGCGACAATGGTCCGGCCCGCTGCGCGCAACTCCTCCAGCAGTTCCAAAAGCTCCATCTGATGCGCGATGTCGAGATAGGTCGTTGGCTCGTCCAGCAAGAGGATCGGTGTTTCCTGCGCCAGAGCCATGGCAATCCAGACCCTCTGGCGCTGACCGCCCGACAGCTCTGACACCATCCTCTGCGCATGGGGCGTCATGCCGGTTGACTCCAACGCACGGGTGATCGCCTCGCCATCTTCTTTCGACCATTGGCGCAGGAAACTTTGATGCGGAAAACGCCCTCGCGCCACCAGATCGGCGACAGTGATCCCATCCGGCGCGGTGAGGCTTTGTGGCAAAAGCCCGAGTTTGCGTGCAAAGGCGCGCGGCGGATAGTGCCGCACATCTTGCCCCTCCAAAGTGACACGCCCGGATGTCGGCTCCAGCAGACGTGACAAGGCTCGCAAAAGTGTCGACTTTCCACAAGCATTCGGTCCGACCACGACGGTGAACGAGCCGTCCGGGATCGACAGGGACAGGTCGCGGGAAATCTCCCGGCCCTCATAGGCCAATGTGATATTTTCGGCCTGCAAGGCCCCTGTCTGTCGCATGTTGCGCCTCATTTAACTGAGTCTTTCTGTCGGTATTGCATTGTGGAACGCATTCTGCAATATCAGTCGCAATCTTCCAGAGAGCCATACGCCATCTGCGCCGATCTCAAGCCCGAAAGAGTCTTTCCGCATGAACCGCCGCACTTTGCTTAGCAGCGCCTTCGCCCTTCCGTTGACCCTGATCACGACACCGCTTTGGGCACAATCCGACGCGGATTGGCCGCGCGCCCTGACGCATGACAGGGGCACGCTGACGTTGAAAACCGCCCCTCAGCGCGTGATCTCCACATCGCCGAGCCTCACCGGGCTGCTTTTGGCCATTGACGCGCCGCTCGTTGCCACCGCCGCCACCACGCCGGGCGAGCTGACCGATGAGGCGGGCTATTTTAGCCAATGGGCTGAGATCGCACATGCGCGCGGTGTCGAAAGCCTCTATGCCAATCGGGATTTTGACATTGAATCTCTGATTATCGCAGGCCCCGATCTGGTCGTCGGCTCCTCGACCGGCGCAGACAGCCTTTTGCCCTATCTTGCAGAGGTCGAGGCACAGGGCCTTCCAACGCTTATCCTCGATTACTCCGACACAAGCTGGCAGGCCATGGCGCGCACGCTTGGTCGCGCAACGGATCGCGAGGCGGAGGCCGAAGCCGCGATCCAGGATTTCGAAAGCCGTGCGAAAGAGGCCGCAGAGCGGTTGGCGCTGAACGGGCGCCCGGCGACCCTTGTCGGCTATGACATCGCGGGAACCTATTCCATTGGCCGCGATCACAGCCCGCAGGCCGAGGTTCTTGAGGCGCTTGGCTTTGCCATCACGCCCCTGCCAGAAGAATTCAAAAGCGCCGTGACCCGTGTCTCCAACATGGATTTCATCTCGCGCGAAACCCTGAGCGCGGCCATCACCGAAGAGACCGTTATCCTGCTCAGTGCCGATGCCAAGGACGTCGAGGCCTTTCTGAACGACCCGCTTTTGGCCAATCTGCCCGCCGTGCAAAAGCGCCAAGTCTATGCGATGGGCCTGTCCTCTTTCCGCGTCGATTATTATTCCGCCCTTGAGATGATCGAGACCTTGGATGCCGCGCTTTCGGTCGAATGATGCGCCCCACGATCGCCTCCGCACCGCTGCGACAGCGGGTGATGCCTCTGGCCCTGACGGCGATTTTGCTCTGTATGGCGGGGCTGATCAGCCTGACGGTCGGCGCACGCGCCATTCCAATCGCTGAGATCACACAAAGTCTGACCGCCTATGATCCGACCAATGATCTGCATGTCATCATCCACGCCCTGCGTCTTCCGCGCACTGTTTTGGCCCTGCTCGCCGGGACCGCTCTCGGTCTTGCGGGGGCCTTGATGCAGGCGGTGACGCGCAATCCTCTGGCTGAGCCGGGCCTGCTGGGCATCAACGCAGGCGCCGCCGTTGCGGTGCTTTTGGGCGTTAGCCTTTTTGGTTTGACCCGCATCGACCAATACCTCTGGTTCGGCATGTTTGGCGCGGGGCTCGCGGGTGTTGCCGTTTTCCTTCTGGGACGCGGCCATGACGCAGGGGTCGACCCGGTGCGGCTTGTGCTGGCAGGCGCGGGATTGTCGGTCATGCTGGGGGCTTTGAGCGGCATCATCATCATCAACGCGCCTGCAGAGGTTTATGAAGACTTTCGGCAATGGGGGGCGGGATCGGTCGAGGGACGCGGTGGCCCGGTTTTGATTGCACTGTCAGCGACCCTGTTGTTTGGCGGCGCGCTGACCATGGCGATTGCCCCCGGCTTGAATGCGCTGGCGTTGGGCCGTGATGTCGGTCGGGCTTTGGGCGCGCGTCCCGTGCTGATCTGGAGTTTGGCCTGCTTTGCCATCCTGACGCTTGCGGGCGGGGCGACCGCCGCCGTTGGCCCTATCGGTTTCGTCGGGCTGGTGGCGCCGCATATCGCCCGGCTGTTTTCCGGGCCGGACTATCGCTGGATCCTGCCGTATTCCGCGTTGATTGCGGCGCTTCTGCTGCTTCTTGCGGATATTCTCGGGCGCGTGCTTGTCAGCCCTGCCGAAGTCGCCGCCGGCATCGTGGCGACCATCCTTGGCGGGCCGTTCTTTGTCTTTAGTGTCCGACGTTTCAAGATGGTGCGACTCTGATGCGGCCCTCTGTTCTCTCAATTGGCCCTGTCACTTTGGCGCTTCATCCGCGGGCAATGATTGTAACGGTGCTTCTGGCGGCGTTCATTCTGGGTCTCGGTGTCCTGTTGCTCACCACGGGGACAATGCCCATCGGCCTCGACGATTTTATCGCCGTGCTCCGGGGCCAAAGCGACGACAGCCCCGCCGCCAAGGTGCTCTGGCGTATCCGTCTGCCGCGTGTGCTGACCGCCTGCCTTGTGGGATTTGGCCTCGGGCTTGCGGGGGCTGCGTTTCAAACTGTCTCGCGCAATCCGCTTGGTTCCCCCGATGTGATCGGTTTCACGACAGGGGCCGCGACGGGCGCCATCGTACAGATTGTGATGATCAACTCCGACCCGCTGAGCATCGCGGCCATGTCGATGCTGTCCGGCCTTGTGACCGCTTTTGTCGTGCTGATACTGGCGCGCAAATCCGGGCGATCAGAAGGCTATCGCCTTGTTTTGGTGGGCATTGGTGTCGGCGCGACACTGTCGGGCGTCAATACGGTGTTTCTGGTGATGGGCGATCTCGATCAATCCATCGCTGCGCAGCTTTGGCTCGCGGGCTCTCTCAACACCCGCACATGGGCGCATGTCTGGCCCGCCGCGCTGGGTCTGATGCTGTTGGCGCCTGTCGTTTTGAGCCTCTCGCGCAGGTTGGCGCTGTTTGAGATGGGTGATGATGCGGCGGCGGCGCTTGGCGTTTCGGTCGAGCGCACCCGCATTGCCGCCATCCTCGCCGCCGTCGGCATGACCGCGATTGCCACCGCCGCTGCAGGTCCGATCAGCTTTATCGCACTGGCCGCGCCGCAACTGGCGCGCCGTGTGAGCGGCATGGCGCAAATCCCCTTTTTTGCCGCCGGCCTCATGGGAGCGGCTTTGTTGTTGGGCGCGGATCTGATGAGCCAGCGTCTGCCAACCGGGCTGAGCCTGCCGGTCGGGCAGATGACCGGGCTTTTGGGCGGTGGCTATCTTTTGTGGGTGCTGACGCGGCGTTCACGGTGAGGAGATAATTGGATGACACAGAAACCTCTGCATATCGGCATGACGCTTGCCCCGACGTGGCTGTCCGGTGAAGGCTGGCGACGGCCTGACAGCGGGATCGAGGGCCTGTTGGGCTATGATTATTACAT
>NZ_JBLWTA010000061.1:0-7261 GCF_048270365.1 Celeribacter sp.
CCCATTGAACAGCCCGTCGAGCGTCTGCGCCGCCTCAGCACCCTGAAGTCGCAACGGCGCTGGTGCCATGTAGTTGTATTTCACGTCCGAAATAATCTGGCCATATGCACAAAGCCCCGAGGCCAGTTTGGAAATCAGCACTTTTGAAATGCCCATTTCGCGCGCAAGCGCTGTGATATGTGCTCCGGTCGCGCCGCCTGCCCCCATTAGAACGAAATCACGCGGATCATAGCCGCGTTCCACCGAAACCCGGCGGATCGCATTGACCATGTTGTTGTTCACGATGGTGAACATGCCGTAGGCGGCTTTTTCCACGCTCAGGCCCAGTGGGTCGGCCAAATTGGTTTTGATTGCAGAGCGGGATTGTTCGATGTCGAGCGGCAGGCGCCCCCCCACAAGCCCATCTGCGTTGAGATAGCCCAGGACAAGATTGGCATCGGTTGTGGTCGGTCGTTCGCCGCCCTGACCATAACAGGCCGGACCGGGTTCCGAGCCCGCCGATTGCGGACCCATTTGCATCAGGCCCATTTCATCAATCCACCCGATAGAGCCGCCACCAGCACCCAGCGTTTCCACTTGGATCATCGGAATGCCGATGCGATAGCGTAGAAAGTCGATGTTCTTGTTGACGTTGGCTTTCCCGTCCTTGGTCAGCGTAATGTCGAACGAGGTTCCGCCCATGTCGCAGGTGATGATGTTCTTCTCGTCCCAAGGCGCGCCCACGTCGAGGGCCGCTTGTGGCGCTGAGGCTGGGCCGGAGTTGATCGCGTAGACCGATTGATCCGCCACCACCTTTCCCAGCGCGAGCCCGCCGTTTGACTGGAAATAGCGGACCGGGTGTTTCGAACCCAATTCGCGGAAGTAGGCATCGACCCCCTCGACATAGCGTTGCAGGATCGGGGCCAGATAGGCGTTGACGATGGCCGTCGAGGTCCGGGTGTATTCGCGCACTTGCGGGTAAAGCCGACTGCCGATGGTCAGTCGCACATCGGGCATCATCTCGCGCACGATCTCGGCTGCACGCATCTCATGTTCGGGGTGTAGCACCGACCAGACAAAGCTGATCGCGACCGACTCCACCCCTTCAGATATGAAATACCGACAAGCGTCGCGCACATCTTCTTCGCTCAAGGCGGTGCGCACTGACCCGTCGGAAATCACGCGCTCGTTGACCCCTTTGCGCAGGTGGCGTGGCACCAACATTGTCGCTGGGGGATATTCAGGGTCATACCGATAGCCGTCTTCCTTGTGGCCCAACCGAATTTCAATTGAATCTTCGTGGCCGCGGGTGGCGATCAAGCCGGTCTTGGCGCCGGTGTGGGTGATCAGCGCATTCAGGCCGACGGTGGTGCCGTTGATACAGAGGTCAGATTGGGACACGATCTCTGCCGCGCTAAGCCCGGTTTCGTCAGAGATCAGCGCAAGCCCGTTGCGGATGGCCTTGGTCGGTTCGGTTGGCGTTGAGAGCACTTTGAAAATTTGCACGTCACCATTGGCACGGGCCAGAATGAAATCTGTGAACGTGCCGCCGGCGTCGATGCCCAGACGATATTTGCTACGCATGAGAATAATCCTTTTATGTCAGATGCTTCAGGCCGCCGCGCGGGCTTTGGCTGTGGCGGCTTCGTCTACGGTCAACGTTTCAGGGTCGGCAATGACGACGCCATAATCGAGCCGGGCACCGGCGATCGAAACGAGCCCGTTTCGGATGTCGGCCACCACCTTTTGCACCTCGCGCTCGAAGGGGTTGCCATATCCGCCGCCGCCTGGGTTGAGATTGGCGGCGCGTTCGCCGGGGCGAATGGTTTCGATGACGTTATCGGTAATGATCTGAGTTTCGCCCGCGCGGGTGACTTCCAAGCGTCCGACCTTTTTTTCGACCATGGCGGATTTCGCCCCAGCCGCGCCCATAGCCGGGATACGGCGCCCTTCGCCGAACGTGATCAACGTCATGTCCCGGTCAAGCGGTTCGACTTCCCACCGCGTGCCTGAACCGCCACGGAATTTGCCCGCACCGCCGCTGTCCGTCATCAATCCGTATTCGTGGATGATGATCGGATAGGAATGCTCCAGCATCTCGATATCGCCTGAGGTCAACGCCCCAAAACAGCATTCCGGTCCGCAGGCGTGCCACCCGTCCTGGCTCGCTGTGGCCCCGGCTCCTGAGATGATCGACGCCAGAACCATGGTCACGTATTCTTCGTCATGTCGCGTATCCCAACCCGCAATGTTGCAGCCATTGGCATGACCCCACGACGCTGAAACCTTGTCCGGTGCCGCCTGTTCGAAGGCTAGCCGGACCGCATCTGTCAGCGTTTCCATGGGCGTGGTGGTGCAGTTCATGTGCGGCGCTGGCGGCTTGGCGTTGCACAACGTGCCCTTGGGCCCCATGTCCACCGTCACATTGCGGTAAAGCCCTTCGTTATAGGGGGGAGGCAACTGGGCGAACATCATCAGGCCGAGATAGACGCCGGAGTAGGAATTGCCCTCGTAGGAATTGATGAAATACGGGATCTGCGGCGGGCTCTCGATTTCGATATGACAGGTTTCGCCTGTGATCGTCACCGTTGCGGTGATGTCGAAATCGCCAAAGCCGTGTCCCGCATCTTCCAGAATGGCGGTGCCGGAATATGTCCCATCCGGGACCTTTGCGATCAAGCCCGACATATGGCGATTGGCCATCGACAAAAGGTCTTCGATGCAGTCCTGGACAACGTCTTTGCCGTATTTGTCCATCAACGCCACAAGGTTGCGGGCACCGACTTGGCAAGCGCCAATCAGGGCGTTGAAATCGCCTTCCTGATCCCGCCGTGCCCGCATGTTGGTCAACAAGAGGTTCAGCACATCGTTGCGCGGCACCCCTTTGTCCCAGATTTTGACCGGCGGAATGCGCAGCCCTTCGGCGTAGATTTCTTTGGCCTCGGGGTTATAGCCCGCGGGAACCGGGCCACCGATGTCGGTCAAATGGCCCTTGCAGACCGTCCAAAACGCCAACTCGCCTTGATAAAACACCGGGTAGTACATGCATGTGTCGATGATATGCGATCCGGCATAATCTGGATCGTTGTGCAGGATCAGATCGCCCTCATGGATATCGCCCTCGAAGAACTTATCGACCGCTTTCATCGCAGGAATGAGCGATCCCAGATGGATCGGGATGTCTTGTCCTTGCAGGATCATCTCGGGCGTGTGGTTGAACAGTGCCGTGGAATAATCATGCGCGAGGTTGAACACCGAACTGCGTGCGGTCTTTTCCAGTGCCATCGTCATTTCGCGCTGCGTGGTCTCAAGAACACCTCTCACGACGGAAAGTGTGATTGGGTCGACTTGTCGTTTTGCCATATTTCCGGTCCTTTGCTGGGGGCAGAACAGTGCCTGACGGGGGCTGAAGGCCCTTCCGATCCGGCGCGTTTGTCCTGCACGTCGATCTGCCAAACAGGGTTTCCGGGAAATCGATTCCAGTCTTGACGCTCCGTGCACAAAGCTTTGGCAAACGGCGCAGAAAAATTTGTCAACCAGCGCAAGATGAGTTGACGCAGAGCGCAGACCGCCTGTTTTTCTTTTGTTTTGATCACAGCGTCACGTAATGTTTACGAAGGGAGGACTTTTCGATGACAGCTGCGTTCCGCTTTTCGACGGGTGCAACAGAACCGCAGCATCGTTCCAGCAAATGGAATGCGGTGGTGTCGGAGGCGTATTTTCCGCTGGAGTTGCAATTTCGCGACCCGATCCGTTTCAATGGCGAACTGTCTCGCGTTGAACTGGGCCATGTGGGTATGTCACGGCTCACGTCTGACCCGGTGAATTACGAACGTCGGCGCTCGCATATTTGCAATACTCAGGAAGAGGAATATCTCGTCACGCTGCCGCGCGCGACCTCGGTTGAGTTCCGCCAGATGGGTCGCGACCTGCGCTGCGATCCCGGCGGTTTTATTCTCGAGCGCGGTGACGAGCCTTATCGGTTCCTCTATGAACGCCCTAACGATTTGTACGTGCTCAAAGTCAGCCGCCGGGCGTTGGCCGAGCGGGTGCGTCAGCCCGATCGCTTTTGCGCGCGTGTGATCGACGCCACCACCGGAACGGCGGGGCTTTTTGCCACGATGGTCAGCCATGCTCAGAGCCAGATCGACGATCTCACGCCATCGGCTCGTGAAACCATCGGACGCCACCTGCTTGAACTTCTCGGCCTTGCGCTCAACGATGCCTCGAACGCCTGCGAAAGTGGCTATTCTTCGGTGCGGGCCGCACATCTTTCCAGGGTCGAGAAATACATCCGCGCCAATCTGAAAGACCCCGATCTTTCGCCCGATCTCATTGCCGAAGCCTGCGGTATCTCCAAACGGTACTTGCACGATCTTTTCAAAGACATGAACGGCACCGTCAGCCAACAAATCCGAGATCAGAGGTTGGTGGCCGCGCGGGACCGGTTGCAGGCCTCACGCGATCTGTCGATTTCCGAGGTCGCCTACCGTTTCGGGTTCGCAGATCAGGCGCAGTTCTCGCGGCTCTTTAAGGCCAAGTTCGGGATGACGCCCTCAGAATTCCAACGCAGCGCGACGCAACGGCTCGCCTGATCCGGTCCGGCAATGGACCTCATCTCTCAGCACAAATCTGATCGAAAAGGGCATTGGCCGCCTGAGACAGCGCGCCGTTGCGGCGATAGATGTAGAAATTGATGTCGGGCAGGGGAGGTAACCCTTCGCGCTCACCAAGGATACGCAAATCTTGGGTCACCATTTCCGGTGTGCGCGCGGTCACGCCCAATCCGGCGTTCAAAGCAACATGAATCCCCGACAGGCTTGGACAGGTATAGCGTTCGATATGGGCCACCCCGCGTTGTTCAAGCGCATCAAGCGCGATCCGGCGAAAGATGGACGGAGAATCCGCAAGCACCAAAGGCACGGGTTGATTGCGTTCCAGTCGCAACATGGAAGAGGCGATCCAAACCGTCGGTGAGCTGCGCAAAAGTTTGCCTTCGAACCGTTCGGAATGGCGTGTGGTCAGGGTCATATCGAGCCGCCCGTCCTCAAGCAAAGGCATAAGGTTCGGGCTGCGGTCCACTTTGAGCATGACGTGAACGCGCGGATTGGTCTGGGCATAAGTCGACAGAAACAGCGGCAGAATGGAATCTGCAATATCGTGCGGGGCGCCGATGCGGACTTCGCCGACCTCTTGTGAGGCATGCACCATCATCACGGCCTGATCGTTCAGACTGATGATTTGACGCGCATAGCTCAAAAGGTTCTGACCTGCCTGCGTCAGTCGCCGTTTGCGACCCAGCTTTTCAAACAGGGGGATGCCCAGTGTTTCTTCAAGGCGCTTCATTTGCTGACTGACGGCGGATTGCGTGCGATAGACCCGCCGCGCCGCCGCAGTGAATCCGCCCTCTTCCGCAATCGCGACAAAGGTGCGCAACAGGTCTGCTTCGAGATTAGTGATCATGTTGGTGTGCCATTTTCGGGGCAGCATATCACAGCAAGATATCTCGTCACCCGCTTTCGGCCTTTACCGACCCTGCGTCTGCCCTTTTGACGTTTAAACCTGATCTCGTCCGTTTCATCCCCGCATCAGCGCAGGCCAATGTCAAACGCCAGTGGCACAAGATCGTGCCTGTCTGATCTTCGGCCATGCTGCGTTGCGGCACGTCTCGAAATCGAACGCACAGACGTTTGTGTTCCCCCTCCCGTTGTGAGGGGAAAATATTAAGTCATTATAAAACAAATGGTTAAATATTTTTGACCGGTCTGTTCGCGGGTTGGAAAAGAACCTGCATCCCATTGGGTAGGATCGACGGTCCGGCCAAGGGGAGAGGAGCCCCCGTGGCCTCAGCGACCGTGATCCCGGCGTAAGACACGCTCTTTACCGCAGGATCACTGCGCAACAAGGATGGGAGGAGAGATGCACGATGGCATTTCAGATCAATATTGATAACGGAGGGACGCTGACCGATGTGTGTATCATGTCGGACGACGGCGTTCAAAAGACCAAGGTTCTGACCACGCCTTATGATTTGTCGAAATGTTTTTTCGAGGGTCTGACCAAAGCCTCCGAGGTGGTCTATGGCGCCACGGACGTCAAACGTCTGCTCGAAGAGGTGGACCTGATCCGTTATTCCACCACCCAGGGCACAAACGCGATTTGTGAGCGCAAGGGGCCGAAACTGGGTCTGGTGCTCGACACGGAGTCCAAGGATCTTGTGGCCTCACTGCGCGACCATGATCCCGAAGTCTATGACGCGTTGATCGGGGATCGGGTGGCTTTTGTCGACACAGCGACATTGCACAGCGATGCCGCCGAAGTCGATGTGGTCAAGGTGATCAACCAATTGACCGCAATGGGCGCAAACCGTCTTGTGGTCTGTTTCAGCGGCGCAGATTTCGGCGATGCAGAAGAGCGCGTCAAGAAAATCGCGCTGCGCAAATACCCGCGCCATTTGTTGGGGGCGGTGCCGGTGCTCTACGCGTCGGATCTGACGGTCGATGCCAATCCTGATCGGCGGGCATGGTCGGCGGTGATCAACTCTTTCCTGCATCCGTCGATGGAGGCGTTTTTGTACAACGCCGAAAACCGTCTGCGTGCGTTTCGCACGAAAAACCCGCTGTTGATTTTCCGCAATGATGGCGATGCCTCGCGCGTGGCCAAAACCGTGGCGATCAAAACCTATTCGTCGGGACCGCGTGGCGGCATGGAAGGGGTGAAAACCTTTGCCTCGGTGTACGGATTTCGGGACACGGTTTCCATCGACGTGGGCGGAACCACCACGGACATTGGCCAATGCACCGAAGGGCGCGTTGCCGAAATGCGGCGCGGTCATGTTGAAGGCATCAGCGTCTCCTTTCCACTGTGTGAAATCATGTCGGCGGGCGCCGGGGGCAGCTCGATCTTTCGGGTGAAAGAGGGCCAAATTGTCATCGGTCCTGAGAGCGTTGGCGCATTGCCGGGTCCGGCCTGTTTCGGGCGCGGCGGCAAAGAGGCGACCATTACGGATGCCAGTTTGCTTTTAGGGCTTCTTGATCCGATGTCGTATTTTGGCGGAGACATGGGGCTTGATCTTGCGCGCGCAGAAGCGGCGGTGATGGCCAATGTGGCCGATCCGTTGGGGGTGAATCTTGAAACGGCATTGCTTGCAATGTCGGATGCGTTCGAGGCGAAAATTGCCGAGGAACTGCATCGTTGCACCACGATTTCTTCTGATACGGTGATGATGGCCTTTGGCGGCGCTGGACCACTGAATGCCTGCGGTGTGGCCGAAAAAGCCGGG
>NZ_JBLWTA010000062.1:0-7111 GCF_048270365.1 Celeribacter sp.
CCACGAACGGACCGAAGCGGCAGTCCGTGGCCTGAGAGGTTTCCCGCATGGACCCTTGCCAGGGGTTAGAGGTTGCCCTTCGCCAGCTCGGAAGCGATCCGGTCCGCCTGGCGGATGGCGAGCGCGACGATTGTCAGCGTCGGGTTTTCCGTCGCGCCGGTGGTGAACTGGCTGCCGTCCGAGACGAAGAGGTTGGGCACGTCATGCGCCTTGCCCCAGCGGTCGACCACACCGTCGCGCGGCTTCTCGGACATCCGGTTGGTGCCGAGATTATGCGTCGAGGGATAGGGCGGGGTGGGGAAGGTGCGTGTCGCACCGACCGCGTCGTACAGCGCCATGGCCTGCCTGTAGGCGTGATCGCGCATGGCATTGTCGTTCGGGTGGTTGTCGAAGTTCACATTGGCGACGGGCTGGCCGAAGCGGTCCTTGAGATCATGGTTGAGGGTGATCCGGTTGGTCTCCTGCGGCATGTCCTCGCCGACGATCCAGAGGCCGGCCATGTTCTCGTAGCCGTCGAGCGCGGTGGTGAACTCGCGTCCCCAGGCACCCGGATCGAGGAAGGCGGCCATGAACGGCAACCCCAGCGACAGCGTCTCCAACTCGTAGCCACCGACGAAGCCGCGCGAGGGATCGTGGCGCGACTCGTCCTGGATGATGCCCGCCATCGTCGTTCCCCGCCACATGCGCACCGGCTTGTCGAAGATGGCGTAGACCGAGCCCGTGGTGTGGCGCATGTAGTTTCGCCCGACCTGTCCGGATGAATTCGCCAGCCCGTCGGGAAACATGCTCGACGCGGAGTTGAGCAGCAGACGCGGGCTCTCGATGGAATTGCCGGCGACGCAGACGACGCGCGCCTTCTGCAGGTGGTGGGCACCGTCCTTGTCGGCATAGACGACGCCGGTCACCTTGCCGCTCGCGTCATGCTCGATCCTGAGCGCGTGGCAGTTGTCACGCACCTCGAGATTGCCGGTGGCCTCGCCGCGTGGAATGTCGGTATAGGCCGACGACCATTTGGCGCCCCACTTGCAGCCCTGGAAGCAGAAGCCGGTCTGCTGGCAGGACACGCGCTCGTCGTAGTCCTGGCTGTTGATCGCCATGCGACCGGTATGAACTTCCTTGTAGCCGAGCTTGTGGGCGCCGGCCTCGAAGACCTTGTAGTTGTTGTTTCCCGGCAGGCCGGGGCGGCCACCGGTGCGGGTGACGCCGAGCTTGGTCTCGGCCTTTTCGTACCAGGGGTCCATCTCCGCCAGGTCGATCGGCCAGTCGAGCAGGTTGGCACCCTGGACGTTGCCATAGGTGCTGCGTGCCCGGAACTCGTGTTCCTGGAAGCGCAGCGATGCGCCGGCCCAGTGAATGCTGGTGCCGCCGACGGCCTTGACAATCCATGCCGGCAGGCCGGAGAAGTCCTTCGCCACGCGCCAGTCGCCGGAGGTCGAGCGCGGCTCGGTCCAGGCGAGCTGGCCGAAGCTCTCCCACTCGTCGTTGATGTAGTCCTCCGGCAGGTAGCGTCCGCCCGCTTCCAGTGAAACAACGGAAACGCCCTTTTGCGCCAGCTCGTTGGCAAGCACACCGCCGCCCGCGCCGGTGCCGATGATGACGACGACGCTGTCGTCGTTCAGGTCGAATGGTGCAGCCATGACAGCCCCTCCCTCAGATCCAGTTGATGTCGTCGAAGCCGCGGTGGATGTAGCCGCCCTTGGAGAAGCTTTCGCCCTCGTAGCCGAAGAGCGGCCAGAGGCCCTTCTGGTTGTAGAGCCCGGTGACGAGCCCGCCGCGGATCAACTGGAAGAAGGGGCTTTCCTCCATGCCCCTGAGGATCTCCACCCGGTCGCGTTCCCAGCCGATGGAGAGATAGTCGGCGTGGCCCTTGCCGCGCGCCGCCGCGTCGAGCCCGGCAATGCCCACCTCGACCGTTTCGGCCATGTCGGCGTTGTCGTAGCCCTTCACCGCGGTGGCGTAGAATTCATCTGCGACATGATCGTGCGGGTAGATGTCGCGTGCCATCTGGATCAGCGCCGCCATCGTCGCCGGCTTTACATGGGTCACCTCCATGGCCCATGCCGCGCCGGTCCCGGCGAGAAAGCCGGGGCCGGTGACGAAGGCGGCGCCCGCTGCCGCGCCAAGCGTCAGCAGTTGCCGTCTGGAAAGCCCTCTTGGGGATACAAGCGTTTCGGTCATAATCTCCTCCCTCCCGAAACAGCCGTCACCTAGCGGTAGCGGCCGTGCCTTTGCAGAACCTCGATCTGATAGCCGTCCGGATCCTGGACAAAGAAGAACCGTGCCAGCAGCGCGCCGTCGCGGTTGAAGTCGACGATCTTGCGCGGGGCGAGCCCGGCTGCCTCGAAGCGCGCGTGCTCTGCGTCGAGATCGTCTACGCAGACAGCGATGTGCCCATAGCCGTCGCCGAGGTCATAAGGGTCCGTGCGTCCCTTGTTGACCGTCAGCTCGACCTCGAAGTCGGCTTCGTCGTTGCGGAGATAGATGAGAATGAAGCTGTCGAACTCGAGTCGCTCCGCGATCTCCAGTTCGAAGGCAGTTCTGTAGAAGGCGATGGAGCGCGCTTCATCGAGCACGCGTATCATCGCATGAATGCATTTCGCCACGATTTACTCCCGGATCGTCTCCGCCGGCCCTCGTGCCCAGGGGCTGGCGTATCGGTCTACCGTCAAGCTGATGCGAGATTTCGCACTTGCAGCAAACGCTCGTCTTTTGACTTGCGATAACGACAGACTGGGACGGGAGACCTCGCTCCGGGTAGTATCGATTTACTACAGGACGTTTTTTACTCGGCCGCCTCGAGGTGGATCTGCGGCAGCGTCTGGCGCAGGCGCACGAGACAGGCACAGCGCAGCAGCGAGGTGAAGTTGCGGGTCTCGCCCCGCAGTTCCAGTACCTCGGAGTGCAGCTTGGAGATGAAGGCCGGGGTCGAGACGCCCTCCGCCGCCGCGATCTCGTCGACGATGTCCCAGAACGATCGCTCCAGGCGGATGCTCGTGCTCTGGCCGTTGAGGCGCATGCGGCGCGTCTCGGGTTCGTAGTCGTCCGGGTCCTGCCCGGCGAAGATGTGGCACATGGGGTCCTCCCGCGCGGTGTCCGCGTGTCTTGTCCGCCAGTCATTCCGCTGGCGCTGCCGTTCAACCATGGTAGCGCCAAGAGGCCTGCGCACAAGTGCGGATGCGGGACGGCTCAGTCCGGGTGAACATCGCCATCGGGCAGGCCGAAGCGTTCGAGGTCGCGGCGGGCGATCTTCTCGCCGAGGGAATAGGTGAAACCGGTGACCCGCTCGAGGCCCGCCGCCGCCTCGCAGACGAAGGCGAGCGCATACCAGTCCGCGCCGCCATGGATTGCGGCTCCTTGCGCGGAAAGGGTCGCTCCGTCGAACCGCAGATCGGCGCGGGCGTAGGCGTTGACGAAATCCGCGTGCAGCTTTGGTCGGGCGTGGCGAACCTGCTCCACGGCCTCGTAGTTGCAGAGCTGGACAAGGCGCTCCTGCGGGTCGAAGCCCTTCAGGTCTTCCCGTGTCTGTCGCCCGAGCGGGCTGTCCATCGCGGCGGTGGAATAGACCTTTTCGGCGCGCACCATTGGCGTTGGTCGGTCGCGGCGAGGGGGATCCGGCCGCAGGCGGGCGCTGTCCTTCGCCCTCTCCCGTGCAGGTGCCTTGTCGCGGAGGATGGGGGCTTCCGGCGCGGCCGACGGCGTCACGCGCCGGGCGGTTTCACCGGCAGGCGCTGTGGTGAAAGGGGGCGAGTGCGGTGCTTCGACCGGGGTGTTGTCGGTGCCAGCCTGCTGGCGCCGCGACCCGGTTCGCGCGGGCAGGGCCAGAAGTTCCACAGGGATCGTCTCGAGCGACGGCCTCGGCGCATCGCGCGGCACGGCGAGCGTGAGCGCCGAGAGAAGCACGGCATGCAGCAATGCGGAGATGGCAAAACCGGAGCGCATCCGGAAAGGCAGCCGGTCGTCGGTGCTCGAAAAGGTCAAGGGCGTGGCCGGAGATCGCCGAAGGGAACAAGGGAGAAACCCTGCTCGCCAAATAAGCCGAAATTCCGGCGTCTGGCGCATCATGCGGGAGTGCCGACCAGACTTGAGCAGACACCCGTTCTCCGCAGCGTCTTCAGGGCTGCAATCTGCCCTTTCGTGAACCGTGAACGCCTCGTTTTCCGTCGCCGCGATCGGCGGGCTTTACCCAAGTCCAAAGGACATTCAGAGAACAGAGAACGATGATCGACCCTGACGCAGCTGGAATATGAATTCGTAGCAATGTTTGGGTAGTACATTCTTAAACATTGGAATCTACGGCTCTAAACATTGGTGTTAGGAGGGGGATTTATGCAACCATCAGTTCGTGCCAATCGCCTGGCGATTGAAGGCGGTGAACCTGTTCGTACAAAACCGTTGCCATGGGAACTTCCAGGAGCTCATTGGATCGGCGAAGAAGAACGCGAACTTGTTGAGCGGGTTGTAAAGTCTCAAAGCCCGTTCAGGTTTTATGGTCCCAACCCACAGCATATGGTGGAAACGCTCGAGAAGGAGTGGTGCGAGACCTACGGGCATTCCAACGCGCTGGCGGTTTCATCGGGAACCGCGGCGTTGTCCATTGCCCTGTCCGCGCTTGAGGTGGGCCCTGGCGATGAAGTTCTGGTCGCCGGCTATATGTGGGTGAGTTGTATCTCGGCTATTGTCCGGGCCGGGGCGATCCCGCGGCTGGTTGATATCGACGATACCTTCTGCATGGACCCTGCGGATCTCGAGGCCAAGATAACCCCCCGCTCTCGTGCCATCTTGCTGGTTCACATGAGTGGCGCCCCTGGCAATGTTTCGAAGATTGCCGATATTGCCCGAACGCATGGTATCGGCCTGATCGAGGATTGCGCGCAGGCTGCCGGTGCCAGTCAAAACGGCACGGCAGTGGGACGTTTCGGGGACGTCGCAACGTTCAGCTTCCAGTTGAACAAGAACATGACATCGGGCGATGGCGGCATGGTTGTCAGCGACAATGATGCTTTGTTCCGCCGGATCGTGGCGTTGCATGATCTGGGCTATGCCCGCGATGAAGCTGGTCGGCTGGATCCGACGGACGAGACCTGCCAGCTGTGGGGCATCGGCGCGCGTATGTCAGACCTGGCCGGGGCGATGGCGCTGGCGCAATCGCGTAAGCTGGCCAAGATCACAGGCGCCATGCGACAGGCTAAATGGCGCATCCGCGCGGCGTTGGAGGAGATCCCCCAGATCAAGTTCCGCAATGTCATCGACCCCGACGGCGACAGCGGTCCATTCCTGATCATGTCCTTTGAGGACGAGGATATCTGCGCGCGCTTCATGGCTGCCGTCAGGGCGGAGGGCATTCATGGCCCCGAAGGATCGCTGAGCTGTTTGCCTATGCGTGAATGGGGTCTGCATTGGTATTTCAACATCCCCAGCCTGACCCGCAAGCGCTCCAACAGCCGGGATGGTTTCCCCTGGACCCATCCAGCCAACAGCTTTGCGTCGCAAATCGACTACGGACGGGGGCAATTGCCGGTCTGTGACGATATGCACGGCCGAGCCGGTCTTTTGTCCATCGCCTCCACACTCACGGATGACGATGTCGACGACATCATCCTTGCGTTCCGCAAAGTCGCCACTGCCTATTTCAATCGTTGAGGCCAGAACTCATGCAATCCCTTTCGTCTGTGCTCGCTACAGATCTGTTTTCAATCGCCAAGGCAACGACCAGCATCGACGTTCTGATCGTTGGATCGGGCACCGCCGGGGTCACCAGCGCGATCGAATTGGCCGGCAAGGGGCTGTCGGTTGTGATTTTGGAAGCCGGGCCGTTTGTGCTGACCAACCACGTCGGCTCAACGCCATTTCGCAGCCGCAGCGATCTGGCTCCTCAAGTTCACAATCTTGTACGCTACCGCACCGCCTGGACCGACCGCGAGCATTTCGACGAAGACATAGCGCCACCATTGAACAGCGACGCCTGGTCGGCCGTGGGCGGTCGCACGCTGTTCTGGGGCGGGTGTACGCCGCGGTTCTCCGAATGGGACTTTGCAGACTGGCCGGTCACGTTTGATGAATTCAAAGCCTATTATGAACATGCCGAAGACCTGATGCATGTGTCGGGAAACAGCACCGACCGACCGCCGTTCTTTCGCGGTGATGCCCAGCAGGGATTTCTGGACAGTCTGACGAATGCCGGGATCGAAGCTGAGCACGCCTCTTTGGGCGTCGACACGCAGGAGCAGCGCAACGGATACGTGTCGCGCGGATTTGACTGCGCTGCCGACCGGCTGATCAGAAGCGGCCTGTTGTCATGCGATGTGGCCCGCGGCCGGATCACCCTGGTGCCCAATACGCTTGCCGAACGCGTGGATCATGACGGTCGCCAAGTGACCGGGCTGATTGCCAAGGGGACCGAAGATGACCAGCGGTATCGTCTGGTTGCCCGGCACTACACGTTTGCAGGAGGGGCTATTCAGTCGACACGCCTGGCGCTGGCTTCGGGATTGAAGGAACTGCATCCGCATGTCGGGACGCATGTTTCCGATCATCAGTTCATTCAGGGCTTGTTCAAATTGCGTGAGCCTTTGAACGAACCGATCTATGCGTTCATCCCGTCGACGAAAGAGCGCCCTTATCACATCCAGATCCAGGGCCCGTTCAACGAGACCTGGTATACGCCGTATCATGCCACCGTCTGGCTGGATTGCGACCCTGAGGGGCTGTATCTGCTGGCCTATTGCTTTGGCGTGGGAGAATCCTCGGAAACCAACGAGGTCAAGCTGACCCAAGGCCAGAGCGATGGCCCCGGTGACCTTGGGAAATACGCGGTCATTGCCGACCGCAGCGAGAGCGACAAAGAGGTTTTGGCGCAAATGGATGCGTTTCTTCCCAAAGTCGCGGAGGCCATCAACGCAGAGCTGATCCGAACCCAGGTCAATCCGCTTGGGGCAGCCCTGCATGAAATCGGTGGCCTGCGCATGTCCGCCGAGCCTGAAGCCGGTGTGACCAACACCTATGGTCAGTTCTGGCGGCTTCCCAATCTGTCCGTCGCGGATTCGGCGGCCTGGCCCTCGCAGGGATCTGCCAACAGCTATCTGACCATCACCGCTTGGTCGCTTCGTCATGC
>NZ_JBLWTA010000063.1:0-6857 GCF_048270365.1 Celeribacter sp.
CAGTCGGTCCCGGTGCCACGGCATTCACTGTGATCCCGCGTCCACGCATTTCCTTGGCGAGAATGCCGGTGAGGACTTCGATGGCACCTTTGGTCGCCGCGTAGATGCCATAGGTTTCGAATTTCAGCGTCGCGACGGAGGAGGACAGGTTCACGATCCGCCCGCCATCGCGCAGGCGTTTGGCGGCCTCTCGCATGGTGTTGATCGAACCCTTGAGGTTGATGTCGATCTGGCTGTCGATCAGCGCGTCGTCGGCCTCAGCAAGGGCGCTGAGCTTCATGATGCCCGCGTTGTTGATCAGCACGTCGACGCCGCCAAAAGCGCTTTCGGCAAGATCAAACATGCGTTTCACCGCGGCCGGGTCAGCGACGTCAGCCTGCGCCGCGACGGCCTTGCCGCCTGACTTTTCGATCTCAGCGACCACCTTGGCAGCGGCGGCCCCGGACCCAGCATAGTTGACGATGACGTTAAGACCGTCTTTGGCCAGACGAGTAGCGATTGCCGCACCGATCCCGCGCGATGCGCCGGTGACGAGGGCTGTTTTGGTTTGCGTGGACATGTTTGTCTCCTGTGGTTTTGTTTCGCCTAAACCGCATATAGCCCTCGTAATATTTCGGATAATCAGCGATATTTCGTCATCACTATTTGTTATTGTCGGATAATGGAGCGATCATGGACAGGCTGGAAGCGATGAAGGTATTTGCCCGGATCGTTGAGCGGCGGAGCTTCACGAAGGCTGCCGAAGACCTTGCTCTGCCGCGTTCGACAGCGACCGATGCCGTCAAGCAACTCGAAGCGCGACTGGGCGTGAAGCTTTTGCAGCGCACGACCCGCACCGTAGCGCCCACTCTCGACGGTGAAGCGTATTATCATCGCTGCCTGTCGATCCTGGCGGATGTGGAGGAGGCCGAAGAGGCCTTTGCCGGGGCCAAGCCCAAGGGGCAGTTGCGTATCGACGTGCATGGAACGCTGGCGCGCCACTTCGTGATGCCGCATCTGCCGGAATTTCTCGCGGCCTATCCCGATCTCGATGTCTACATGAGCGAGGGCGACCGTCTGGTTGACCTGATCCCCGAAGGCGTCGATTGCGTGTTGCGGGTGGGCGAACCGCAGGACAGCGACCTGATCGCGCGCCGGGTGGCCATGCTTGACGAGGTGACGCTGGCTGCGCCGGACTACCTTGCGCGCCACGGAACGCCGCAAAGCCCCCGCGATCTCGACGGGCATAGCATGGTCGGATTCCGCTCGACCGCGACCAAATCCATCCTCCCGCTGGAATTCGGCGTAACCGAGGTCGTCCTGCCGACACGCCTCGCCGTCAATGCCGCCGAAAGTTATATCGCTGCGGCCCGGCTGGGATTGGGGATCGTTCAGGTTCCGCGATACCACGCAAAACGGGATCTCTACCGCGGATCACTGATCGAGATCCTGCCAGATCATGCACCGGAGCCATCTCCGGTGTCATTGCTCTACCCCCGCCATCAACAGCTCTCGCCGCGCGTCCGGGTCTTCATCGACTGGGTCGGAACGCTGTTTCGCGAACCAGTCTAGTCGGCTTCGTAATTGTGGGTGAAATCCTTCGGCGCGTTCGGTCCCCAGATGTAGAAAGCATCCTTGTCCGCGAAATCGCCTGCCTCCCAATCGTGGTCGGCGGACACGTAGTCGATATCCGAGGAATATTCCGAGTAGCTACCCCAGGGGTCGCGCACATAGTGGAAATAATTGGAACCGAGCACATGGCGTCCGAGACCCCAACCCTTGTCAAACCCCTTGTCGGCCATCTGCATCGCGCCGATCCCGATCTGGTCGATGGACGAGAGATCCCAGCTTGAATGGTGAATGCCGGGCGCGTCGGACTTGGCAAAGGCAATCAGGTGATGGTCGCTGCCGTGGACCCCGTGCATGAAGGCAATGCCGTCGCCAGAGGTGTCCGACACGCGCAGCCCCAGAACCCGGCTGTAGAACTCGATCGCCTTGGGAACGTCGCGGGTGAAGATCAGCATATGCGCCAGACGGCGCGGCTGGATCAGCGGCGCGTTCGAATTGGTCGGTGCACCGCGCGTATTGGCCGGGACCGACACGTTGGAAACGAGGGATTTCTCATTAGGCGACGTCTTCTTGGCCACGCGGATATCGATCAGATTGCCGTCGTGATCCTCGAACCAGAAGCCGTTGCATTCGAAACCCGGAGGCGCGTCGCGCAGGCGCACGCCTTGGGTTTCGACATGGCGGCGGAAGGCGTCGAAATCGTCCTCGAACACGCCGAAGGACAGAAAAGACATCTTCTTGCGTGGCCCTTCGGATAGGCTCGCCCAGCGGTGATCGTTTCCAAAGGTATAAAGCCCGAGAGCATTTCCCTCCTCACGGACGTCGAGACCGAAGGCGAGATAGAAGCGCCGCGCCTCTTCGAGGTTCGGGACCGCCATATGGTAGTGGTCCATCGAATGCACCCCCAGAACGCCTTCGCGGCGGGAGGGTTTGATATATCCAGTGATTGCGGTCATTTCGGGTCTCCTCCCAATGCGACGGCGCGGGGCTCAGGTCTTATGCAGCATCCGCGCTTTCGGTTGCTTCGTCCTCGATCCGGTTGCGCAGCACGCCGATTCCTTCGATCTCGACTTCGCAGATGTCGCCGGCCTTCATCCAGAGCGGAGGCTTGCGGGCCGCGCCGATCCCAGAAGGCGTCCCGGTCACGATCAGATCGCCGGGCAACAGCGTCATGCTCTGGCTCAGGATAGAGATAAGCTTGGCGACCGAGAAGACCATCTGGTCGATCTTGGCCGACTGAACGACTTCACCGTTGAGGCGGGTCTCAAGGGTCAGACCCAACGCGCCCTTGGGCAGATCGCCCGCAGTCACGAAACTTGGGCCAAACGCGCCGGTGTTGTCGAAATTCTTGCCGATCGTCCATTGCGGGGTCACATGCTGGAATTCGCGGACCGAACCATCGTTGAAGATCGAATAGCCGGCGACATAGTCGAGCGCAGCCTCTTCGGACACCTTGAAGGCGGGTTTGCCGATCACCGCAACGAGCTCACCCTCATAGTCGAGGGTTTCGGAGATGGCGGGGCGGACGATCGGGTCTTCATGCGCGATCACGCCACTTGCAAACCGCGCGAAAATAGTCGGGTACTCAGGCTGTGCGTAACCCGACTCTTCGGTATGGTCGCTGTAGTTCAGGCCGACGCAGAGTATCTTGCTCGACCGTTCGAACGGCGGCAGATACCGGATACCTTCGCCCGACAGGGCAGGGGCGGCAGCGAGAGTTTTACCCGCCGCTTCGAGGGCTGCCGCATCACCGACGAGTTCGTCGAGCGTTCCGGGGAACGCTTTGTCCGTCACCGGCAAGCCATGCAGCGCTCCGTCTTTCTCGACCGCCATATGCGCAGTGCCATTGCGCTCGAATCTGACGAATTTCATGAGGTCCCTCCTAATAAGTTTAGCCTCAAACTATTTTCCATTTGATCTTTTTGTCAACAAAAAATATATTTTTTGGCGAATGCTCGGCTCTGTTCCTTGGGAGGTGGGCAGAGGATTGCAAAGATACGGGAGGAGGAGCCCTGAACATGACTGCTTTTGACTATGATATCGCCGTGATCGGCCGTGGGCCGGTTGGATTGACGATGGCTATGAGTGCGGCGCAACTCGGAATGCGCACGATCGTGATCGAGAAGCACCGTGATCTTTACGGTTTGCCGCGCGCCGGCCATGTCGATCACGAGATCATGCGCCTTTTCCAGAAGTTCGGAATCGTGGACGATGTCTTGGCGGATTGCTATCCGACCACCGAATACGTCTGGGTGAACGCCCATGGCGAGACGCTTCTGGAATTCGACTGGGGCGAGAAAAGCGTCTCGGGCTACAATTCCGATTACATGCAGTTTCAGCCGGTCTTTGAAAATGCGCTCGGGCGCGAGCTTGCCGCAGCGCCGACGAATACCGACCTGTTGGGCTGGCAGCTTATGTCCTTCGAGGAAATTGATGGCGGCGTGCGGTGCACCATCGCGCGCACCGAAACGGTGCCGGGCAGCCATGTGCCGGTCGTCACTGACGAAACCCGCACCCTCACCGCACGTTTCATGGTGGCCTGCGACGGGGCGAACAGCTCGGTGCGCGAGGCGCTGGGGATCGAACGAGGCGATCTCGGCTTCAACGAAAAATGGCTGGTGATCGACGCCCGCAAGAAGCGTGAACTGGAATTTGAATTCGATTGCGGTCAAATCTGTGACCCACGTCGGCCGACCACGGTGCTGCCCCTCGGCAAGCGGCATCGCCGCTGGGAATGGGCGGTGCTGCCCGGTGAAGACCCCGAAAGCCTTCTGACCGATGAGGCCGCCTGGCGATTGCTCGGGGCGCTCGGGATGGGTCCCGAAGATCTCGATATCGTGCGGCAATTGGTCTACACGTTCGAGGCGCGTCACGCGAAGGAATGGCGCCGTGGGCCGGTTTTCCTTGCGGGCGATGCGGCACATACCACGCCACCCTTCATGGGGCAGGGCATGTGCTCGGGCATGCGCGACGTGTTCAATCTGGCGTGGAAGATGGACCTTGTGCGGCGCGGGATCGCCGAGGACGCGATCCTCGATAGCTATGAGCCCGAACGCTCGCCGCATACCGAGGACTGGACGCGCATCTCTCTGGAAGCCGGAAAGGTGCCCTGCACGATGGACCCGGCCGAAGCAGAGGCGCGCGACCAGAAGTTCCGCGACGGTTGGCTGCCACCGATGCCCGACTTCCCCCAGCTGCGCCATGGCGTCATCGCACTCGACGAGGCTGCTGGGCCGCGCCATCTCGCCGGTACGCTGTCGCTGCAGCGTCAGGTCGAGGTCGATGGCAAGGCGGTTTTGGCCGATGAGATCTTTGGCACCGGCTTCACCCTGCTTGGTGTGGGGCGCAACCCCGCTGAGGGACTGAGCGATGTGCAAAAAGCGCTGCTCGAGCGGATCGGTGCAAAGGTCGTGTCGGTTGGTGACCATGCGGGTGCAACCGCGCGCGACGTGGACGGCGCCTATGCTGACTGGTTCGAAACTCAGGGCATCTGTGCGGTTCTGGTGCGTCCGGACTTCTATATTTACGGGGCGGCCCGTGTTCCGGGTGAGATCGGCGAACTGGTTGACGATCTGGTCGACAAGCTATGCCTGACCGTCACCGCCGAGGCAACCATCGCATGACCGAGCTCAGTATGTATGCCGAAGGGTTTTCCTGGCCCGAGGCGCCGCGCTGGCATGGCGGCGCGCTCTGGCTTTCGGATGTGCACAACTTCCGCATCGTGCGCGTGCGATGCGGAAGCGCCCCCGAAACGATGTTGAAGGTCGAGGAACGTCCGGCCGGGATGGATTTCACGCCCGGCGGGGATCTGTTCTATGCAACATCTCTGGCCGCACGGCTCTATCGCTGGCGCGAGGGCGAAGAGCCTGAGCTTCTAGTCGATCTCGGAGACGCGCTCGCGGGGAATTTCAACGACATGATCTGCGGGCCGGACGGCTGGGCGTGGGTTGGCGAAACAGGATTCACCTTTGGACAGGACGACCCGGTCAATCGTGGGCGCATCCTCGCCTTCCATCCCGATCACGGGTGTCGTGTCGTCGCCGAGGGCGTCTTTTTCCCCAACGGGATGGTTGTCGTCGGGGATCGGTTGATCGTCTGCGAGACCTTCGGCAAGCGGCTGAGTTCGTTTCGGACCGGCGCGGATGGAGCGCTCGACGACCGCCGGGTTCTGGCCGAATTACCGGGGCATCCGGACGGGCTGTGTCGTGACGCCAGAGGCCGGTTTTGGGTCCCGCTGCTCTTTGAGGAACGGTTCGTGTGCCTGTCGGGAACTGGCGAAATGCTGTCGGATATTGCGGTGCCGGGGCGCATGGCGATTGCCTGTGCGTCGCAAGGCGAGACGCTATCGCTGTGCATGGCCGCCGTCGACAAGCTGCCGGATGGTTCGGTGCGGCGTACCGGCAGCGTGTTGACTGCCTCGGTCGGATGAAATGAAGAATATTTTTTTATTTAAAATATATTTTACTTGAATTCAGGTATTTTTCGAGCAACATTTAAAGTCGCCAATGTGAGCTGCCGGGGGGGGTGCAGCCATCGGACAAACAAGGGAGGATTCTATGAAATTCACACGTCGTGTTGCGCTTTTCGGCCTGATCGGAACCAGCGCCATCCTGACCGGGCTTGCCGCCCATGCCGAGGCTACGGGCAAAAGCGTCGCCGTTCTGCTTGGGCCCACCCAGGACGCCTTTATCGGCACCTGGGCCACCACGTTCGAAGATGCTGCCGAAGCCGCGGGCATTGAGATTCAGATCTTCTCCAGCCCCTACGATCCAGCGCTGCAGGCGCGGCAACTGGACGATGCGGTGGCACAGAATTTCGACGCCATTGTTCTGCAATCCATCAGCCAGAACGCGCTCGTGCCGTCCCTCGAGCGTTCGAAGGAAGCGGGCGTGCCGGTCTTTACCGTCATCTCACCGCCCGACGCTGCGGCTGACGGACTTTATGTCACCTATATCGGGGAAAACTCCCGCAGGCTGGGCGAATTGGCCGGTGAGGCCATGGCCGATGCCGCCGAAGCGCGCGGACTGGACGCACCGAGGATCGCCGCCGTGACTGGCGCGCTGGCTGAGGGGATCGGCCCCAAGCGGCTTGCGGGCTTCGAGGAAGCGCTGAAGGCACGTCTGCCCGGAGCGGAACTGGTCGCGATCGAGGACGTTCGTTGGAACCCGGTCGATGGTGAACGGGCGGCTGGGCAGCTGATCGCGCGGTTTGCCGGGCAGGGCGGTATCGACGGGTTCTACGGGATGAACGATCGTCTGGCCAATGCCGTGGTGCAGGCGGCCGGGACGACCGGTGTCGCAGTCGGTGCC
>NZ_JBLWTA010000064.1:0-6833 GCF_048270365.1 Celeribacter sp.
ACTACCGCCCTCAATATGGCCCAGACTATCGTCGGCGATGCCAAGGCCCGCGTCTCTGAAAAGAACCCCCTCGTCTCCGGCAAGGTGGAATATGCTGGCCGACCGCTCCGGGTCCAGGTCGCCGTACCGCCCGCCATCGATCGCGGCGCCTCGATCACGATCCGACTCTTCGCCTCGGGCAGTGTCAGGGACTATGCCCCGATCTATCTCTTCGGCAAGGCCGTCTCGCTCGATGCGCTCCGCGCAGAGAAGATGAAAAACATCACCAATCTGGCAGAGGAGAACCTTGCGGTCGCACTACAAACCCTGGTCGAGGCGCGACTCAACGTCCTGATCAGCGGCGGTACCTCGACCGGCAAGACCACCTTCGCCCGACACCTACTGACCCATGTGAGCGAGCACGAACGGCTGATCACCATCGAAGACGCTTTTGAGCTCTTCCCCGGCCAGCCGAACACCGTCGCCCTTCTGGCCGACCGCGGTGTCGGTTCACAACGCAGCGCCAACGCCCTCCTTCAGGCTTCCCTCCGCATGCGCCCCGACCGGATCATCGTCGGTGAGCTGCGCGGGGCCGAGGCCCTGACCTATCTCGAAGCGATCAACACCGGGCATGGTGGGTCAGTCTCCACCATCCACGCCGAAACCGCGGAACTGGCAATCGATCGACTGGCGATTATGGTTCTCCAAGCTGGCACACCGCTGACTTTCGCCGAGGTGCGTGAGTACATCCGGAAATCCATCGATGTGATCGTCCAGCTCGGGCGGGCGGACGGGAAGCGCGGGATCACGGAGTTCTATATGCCGGGCCGAAGACGAATTTCGGTAGAGTGAGCAGAAATAAGCAGGCTACAGTAATTGAGCTGAGACACTTGCTACGCGTTTCCAACCAGGTATTCACCGTAGGAGCTTCAAAAGCGTGTTCTTGTAGCTATTGTAAACTGGAATAATCGTGTCTGTGTCGATGCACTCGTTAGCTTGATGAATGCCTCGATAGGCAACACCGAACCCGCAAACCGCATCAACACCTACCGACGCTAAATAGTTTCCGACGTTTGACGGGCCGCAGACTTCAATAGATGGTTCCGTTGAAAATTCCCGCTTTGCGGCGTCAAATAGATTTGAAACTAAAGGTGATTCATGGCTAATTTGATATGCAGGCCAAGACTGTTCGTTTGTAATTTTCGTCTTTTGTCCTTCGTGATGCTCAGAAACGTGCTTCACTGCTTCACTGATAAAACGCCTTGCATCTGCCTTTTGAAAGGACGGGGTAAGCCTGATATCCACCCTAACATAGCACACGTCAGAGGTGATCGAAAATGAGTTTGCTCCACCATTAACGGATGTAATCGTGACCTTTGGCGCGACTGGGAATTCTCCTGAGAGCGTCTCAATTTTCTTTTTTTTAGAATTAATCCACTGACAGAATTCTAAAGCTTTGAGTATTGCGTCGTCATTTGTTTTGCGCCTGGAGCCAGTGTGCTGTGCTGTACCAAAGAAAGTAACTCTTGATCTATAGAAGCCACGAGCTCCGGACTTTATCGAATCATGACCAGGGTAACCAATGTAGGCACCTTGAAATTTCTTAGCTTCTTTTCTGTCAACCACGCTCTTGATTGCACCGAAGCCTCCTGTATGCTCATCAGAGTCCGCCAAAAAAACCAAAGTTCCACGCAGGTTCTCTCCTCTTAAATCGGCTAGGAGGTGCGAGAAAATTGCAATCCCAATCTTTGAATCTGCGCTACCTCGTCCGTGAAGCCAACCATTGTGATCAAGTCTACCGCTTGAAGGGTCATAGCTCCAATTTCGTCTGTCGCCGTATGGTGCGGTGTCTAGGCAAGCAGTAACCAGGTAAAACGGCCCTCTACCGCTACCTACACGTGAAGTAAGACCAAGGAACGAATTCTCGACCTTTCTTCTCGGAGATCGAATCACATCGAAAGGAAGACCTGCAGACTGGAACCACTCTGATAGGGCTTCGATTATGGGTTGCTGCCTATCAACACCACCCTGACTGGGAACCGCCACCAAATTCTGAGTTAGTTCAATGATGGAAGCCTTGAGAGCGCTATCGCCATGAAGAAAATCAGTCCTAGCAGGCACGAGCTGGAGGCGCTGTTGACCATCGGTTGACTTAGCTATTCCATACTTCATGCTGGCCCCGCGTCCACCTGTCTACCCGCTGGATCATACACTGTTTGACACTCCCGCGCCATCGTAGCCAAAATACTGCATAGCTTTTGTGACGCCGCATCATCATCGATAACGAGAGCAGTGTCATATGAGTTCCCAATATTGAGCGTTGGCAGGGTGATAACAGCCTTGGTTTCTGATGCAGCAACAAATCGTTCTGGCACTACACCGCCTAGTTCATAACGACAGACGGTAACCTTCCCATCTCCGTTGGAATAATCACGTTTCGCCGCGACTTTCAGCAACTCTTGGATATGTTCCTCAAGGACCGCGTGGTGTGGCGACCCAACCAATATGCGCGCATGCTCTAGACTTGGGTAAAGCGCAAGCTGTGCCTGAATTGCGTCCAGATAGCCTTTGTCTCTCGACCTTGACCCCATAACCACCAAGGAACGCTTGGCTGTTTTGACAACACTGTTGTCTCCTCGCCATAGTTCGTCGTAGAGACGTTCCTTCGAAGTTACAACGTAAACGCATTTGTCGAGACAATCGGCAGCATCTCGTCTTGTGTCAGGCGGCGAACGGAACCGATCCACCAACACGACACCGACCAGACCCGGCAAAAACCACCAACCGTATTGTTGGACGTAGGTTGACGCATCAAAATCTGCAACAGTTTTGAGCAGCTTGCTGAAGCCGAAGAAGCCGACGGTAAAAGAAACAAAACCATTAAGCGCAGGGGAGATCTTAAACAGGTCTTTCCACTCGGTAATTTTGATTGCCATGTCTAACGTTCCTCTACTTCGGTCAGCTTAATTTGGTTAGAGCCCCTCGATCAATGCTAAACTAACGCCTCGATATGTGCTTTTCGGGAGTGGAATGGTGGCAGGTCCCCATCGGGTGGGCCAGTTTGATCGTTAGTACCATGCCTCTGTGCTCCGAGCCCCAACCTTGGATCGCCGGAAGCTGGAATTTCCCGGCTAAGTACGCTGTGCGCGCCTGAATGATCTGGTCGAAAAGAACAAACGGTTACCCACCCAACAAGTCCTCGATGAAGTCCTCCTGCCTGTCGAGCGCCGCCTCCCATTCCTTCGGCACGGCGGCTTCCCGATCGAGCGTCTCCGGCTCTGGTTGCCCGCGCCCGGCCTCCATGGTCCTCACACTCATCGCGCGCGCTTCGCGGCGCTGCGAGCGGTCCCGGACAGGCGCGCGTTCGGCTGGTTTCGCCTGCTCATCTGCGCTGGCCTCGTCACCACCGTCGCTTCCCCAAGGCCCCACGCCCTGAACACTCGGCGGGTAGGGGAAGGGCTTGCCCTCCTGGCGGGCCAGCATCTCCTTGAAGAACGGATCGTCATAATACTTGATCCGGCTCGCCTTGATCGGGTGCTGGGGCGAGGCAAGGATGATGACCTCGTCGGGATCCATGAGGCGCGCTTCGGTCTCGGAGAGGAGCGGCCGCTCTTCCAGCCGCGCCGAGGTCGAGGTCGCACCGAGGAAGCCTTTGTTGCGGCCATACATCCGGGTCACCGCCTCGCGGGTGGTGCTGCCGACGGCCGCCGAAACTTCTTTCACGGTGCGCTGGTCCCGCGGGGTGATGTAGAGCTTGAGCCCTGCCCCGTTCTCGAGGCTCTCACGGCCCTCGGGTCCGTAGATCCGGTCGAGCGAGGCCAGCGACTGCGCGATCATCGCGACGCGACCGCCATAGCTTGCCAGCGAATGGATCGCGCGTTCGAGATAGGGCATCGCCCCCATCTGCTGGAATTCGTCGATCATCATCATGACCGGCCAGGGCTCATCCGGGCCAGGTTCGTTCAACCGGATCGAGGCGATGAGATCGGCGAACATCAAGCGCAAGAGCGGCGCCAGCGTCGCGATGTGATCTTCGGAGACTGCGATGTAAAGCGACTGCGGTTGCTTCCGGAATGTCGAGAAATCAAAGTCGCTGTCGTGCGTCGCCGAGCGCACCGCCGGGTTGTCCCATTGCTTGAGACCGGCGGTCATCAGCGCCTGGATGTTCGAGGTCAAGAGCCGCGAGGAGGCCGAGGCCGCGTTGGTCCAGAGCTCGCGCAGGATGTCTTCCTCGGCCTCATCTGCATAGGTCTTGTACTGCGCGTTCTTGTACTCGCCCCCGGCAACGATCTTGTTCACCTCGCCAAGGTTCGGCGTTCCGCGCTGGATCGCCAGCAGGCAGGCCGCGACAAAGATCGACTTGCCGGCCTCGGAAAAGGTGTCGAGTTGCTTGTTGTCCTTGTCGAGGAAGAGGTCAGCGAGGATCGAGACCTCGGTGAAACGCCGCGCAAAGCTCGGGGCCTTCGCGATCCGCGCAAGCGGGTTGTAGCGATGCGTTGCATTGGCCCAGTCGAAGGGACTGAAGCGATAGACCTCGTCGCCGTTCAGCGCCCGAAGCCGCGCGGTCTTCTCGAAGTTCTCGCCCTTCACGTCGAGCACCACGACCGAGCCCGCGAAGCTCAGAAGGTTCGGGATCACGAAGCCGACGCCCTTACCGGCACGGGTCGGGGCCACCATCATCACATGGGGGATGGTGGTCGAGGAAATGAATTCCGCCTTGGACGTCGGGGAACCGAGCTTGCCGCAGACAAAGCCCTTGCCCGGCGCCTGCAGCATGTCGTTCTTCTTCAGCTCCGCTTTGGTCTGCCAATGGGCAGAACCGTA
Organism: Celeribacter sp.; assembly: GCF_048270365.1. Classification (NCBI taxonomy): domain Bacteria; kingdom Pseudomonadati; phylum Pseudomonadota; class Alphaproteobacteria; order Rhodobacterales; family Roseobacteraceae; genus Celeribacter; species Celeribacter sp. The sequence goes on from NZ_JBLWTA010000064.1 coordinate 4,804, forward strand.
GTCATCGCGCTCCTTCTTCCAGGTCCAGGCCAGCGCGAGCGCGCCGAGGCCGATGGCCCCGAAGCCGACGGCGCCAAACCCAACCTTGAAGGCCTCTGGGTGCGCCGCGCGGGTGCCGGCGCTGGCCTTCCAGAGAGCCAGCATGTCGAAGCTGCCAAAGCCGGTTTTCAAAGCGAGGGTCAGGTAGAAGGCGGCAACGATGGTGCCGATGACGGCGCCGCAGATCACACCGAAAAGAAGCGCGGCCCAGAGGGGAAGTGTCTTGGTCATGGTGCTCATCCCCCTCAAAATTCCATCTCGTCATCCAGACCTCGGTCTCGGCCGAGCTCCTGCGCCTCCTGCTGGCCGCGCAACCGCGCGACCTCGGTCGCCTTGTCCTGCTGCAACCCGGCGGCGCGGTCGGTGAAGACCTGGTCGCCGGTCTCTTGATGCGTCATCTCGAGGAACTCCTGCGTGACGGTGATTTGATCGAGCTTGCTCGGCAGGGCGGCATCGAGCACTTCGTAGTTGCCGCGGCGAAGTTCGGCCAAGCCTTCTTCGCCCAGTTCCTTGAAGAGCTCGGATTGCAGGGTCCGCTCGACCGTCTCTTCCTGTTCCTCGGTGAGCTTGCCGTCCCGCAACATGTCGGCGAGGTCCTGCAGGTAGGGATTGGGCGTCCGGTCGTCGTCGATGAGCGGCAGGATCTCCTGTTCCTCGTCCGCGAGAGTCCGACCGATCTCGACGCCCAGTTCCTTCGCGCGTTCCATCAGCGCGTCCATCACGCCGTCGACCTTCTCGAGCGCGGCATCCAGTTGGTCGTCAGTGGCGGTCTCCACGCTGAGACCGTCTTTCGCCAGCACCGCGTTCATGTCGCGCTCGACCCAATCCTGCGCCATGCCGTAGTTCCGCGTGCCACCCGCCGCAATCCGAGCCACCAGTTCCTCGCTGTCCATGCCCACCTCTTCGGCGCGCTCGAGCACGTCGCGCAACCCTTCGTCCTTGCCGGACTGCAGCGCGGCGATCAGCACCTCACTGCCCGCCCCCGGCGGATAGGGTTCCTCGAGCTGCTTGCCAAAGCGCGCGCGCAATTCCGGGTCTGGCACCATCTGCGAGAGGTCCGCGATAATCGGCGCGGCCTTAGCCTCGAAGGCGGCGCGTTCGGCTGGATCCAGCTCCTCGGCCTTGAGCCTGAGCGCCTCGATCGTGCGCTCGGAATAGTCGATCGCGTCACCGACGGTTTTGATGTCCTTCATGTCTATCTCTCCTTCGGTGAAATCCCACGGCGTGCCCGAACCAAGCCCGTCCGCCATGCCGCGCAGGGCGCGGGCCATGTGGCGCTGGTCCATCCGGTCCAGCAGGTCGGCGAGGTTCTTGTAGTCCTTGGCGAAGCCCACCACCTGCGCCTGCGCGATGGCGGATTCCTGGGCCGTCATGACGATCTCGCGCGGCAGGCGAGCCTCTTCCTTGGCGCGGTAAATCTCCTCGATCCCGGCGGGCTTCTCGAAGATGCCGCGCTCGAGCCGGGTCGTGGCGTCGAGCATCACACCATAGCGTTCGGCGATCTCGGCCTGCTTCTCGCGCATGAGCTGCGGCGACATCACGCCCTCGGCCCAGCAAGAGAACCAGATGCCGTTTTCGACGCCGCGATTGTTCAGGATGATGTGCGCGTGCTTGTGCGCGCGGTCGTCATGGACCGCGAGCACATAGTCCCACTGGTCGCCGTATTCACCGCTCTCGAAGAAATGCTCCGTCCAGTCCATCGCCATGTCGCGCACCTGATCGACCGTCACGTCGGTCGGGAACGAAAGCAGCATGTGCGAGGTGAAGCCGAGCTTGGTCGAGCCGCGCCAGGTCCCGGCCCAATCCTCGATGATGTTCTCTTTCTGCTCCTCAGAAAGCACCGCCGCATCGGTCAGCGCATTGGTCATCGTCGAGTAGGTGTAGACCGCCTTATCGTTGATATAGGAGATCTGCACCCCAAGCGAAGCACGCGTCTTGCAGCCTCCCGTCCGGATCCGTTTGAACACCGCCGCGCGACTCTGCCCCGACGC
>NZ_JBLWTA010000065.1:0-6748 GCF_048270365.1 Celeribacter sp.
CCAGACGATCGTTCATCCCGTAGAACCCGTCGATACCGCCCTGCCCGGCAAACCGCGCGATCAGCTGCCCAGCCGCCTGTTCACCATCGACCGGGTTCCAACGAACGTCCTCGATCGCGACCATTTCCGCACCCGGCAGGCGTGCTTTTAGTGCCTCCTCGAAACCGGCAAGCCGCATCGGCCCGATGCCCTCGGCCAGCGCGCCGGTCACGGCGGCGATCTTCGGCGCGTCAAGCCCGCGCGATTCGGCGGCATCGGCCATGGCCTCACCTGCCAACTCGCCCAGTCTGCGGGAGTTTTCCCCGACATAGGTGACGTAAAGGCCCTCGGCTGTGGCGTCGGGCTGCGAGATCACGGTAAAGACTGGGACACCCGCTTCTTTCGACCGTTCCAGAGAGGGCACGAGCGCGTTCTGGCTGATGGATTGCAGGACGATGGCGTCAAAGTCCTGTGCGACCGCGTCATCGAGCTGCCGTGCTTGCAGTGCCGGGTCGAAAGGGCTGGAGAAGATCTGGACTTCCATTCCCGCCGCCTTGGCATCGCCCTCGAACGTGGCAGCCCAGGTGCCGATGAAGGCGTCTTGGGTCGGGCCAAGCAAGACGGCGACGCTTTTGCCCGCAGCTTCGGCATGGGCGGCGAGCCCGGTCAGGATAGCGCTGGTTCCGATTAGGCCTGCAAGCGCAACACGACGTGTGAATTTCATGGAATCCTCCCTTGTTGGTTCGATGGCCGCACTCCCCAGCGGCACATATTGGCGACTCTGAAGGTCGGCCGAAAAATACTCGAAATCAAGTAAAATATATTTTTGTTATAAAAATAGCATTCAATCCGCCGAGGCAGTCAGCACACTGCCGATACGCCGCATCGAACCATTCGGCTGTTTATCGACAGTGGCGACGCACAGCGAGAGCGCCCTATCTTGCGACGCACAGGCAATCGCCATGCGTCCCAGTGCCACGATTTCCGACAGCATTTCGCCATGTTCCGATACGCACACGAAGCGTTCCTCAAAGAGCAGCGGCACCCAGAACCGGCCTCTGGCGTCACGACACAGCCCGTCCGGATGCCCCGGCAGCTCGGCCAGAACCCGGCGATCGTCAAGCGCCCCATTCGCGCCGATCCGGAACGAACTCAGCCGCTTGCCGAAGGTTTCGCAGACAATCAACCGATCCCCGACGACGACCATCCCGTTGGGGAAAAAGACGTCCTCGGCGACGATCCGACACCCGTAATCGGGATGAAAAGCGTGTATCCGCCCACAGTTAACCGGATCGTCCTTCCCAAAGGTGAAACCAGTTTCGCCAACCCAAGCCCAACCGTCCGGTCCGCAGATCATGTCGTTGAAGTTCCCAGCGAGCGCATCGCCGAGATCGAACAGAAGCTCGGTCTCTTCCCCTTCACGCCAACGATAGATCCGCGCAGCGAGTGACGTCGCATATAACAGATCGCCGTCGGGCGTGAAATCCATCCCCGCCGGGCGTTCCTCGACCTTCAGTATCGTTTCGGGAGCGCTTCCGCATCGCACGCGCGCGATGCGGAAGTTGTGCACATCCGAAATCCAGAGGGCCCCGCCATGCCAGCGCGGCGCCTCGGGCCAGGAGAACCCTTCGGCACACGTCTTGAGCTCGGTCATGCGGCCGTTGCCTCAACCGATGAGGTCAGGCACAGCTTGGACGCGATATCGTCGACCAACCCGCCGATATCGCCTGGCACACGGGCCGCGCCGTAGATGTAGAAATCCGGACGGACCAGCACGGCGCAAATGCCATGAGTTTCGAACCAGTCAGCATAAGCGTCATCCGCGTCACGCACGGTCGCACCGGCATGGTCGCCAACCGACAGGACCTTTGCGCCGATCCGCTCGAGCAGAGCCCTTTGCGCATCGCTCAGCCGCTCGGCGGGGTTGCACCCCACACCGAGCAGGGTAAAGCCCGTGCCAAAGACCTCATCGGCCAGAACCACCTTGCCACCGACTTCGACCTGACGCTGCAGCGACAGCGTACCGGCGAGATGGCGCGGCTTGCCGGTTTCGTCGAGCGCGATGATGCCATGACGAAGCTGCGGGAAGTCGGGCATCGGCGGAAGCCAGCCGTCACGGAACTTCTGGTCGCGCGCTTCTGCTTCGTCCGTGTCCATCGTGCAAGGCACCTTTCCGGCTTCCAGTGAGATGCGCGTCCAGTCCTCGGTATGTGGAGAGCGTTCCGGCTCATAGGAATCCAGGATCGTGTCCTTGGCAATCCCGCGCCGCACGAGGTCCATTTTCCACGCCAGATTGACCGCGTCGCGCATGCCTGAGCACATCCCCTGCCCCATGAAGGGCGGCGTGGTATGTGCCGCATCGCCTGCAAGGAAGATCGGGCCGCGGCGCCATTCCGTGGCGTGGCGCGCCTCAAATGTGTAGACCAGTTGGCGCACGATATCGAGGTCGTCGGGACCCATCCCGAGTGCACCGAGCAACCGCCAGGCGGCCTCGTCGGTTAGCAGGCTTTCGGGGTCCTCGCCAAGGAGAACCGCCCATTCCCAGCGGCGATGCCGCTTGCCGAGCGGCAGCACCGTGGTCGGCCGACGCGGATCGCAGATTTGACCGCAATCGAATTCAAAGTCGAGATCGCGCTTCTTGCGCGCATCAATCACCAGCCACTTCTCGTTGAAGCCGAAATCGTGACGCTCGATGCCGAGCGTTTGCCGGACCGAGCTGTTCGCCCCGTCGCAGGCCACCAGGAAACGTGCGGTGAAGGTGCGGGTCTCGTCAGTGACGACTGGCACATGGCTGCCCGGCACCGTTTCGGTGCGCGCGATGGTGCACCGCACGCCGCCACCGATTTCCTCGAATGACACAAGCTGCCAGCCCAACAGGTCGGTATTCGTCGGCGCTGCGGTAAGCTCGCGCCCCAGCGCGTTCTCGAAGACTGGCTGAAACTGCATGTAGTCGGAATTGTAGCCCGAGACGCTCTTCTCGCCCCAGTCGAATTCCAGAAGTGTCTCGCCATGCGCGTTGACCCAGACGTACTCGGTGGTCGGATAGCAATCCGCCAACACATCATCAACGATGCCGAATTTCTGGAAAAGCCGCATGATCTCGTGATCGACGTGGCCGGCGCGCGGTAATCCGTAAAGATCGCGGTGCTTCTCAATCACGACGGTACACATTCCCAGCTGCGCAGCACTCATGGCCATCGTCAGCCCAACCGGCCCGCGGCCGATAACGGCGATATCGTAGTCAAAAGTGTCCATGTTCTTTGATTCTCCTCCCGAGGCTTTGCACATGTCTGCGTGCCTCCCAGCGCACAGAGTTGAACATTTGCTTAAAAATATATTTTTAGTTGACAAAAAGATCAAACGGAAAATAGTTAGAGACTAAATTTACTAGGAGGAACCCCATGAAATTCGTCAGATTCGAGCGCGATGGCATTGCGTATATGGCGGTTGAGAAAGACGGCGCACTGCATGGTCTGCCGGTGACGGACAAAGCGTTTCCCGGAACGCTTGACGATCTCATCGGTGATGCGGCAGCTCTCGAAGCGGCGGGCAACACCCTTGAGGCCGCCCCTGCCCTGTCGGGCGAAGGCATCCAGTATCTGTCGCCGTTCGAACGGTCGAGCAAGATACTCTGCGTCGGCCTGAACTACAGTGACCATACCGAAGAGTCGGGCTATGATCAGCCGGATTACCCGACCATTTTCGCGCGATTCGCAAGCGGTGTGATCGCACATGAAGACCCGATCATCCGCCCCGCGATCTCGGAAACCCTCGACTACGAAGGCGAACTTGTCGCGGTAATCGGCAAACCGGCTTTCAAGGTTACCGAAAACGCCGCGCTCGACTATGTCGCCGGCTATTCAATCTTTAACGATGGTTCGGTCCGCGAATTCCAGCACGTGACGCCGCAATGGACGATTGGCAAGAATTTCGACAATACTGGTGCCTTTGGCCCAGGTTTCGTGACTGCGGGCGATCTGCCAAAGGGTGCTCTTGGTCTGACCCTTGAGACTCGTCTCAACGGTGAAATCGTACAGTCCGCCAAGATCGACCAAATGGTCTTCTCGGTCGCCAAGCTTGTCTCTATCTTGAGCCAGAGTATGACGCTGGTGCCCGGCGACCTGATCGTGACTGGGACGCCATCGGGGATCGGGGCAGCTCGCAAGCCCCCACTTTGGATGAAGGCCGGCGATGTCTGCGAAGTCGAAATCGAAGGGATCGGCGTACTGCGCAACCGGATCGAGGACGAAGCAACCGAAAGCGCGGATGCCGCATAAAACTGAGCCCAGCGGCGTCGCATTGGGAGGAGACCCGAAATGACCGCAATCACTGGATATATCAAACCCTCCCGCCGCGAAGGCGTGCTGGGCGTGCATTCGATGGATCACTACCATATGGCAGTGCCGGACCTAGAAGAGGCGCGACGCTTCTATCTCGCCTTCGGTCTCGACGTCCGGGAAGAGGGCAATGCGCTCGGCCTCTACACGTTCGGAAACAATCATCGATGGGCGAGCTTGTCCGAAGGGCCGCGCAAAAAGATGTCTTATCTGTCGTTCGGTGTGTTTGAGGACGATTTCGAGGCGTTCCGTCGCTATGTTGAAACCCAAGGTGTACCGCTAAAAGACGCGCCCCCGGGTTTCGAGCGCAACGGCTTTTGGTTCGAGGATCACGACAAAAATCTCATCGAGATCCATGTTGCCGAGAAAACCTCGCCCAACGAGAAATCCTTCGTCTCGAATGTATCAGTTCCGGCGAATGTACGCGGTGCAGTCACGAACTCAAACGCACCGGTGATCCAACCGCGCCGTCTGGCGCATATGCTGATCTTCACGCGGGACGTTCCTAAAGCGATCGAGTTCTACAGTCGGGTTCTCGGGCTGCGCGTGTCGGATACTTCGGGTGACGGTATCGCGTTTATGCACGGCGTTCATGGCAGCGACCATCATTTGATCGCCTTCGCCAAATCGGAGGCACCCGGCATTCACCATTCGAGCTGGGATCTTGAATCGATCGACCAGATCGGGGTCGGTGCGATGCAAATGGCTGATAAGGGGTTCGATAAGGGCTGGGGCCTCGGGCGTCACGTGCTCGGTTCCAACTATTTCCATTACGTGCGTGACCCCTGGGGCAGCTACTCAGAATATTCTTCGGACATCGATTATGTGTCGGCCGATCATGACTGGGAAGCTGGAGATTTCGCTGATAAGGATGCCTTCTACATTTGGGGGCCGAATGCGCCCTCCGACTTCACCCACAATTACGAAGACGATTAGGCCGGCTCGCGAAACAACGCTTCTACCCAGTCGATAAAAACCCGCACACGCGGCGAAAGCTGTTGATAACGGGGATAGAGCAGCGACACCGAAGAGGGCTTTGGTGCATAATCTGGCAGGATCTCGACCAGCAATCCGAGGTCGAGATCCTGTTTTGCATGGTAGCGGGGGATCTGAATGATCCCCAGCCCGAGGCGGCCCGCCGCGATATAGCTTTCGGCAGCGTTGACGTCGAGGCGTGTGGGAAGAGCGATCTCCCTCTCGCCGAATTCCAGCGGCAGGATGGCCCGTGTTGCCGTCGAGCGGAATCCGACCATCATGTGCCCATGCAAACCCTCGAGACTGAGCGGCGTGCCGTGGCGAGCAAGGTAATCAGGCGCGGCCAACGTCACCTCTTCGAGCATGGCCACACGGCGCGCGATCAGGTCGCTGTCCTGTGGCTCGCCTACCCTCAGCACACAATCCACACCCTCCGGGATCAGGTCCACGAGCCGATCCCCCTCGCTCATATAGACGTTGAGATCGGGATAGGTGGCAAGAAAGTTCGGCAGATGCGGCATCACATAGTGGCGCGCCAACGTACCGTGAACGTCGATGTGCAATTGACCCTTTGGTTTGGCCCCAGCGAAAGCCTCTTCAGCGTCCTCGACATCGGCAAGAATAGAGAGGCAGCGTTGGTAATAGGCTTCACCGTCGAGCGTTGGAGCGACAGTTCGGGTTGTGCGCTGCAGGAGCTTCACGCCCAGTTTGGCTTCGAGTTTCTTGACGGCATCGGTCACCGTTGAGCGGGGCATGGAAAGATCCTCTGCTGCCTTCGTAAAACTCCGGCGTTCAACGATCCGTGCGAAGACCTGCATCGCGTCTAGCTTGTCCATGGTCAGTTTATTATCCGAGATATTAGAATAGTGATGTCGAGTATTAGATAATTATCCGACAGACTGCGATAGTTATATGCAGTTTATGCCCAACAACACTCAGGAGACAAACATGTCTAATCAGACCAAAACAGCGCTTGTGACCGGCGCATCACGCGGAATCGGCGCGGCAATCGCGACTCGTCTGGCCAAAGATGGTTTCAACGTCATCGTGAACTATTCGGGTTCTGAAGGCGCAGCAGCCAAGGTCGTCGCAGACATCGAGAAATCCGGCGGTAAGGCCGTCGCAGCACAAGCTGACGTTGCTGACTCAGCCGCAGTAAAACGTTTGTTCGATCTTGCCGAAAGCGCGTTCGGCGGAGTTGACGTGCTCATCAACAACGCGGGCATCATGAAGCTCAGTGCCCTCGCCGAAGCCGATGACGCCCTGATCGACAGCCAGATCGACATCAACTTCAAAGGATCGATCAACACCATGCGCGAAGCGGCCAAACGCCTACAGGATGGCGGGCGGATCGTGAACCTCTCATCTTCAGTCGCCGCCCTGAAATTCGAAACCTATGGCATCTACGCGGCGACCAAAGGTGCCATCGAAGTCCTCACCGGCATTCTCGCCAAGGA
>NZ_JBLWTA010000066.1:0-6732 GCF_048270365.1 Celeribacter sp.
ACTATGCCCTCGAAATGACGGCCTGAAGAACCAAAACCAAATCAGCCCTTACTGCGAACAACAACTTGGCAATGTCGACAGAACAGACGCGAGTCGTGTGATCACAGTGAGTCTGACGGTGAGTTCTGATTGGCCATACCCAAACCGTCACGCGTTTAACCTGATTCATAAAAAGAAAGGCATGACGTGTACAGCGTATCGGAATCTCAGCAAAAAAAGACCGGGCTCAGTCCGGCCCTCATGTTCAACAAGGAAGTATAAAACGATTTGAGTTTCCTCAAAGCCATGCTTTATGTGCCCAATTTACGGGCGATTTTAGATTTCGTCCAAGCCCAGACCCTCAGCCGGTTTGGAAATTCAGCCATGCATCTCCCACGACTGCTTCGGATTTGACCGCCGCCGACCCATCGCACCGTGTTGGAAAACGTCATGGAAGGCCGCGTCGCCGAACAGGGACCGCCCGAAAAGCTGTTCTCCCATGCCGACAGCGAAACCTTCGCCCGTGTCATCTCCAAAACCCGCTGATTGCCCCGAGACCCTAAATGCCCCTTCCTTCACCCCGCTGAAAATCGAGGCGGCCGAGTTGCGCATTGTCAACCTGCCACTCGTCACCCTTTTCAAAGTTTCAAACCAAACCCTGAGCGACAAAACCTTTCCGATCCTGACCCTGCGCACTCAGGGCCTGGAGGGGCTCAACATTTGCGTGCTTGGGGCCACTTCCGCCACATATTTCGTCGATTATTACGGTCCGATGCCGGGGATCAATGCCGGATTGCCGTCGGATCGTATCCTTGCCCATTGGCAACTCGATGCTCCGGGCGTCGTTGCGCGGGCCGAAAAACGCCCCTGCCCGCCCCGCGCCGATCTGTCCCCGGTGGCAATCCCGCGCGACATCGACGCGCTGATTGCATCCGATCCACAGGCCGCTTTGGCCGAACGTCTGAGCCTGCGTGCGGCTTTGCAATCAGCCATTGCAAAGGGGCAAGCCATCGTCGGGTTCGACCGCACTCAGGTCGCCTATCTTTTGGGAACGGGATAACCACCAAGGCTGTGCAACATATAAACGTTGTGAGCGCTTCACACAAAATCTGTGATTCAGATTTAATGCGAAACGCGTTAGCACATGGTTTTATCGAAGTTCCCCGTCTGGGCCATTGAGCAAAGATGTCTCGCCTTTCTGTGTTCCAGCAGGTTCAATGAAGAAAACCCATACGGTCAAAGACAAAATGACACATTTGTCATTTATAATGTGTTACGAGGACCATTCGGAATGGTATAGAGAATTAAAGCTTTTTTCGTTTAATCTGAATCAGATTGAGCGGAAAACGTTGCCACACTGAATTGTTAGTGCTGCGTTTCTCAAAAATTGAGTGCCTCAAGTTTTTTGAGAAACGCTTTAGCGAACGTCTGAAACAAAGACTCCTGCCTGCGAAAGAAGAGGCCGCAAACATGTCCGTATTGTCCACATCACATGCCCCAATCCTGCGCATTGTCGTTGCAAGTCTTCTGTCAGCGTTTTTCTCGTTCACTGCCGTGCCAGCAACCGCAGGGCAAGACTTCGACACTCTGCTCGAAAAATTCCGTAAATCGAGTGGTGAGGAGGGTATCTATAGCTCTAACGGCCGGCTCGAGGCGCAGACCGTCGATGTTGCCACGAAATACGCCGGGCGGATCGACAGTGTCACGGCAGAGGAGGGTGATCTGTTGTCTGCGGGCGATGTGATCGCGCAAATGGGCTCGGCGAACGCTACGGCCCAGCTCAATGCAGCAAAGGCGGCCGTGCTGCGTGCCAATGCCGGGCTGACAGTGGCGCAGGCGACACTGATGCAGGCCGAAAGCGCGCTTTCCGTGGCACAAACCACCTATGCCCGTGTGGTGAAGCTGCATGACAGTGGAACCACATCGCAAAGCACACTCGACGATGCGACCAATGCGCTCAACAGCGCCAAGGCCACGGTCGAGATGGCCAAGGCGCAAATCGAAGATGCCAAGGCGTCCATCGCTGCCGCTGAGGCGGATCAGGACCAGGTGCAATTGGCGCTCGACGATCTGACCATCACCGCGCCGCTGAGAGGCCGGGTGCTTTACCGCCTGCATGAACCGGGCGAGGTGATTGATGCGGGCTATCCTGTGGTCACCATGCTCGATCTGAGCAATGTTTACATGAACATCTACCTGCCCGCGACGGTGATCGGCACGCTGGCGGTGGGCGATGAGGCGCGGCTCATTCTCGACCCGATTTCCGATTATGTCCTTCCCGCGAAGATCACTTTCATCTCGCCGCAATCGCAATTCACGCCGAAGAGTGTCGAAACGCAGGAGCAGCGCGAAGAGCTTGTGTTCCGGGTGAAACTTTCGGTGCCGCGCGCGCTTTTGGCGAAATACGAGAGCCTGATCAAAAGCGGGGTGCGGGGCATCGGTTTTGTGCGCACCGAACCTGACGTGGACTGGCCGGAGCACCTGACCGTCAACGTGCCGGAGTGATCCGACATGAAATATGTGGCACGTCTGAACGCCGTGTCGCATCGTTACAAGGCGGTCTTTGCGCTCGACGATGTGACACTCGACATTCCCGCCGGAAAAGTGGTTGGCCTGATCGGTCCGGACGGGGTCGGGAAATCCACGTTTCTGGGCCTTCTCGCCGGTGTGCGCAAAGCGCAGGCGGGGGAGGTGACGGTCCTCGGCCATGACATGCGCGACGCCAGTGCCCGCAGCACCCTGGGCGCGCGGATTGCCTATATGCCGCAGGGGCTGGGCAAAAACCTCTACCCGACGCTGAGTGTGCGCGAAAACCTCGATTTCTTCGGGCGCCTCTTTGGACAGAAACAGGCCGAACGGCGCGAACGCATCGCGATGCTGACCGAAGCCACCGGACTTGCGCCTTTTCTTGATCGCCCAGCGGGCAAGCTGTCCGGCGGGATGAAGCAAAAGCTCGGGCTTTGCGCGGCACTGATCCATGACCCGGATCTGCTGATCCTTGACGAGCCGACGACCGGGGTGGATCCTTTGTCCCGGCGTCAGTTCTGGGAGCTTATTGATCGCATCCGCGCCAAGCTCACCGGCATGAGTGTGCTCGTCGCCACGGCCTACATGGAAGAGGCGGAACGCTTTGAATGGTTGGCGGCCATGAACGACGGCAAGGTGATCGCGATAGGCAGCCCGGAAGACATTCGGGCGCAAGCGGGCAAGGCGACGCTTGAGGATGCCTTCATCGAGATGCTCCCGAAAGAAGAGGGCGAGGAGGTCGGAGTGACCCTGCGCACCCGGCCCGCAAAAGACGGCACGGTGCCCGCAATCGAGGCGTTCGATCTGGTCAAGCGCTTCGGCGATTTCACCGCCGTGGATCACGTCAGTTTCACCATTCCCGAGGGCGAGATTTTCGGCTTTCTCGGTTCCAACGGCTGTGGCAAATCGACAACGATGAAAATGCTCACCGGGCTGTTGCAGCCCACGGAAGGACGCTCGAAACTCTTTGGCGAAGAGCTTGAGAACGGCGACATGGCCGCACGCCAGAACATTGGTTACATGTCACAGGCCTTCTCGCTCTATACCGAGCTGACCGTGCGGCAGAATCTCGAACTGCACGCAGAACTCTATCACATTCCCCCCGAGCGCCGCGCGGAGCGGGTGGGCGAGGTCCTGGACGAATTTGAGCTGACCAAGGTGGCCGCTTCGATGCCCGACGGGCTGCCACTGGGGATCCGGCAGCGCCTGCAATTGGCGGTCGCGACGATCCACAAACCACGCATTCTCATCCTTGATGAGCCGACCTCGGGGGTGGATCCTCTGGCGCGCGATGCGTTTTGGCGCAAGTTGATTTCGCTCTCGCGAGACGAGGGTGTGACGATTTTCATTTCCACCCATTTCATGAATGAGGCGGAGCGCTGTGACCGGATTTCTCTCATGCATGCCGGGCGTGTGCTCGATGTTGGCACCCCTGAGGAACTGACCGCTAGACGCGGGGCCCAGACATTGGAAGAGGCGTTCATCACGGCATTGGAAGGTGAGCTGCGCGCCGATGAGGACACGGCGGACACCGATGCCCTGCGCAATGAGGTCGCGGCTGCCGCCCCCAATGCACTGCAACGCGCGATGAGCCGTCTTTGGGCCTATACGTCGCGCGAAACGCTGGAACTGATCCGCGATCCGATCCGGATGTTCTTTGCGCTGGCGGGGCCGATCATCCTTTTGATCACCATGGGCTTCGGGATTTCCTTTGATGTCGACAAGCTGAGCTTTGCGGTCAACGACATGGACCACACGCCGGAAAGCCGCCGCCTTATCGAGGCGTTTAGCTCCATTCCCCAATTCGATCAAAAGGACGATTTCACCTCGCTTGACGCGCTGGACCGGCAGATGGAGCGGGGGAACCTGACGGTGGCGCTGGAAATTCCCGATGGCTTCGGCAAAGCGCTGCATCAGGGGAGCGCGCCGGAAATCTCGCTCTGGATCGATGGCTCCATGCCGTTCCGCGGAGAAACCGCCGAGGGCTATGCGCTTGGCCTTCTCACGCAATTCGCCGACGACCTTGCCACTGAGACGGGCACGGAAAGCTCCGAAAGCCTGTCGATCACGACTCGCTATCTCTACAATCAGGCCTTCAAAAGCGCGCATGCCATGGTGCCGTCGATGCTCATGCTCATTTTGATGCTGATCCCGGCGATTATGTCGGCGATCTCGGTCGTGCGCGAAAAGGAGACGGGAACGATTGCCAATTTCCGCGCCACGCCGGTGCGCAAGGTGGAGTTCCTCATCGGCAAACAAATCCCATATATCATCATCGCCTGGTTCAATTTCTGGGTTATGGCAGGGCTTGGCCTTTGGGTCTTCGGCGTGCCGCTGCATGGCAGCCTGCCTGCGCTCGGGCTGGCCGCGCTGTTCTATGTCATTGCCACCACGGGCTTCGGACAATTTATGTCGAGCTTTACCCGCACACAGGTCTCCGCGGTCTTCGCAACAGCGGTGCTGTCCATCATCCCGACGGTGAATTTCTCCGGCCTGATCACCCCCGTTTCCACGCTTGCGCCCATGGGACGCATCGTAGGCCTGTCCTTCCCCGGCGCGTGGTTCCAGCCGATCTCCATCGGCACCTTCCTCAAAGGCTTCGGTTTCGGCGATGTGGCGATGAACATCCTCATCATCGCGGGGTTCTGCCTGATCTATCTCACCCTGTCCGTGCTTGCCCTTCGCAAGCAGGAGGCCTGACATGTTGAAAAGCCTCTCCAATATCCTCCGTCTGACGGTCAAAGAGCTGCGTGCGATCCGCGGCGATCTCGTGATGGTTGCGCTGATCCTCTACGTATTCAGCGCAGCCGTCTGGCTTGTCTCCGACGCAGGCTCGACCGAAGTGAAGGATTTGTCCGTCGCCGTGGTCGATGAAGACCACAGCCCGCTTTCGGCCCGGATCATCGACGAAATCCGCGCCCCCCTCTTTGCAACACCCGCGCTTTTGAGCCCGGATGAGGCGGCAGAGACGCAGACCAATGGCGACTATGTTTTGGTCGTCTCTCTGCCCCCCGATCTCGAGCGCGATCTGCGCCGGGGCGATGAGGCGGAGATACAAATTCTCGCGGATGCCACCGCGGTCGCATTTGCCGGCAATGGTTCGTCCTTCATGACACAGCTTCTAGCGAAAACCGTCTCTGATTATCTCACGCCGGGCGTCGGCAGCGATGATCTGGTAAACGTGGTGTTTCGCAGTCGGTTTAATCCGAACATGACGGCGCGCTGGTTCACGTCCGTGATGCAACTGATGAACAACGTTACGATGCTGATGCTGATCCTCTCCGGGGCGTCTTTGATCCGCGAACGCGAACGCGGCACCATCGAACATGTGCTTGTGATGCCCGTGCGTCCGCATGAGATCGTTCTGTCGAAGATCTTCGCCACCGGCGGCGTGATCCTTTTCGCCTCCGTGTTCAGCCTCGTGGTGGTTGTGCAGTGGGCAATGGGGGTGCCGATTGCCGGTTCTTTGGCGCTCTATGTTCTGGGTGCCACGATCTATGTCGTGTCGGTGGCCTCGCTTGGTCTGATGCTCGCGAGTTTCACCCATAACATGGGGCAGTTCGGACTTTTGACCATTCCGGTCATCGTCATCATGATTCTTCTGTCGGGGGGCATAACACCGCTCGAGTCCATGCCCGACTGGCTGCAACTTGTCATGCGCACGATCAGCCCCTCGCCGCATTTCGTTTCCTTTGCGCAATCCGTCCTCTACAGGGGCGCAGGGTTGGATCTCGTGATCGGACAGCTTGCCGCGATGGTGGCGATGTCGATCGTCGCCCTGTCTATGGTGCTGGCCCGGTTCCGTAAAATCCTGAGCTAAAGCGCTTCTGCTTAAACCTGTTTCCGGGTTTGAGCAGAAGCGCAGCGCAACGTTGAAGCAGAAGGTTGCTGCACCCAACACAGATGTCTGGCTCGACAAAATTCAGAGTTTTGTCCTGAGTTCCCGCGCCGGCATTGCCAAGTTGTTGCCAGCTTATGGTTTTGCGACAGGGTTCCGGATGAAAATGCCATCATCCCTGCCGCGCCTGAAGGGCTTCCGCTTCCCCCGCGAGATCATCGCTTATGCCGTCTGGGCCTATCATCGCTTTGCTCTGAGCACGGCAGACGTCGAAGACCTTCTGGCAGAGCGCGGCGTGATCGTTATCCGCAAAACCGTCCGGCTGTGGGTCAACCGGTTTGGTGCACATTTTGCCAGTTGTATCCGGAGGGATAGGCCCGCGCCTTCGG
>NZ_JBLWTA010000067.1:0-6666 GCF_048270365.1 Celeribacter sp.
ACGGTGCGTTTCCCCATTTCGTTGGCGGCACGCATCACGCGGATCGCAATTTCGCCCCGGTTCGCGATGAGCACTTTCTGAAACATTTCTAACCTTTCCCTCATATGAGATTCATTTAATTTCATAGATTTTGATCGAATAGAAGTCGGCGGCACCTGTACTATTCTGATGGTAGCGTAAGTATGTTCGCGGATGTCCGTGACATAGGCGCCAGTGTTGTCTAATCGATGCATTGGAGATCGTATCAGGTGCCGGTGTGAGGCGATCGACGTCGACCAAAAAGATGGCGCTGGTTCGATCTTCGGCGACATGGAAACGCTTCAAGATGTTTCGTGCGGTATGAGAAGATGCTTGACCCGCAATGTCAGCTAAATCTCTTGACCAAAAGGTCAGTTGCCGCGCAGCTGTTGATGACACAAGGGAACCGCCAGAAGATCTTCGATATCCGCGATAAGGCACATAATGGGATGGTGCTACCGGATCGAGAGATCTCCTGGCTAGGCATGGACATTGGAGCGTTCACCCTCACACGTGGCAAGTGATCAGGAAACTCTGTCCAACCGTTGTTTTAGCCCAAAATGAGATTGGGCATAAAGGTTACAATTTGCGGGAACACTGCCAGCAGGATCACAAAAAGAATCATGATCAGAAGAAAAGGTAGAGTGACCCGAGCGATATAGCCTGTGCTCCGTCCGGTGATGTTCTGAATGACCGCAAAGTTGAACGCGACCGGCGGTGTGATCTGAGCCATCTCGACGACAAGTACCATGAAGATGCCAAACCAAACTTTGTCGAACCCGGCTGCTTCGACGAGCGGAAGAACCACAGGCAGGGTCGTCGCGATCATCGAGAAGCCTTCAAGGGCGGTACCAAGAATGAGATAGAGCAGGATCAGAGCGAGGATGAGCAGGATCGGCGACAGGTCGAGCGCTGTTACAAAGTTTGCGACAGCGGCTGGGATACCGAGAGTCGACGTGATGTTGCCGAGCACCGATGCTCCCAGGATGATGATGCCCATGACAGAGCAGGTCTGGACGGCACCGAGAATAATATCGCGCATGACCGAAAGCGAGAGCGCTTTTTGGCTGAGCGCAACAAGAAAGGCACCCACCACACCGAGAGCCGCAGCTTCGGAAGGTGTTGCAAGGCCACCGTACATTGAGCCGAGGACACAGATGATGAGGAACATTGCAGGAGCCAGATCGCGAAGTGCCGCAATCCGTTTGCGGAACGGCATGTGGCGCAGTTCACGCTCAGCCTCGGGAATGAGGTCTTTTTTGAGCGAGCTGCGGATCATGATGTAGGCCGCAAAAGTGGAGGCGAGCAGCAGCCCCGGCACGAAACCGGCCGTAAACAGTCGCAGCACGGATTCGTTGGCTAGAACGCCATACATGATCATCACGGTTGACGGCGGGATAAGAAAGCCAAGCGTGCCCGCACCAGCCAGACCGCCAATGGCGAGTTCCGGCGAATAGCCACGGTTCAAAAGCTCTTTGAGTGTCATGCGACCGACAACCTGGGTGGTTGCCGCAGAAGAACCGGAGATCGCCGCAAAGATCGAGCAGCCGACGATGTTGACGTGCAACAGGCGCCCCGGTAGCAGGCCGGCCCACGGGGCCAGACCGGAGAAGAGGGCTTCGGACAGTTTCGTGCGGAACAGAAACTCGCCCATCAGGATAAAAAGCGGAAGGGCTACGAGGTCAGGGGTTGTGAGGATATTGAAGAGGTACTGCGGGAACAGGCGGTCAATCGGGAGATTGGTAAACATCACCGCAAGGCCGATTGCCGTAGATAGGAGTGCAATCCCGATCCACGCGCCGGCAGCAAGCGTTCCGAACAGAAGGCCGAAGAGGCTGGATACAATCGCGCCCATGTCTTTTCCTTATATTTTTATGTGTCTCGCGAGAGGAGGCAGCGTACACTTACTCGATTGCGCTTGCGGCGCCGAGCTTGGTAGAGTTCACAGGACTACCACTCAGGGCAGTCACAAAACGGGCGATCATCTGGATGGCGAGCACGCCCGCACCGAGTGTCAGCACGGCTTGCGGAATCCAGAGCGGCGTGAAGCTTTCTTGCGATACATCGCCGTAACCGTAGTTGCGAAGGGTGAACTTGAAGAGCCAGTACGCCAGGCTGACGGTCACGGCCGAGCCCAGGGCAGAGGAGATGATTTCGAGAACCCGGACCAGCATCACGCGCTCGGAGGACATCACCAATTCGACGCGGAGCTGAAGTCCCGCGCGGAGTGTCATGCCTGAACCGAGGAGAAACGCGGCCCCCATGAGATAGGCGCTATATTCCCAGCCGACACCCGTACCAGAGGGGATGACGCTAAAGAAACGGCTGAAAAAAGCGAGGAGGATGTCGGTCAGGACCAATAACGTCAGCCCGACAACACACAGACCGGCAAGCCAGGCCCCCAAAAGTGAAACCGCATCTGCGGCCCTTTGCAGGGCCGCAGCAGGTCCACGAACTTCGGGAGCTTCGACCGAATTTTCGATGGACGTGTTATTCATCTCAATTCGTGCCTTTGGAAGCGAGGAACGCGTCTGCGATCGGTTTCGCAGCGGGCACGCGACCATAGAACTCTTTCTGGACAGACTGTGCTTTTTCCGTGATCTCGGCTTTCAGCTCATCAGAGATCGGAACGAGAGTCATGCCGTTTTCCTGCATGGTCGCGATGCTTTTGAGATCGCTGTTGTGGGAAATGTCCCAGAAGCCGGGTTCGAGATCAGCCGCAACTTTCTCGATGGCGGCGCGATCTTCTTCGGAGATCGAGTTCCAGGTGTCGAGGTTGATCGTAACCGCGTTGGAACCCCATGTGTGGTTTGTAGGGTAGATAAAGTCGAGGAATTCCCAGAAACGGCCGTCAACACCGGAGGTTGCAGAGGTGGCAACGCCTTCCACACGACCGGATGCGAGGGCGGGGAGGAGTTCGCCCCACGGCATGACGACGCCGTCCATGCCGATGCTGGTGATGATGTCGACGGTGTTTTTGTCAGCGCCGCGAACCGGAATGCCTTCGAAATCCTCAATGTCGTCCACTTCGACCTTGAGGTACACATACTGGGCCGGGGAGGGCACCATGTAGAGGAGTTTCTGGTTGTACTGCTCGAACAGCGCTTCGAATTCGGGACGCAGGTACTCGTGGTAGGACTTGAGTTCGTCCATGGAGCTCACGAGGAAAGGAACACCTTCTGCACCAAAAAGGGCGTTGCTGCCAACTTGTTGGCTGATGTTGATGTCGGCCATGTCGACGAGACCATCACGCACCGCATTCAGCTGGTCCGGGCCTTTGAAGCCGAGTGCGCCTGCGGCGTTTACGGTGATGGTCACTTCACCATCGGTCGCTTCAGAAACGGCGTCTGCAAAGGTCTTAGCGTTCTCAACCATAAAGTTGCCTTCCGGCAGAACGTCCGAGAGGCGCAAGTTAGTTTCAGCGAAGAGGGCGCAGCTGGACGCGAGAATTGCGGCGGTGCCAAGGGCGAGTGATTTGAACATTTGAACTGTATTCTCCCTGAGAGTTGCGGATTCTTCGGCTTTCTGCTGACTATAACAGAGATGGCCTTTGATCCGTTTTTGATGCATGTTTATAGGGAGTGACCTTACAGGTCGGCCAAGTCGCAGAAAAACACTGGTTCGTTCTGATGTAATCGCGAAAACGTATGTATGCCTTCCGTTGCATTGCCGGTGTGTCCGCATGATACCTGCGTGACGCCGGAAAGATCAAATATGGGCAGCGCTTCGATGGATATAAGAAAACTGAAATCCTTTGTTAAAATCATCGACATCGGAAGCATCACGCGCGCGTCGGCCATTTTGCACATTGCGCAGCCTGCACTCAGCCAGCAGATCGCGGGGCTTGAGGCGCATTATGGCAGACCGTTGCTTATACGATCGAAACGGGGGGTCGTGCCAACGGAAGCGGGCAAGGTCCTCTACCGCCATGCGCAGATGATCCTGCGTCAGATTGACGAAGCAGAACTCGATATTGCAAGTGCGTCGGAGGAAATCACGGGCGTCGTGCGCGTGGGCCTTGCGCCTCTGGGCCTGGGATCTCTTCTCGCAGCGCAACTGATACGACAAATTCGCGAAACACATCCCGGCATTGTTCTCTACGTTAATGAAAACGTTGGAGGCGGCGCCATGAGCGAACTGATCATGACCGGCAAAATGGATGTCGCGCTGATCTTCGATCCGGGCCCCATCCCGAGTCTCGCTTTCGAACAGATTGCGACCGAAGAATTGCACTTCGTGACAGTGTCCGAGGATTTCAAGGCAGAGGATGACGTGCAGTTCACAGAGGTCATTTCACGGCCAATGGTGCTGCCCAGCAAGATTCATACATTGCGGCAGGTGATCGATACCACGCTTGGGCGCGTGGGCCATACTGTGCGAGCGGTCGCGGAAACGGAATCGATCTCCGTTTTGTCGAACGCGCTTGCCGAGGGGCTTGGGGACACGATTCTGCCACTGTCAGCGGCGAAGGCTGTTAAGAGACGGGTTCCTGAAACCCGTCTCTGCCACATTCGTAAACCGAATATGCAGACCAACATGTCGGTATGCTGGTCCGCACAACTTGCGCTCTCCGAGGCAACCAATGTTGTGAAGGACGCGCTCGTTGAGTTGTCACGCGAATCCGGCCGTTAAATCAGCCCCCGTTATCCTGGGGATAGAAACTTGTCGGATCCGCGCGGTTCCACCGGGCGAGATACCCGTCGCCTTCGTCGTGGCCGCGTAGAAGAAACCCTTCCGGCAGATCGGGATAAACCTGATGGCCGACGATCATATTGCGTTCTTTCTCCCGCAGCATCAGGTGATGCGGGAGAAACTGGCCGGGATGTGTCAGACCCGCCGCGCCAGTGATCTCCGCGAGCGCATCAAGCGTGTTGGCATGAAAGTTCGCCACACGCTGCGCCTTGTCCGGCACGTTCACGGCGCGCGCGCGAAAGGCATCCTGTGTGGCGACCCCAACCGGACAGCGGTTCGTATGACAGGATTGCGACTGGATACAGCCGAGCGCGAACATGAAGCCGCGCGCGGAATTCGCCCAGTCCGCGCCGAGTGACATCGCCTTGGCAATATCGAAGGCGGAGACGAGTTTGCCGCTCGCGCCCAATTTGATCCGGTCACGAATATTGGCACCGCGCAGGGTGTTGTGAACAAAGGTCAGGCCTTCGATCAGCGGCATCCCAATGTGATTGGCAAACTCAAGGGGTGCGGCGCCTGTGCCACCTTCCTTGCCGTCAATCACGATGTAGTCGGGATAAATATCGGCCGCGAGCATCGCTTTGACGAGACACATGAATTCGCGCCGATGCCCGATGCAGAGCTTGAAGTCCACCGGTTTGCTCCCTGAGAACTGCCGTAGTTGGTCAATGAATTCCATGAGCTCGATCGGCGTGAAAAATGCGGAATGGCCGGGCGGAGAAATGCAATCCTGACCCATCGGAATCCCGCGAATCTCGGCGATTTCCGTTGTGATTTTCGCAGCGGGCAACATGCCGCCAAGCCCCGGTTTCGCACCCTGGCTGAGCTTAATCTCTATCATCTTAATTTGCGGATTCTGTGCGGTTTGTTCGAACATGTCCGGATCGAATGCGCCCTCAAGAGTCCGGCGGCCGAAATAGCCCGACCCGATTTCCCAGATGAGATCACCGCCTTGGCGATGGAACTTGGAAATGCCGCCTTCTCCGGTGTCATGCGCAAAGCCGCCTATTTTGGCACCACGGTTCAGCGCCGTAATCGCGTTACCCGAGAGCGCGCCGTAGCTCATCGCCGAAATGTTGTACACGGAGGCGTCGTAGGGCTGTTTACAGTCAGGGCCGCCGATGGTGACCTAAAAATCGGGATTATCGGTCTTGCGGGGCTGTATGGAATGGGTGAGCCACTGGTAGCCCGCGTCATAAATCAGCTTGCGCGTGCCGAAGGGTTTTGCGTCTTCAACCCCCTTGGCGCGCTGGTAGATCAGGGTGCGTTCATCGCGGGAGAATGGCTCTTCGTCCTGATCGTTCGCGAAGAAATACTGCCGGAGTTCGGGGCGGATGCTTTCGAAAATGTAGCGCATATGGCCGACCAACGGATAGTTGCGCAGGATCGCGTGCCGCGTCTGGCAAATGTCATAGAGGCCCAGCAAGATCAGTGCCGCAGCGATAGCAAGAACCGCACGCGCGCCGCTATGCGACGGGATGAGTGCGAAGGCGGCAATTGCAATGGCGACACAGAGGAGGAAGACGGTAAATCGGAGGGTGTTGTGGAGCACGGCGCAAGCCTTGGGAAAGGCGTCTGGACGTGTGAGAAAAGGCGCCCCATGAAAGGACGCCTTTGCCGGGAGTTTTATGCAGATTTGGCCCACGGGCCGTGCGGGTCGGCGACACCATCGAGGCGTTCGAACCCGTGCGCACCGAAGAAATCCCGCTGCGCCTGAATGATGTTCGCAGACGTGCGTTTGGTGCGTATCATGTCGAACCAGTTCAATGCGGCCGAGAGAGCCGGCACCGGAATCCCGGCGGCGGTCGCGCAGCCGACGGTCTTGCGCAGAGAGGCTTCGCTCTCTTTCACAATGCTCGCGAAGGGTTCCGTAAAGATCATGAGTGGCGCGTCGGAGCCGGACAGCGCATCGGCCATTTCATTGAGCATGTCGGACCGGATAATACAGCCGTCTCG
>NZ_JBLWTA010000068.1:0-6564 GCF_048270365.1 Celeribacter sp.
GGTGATAGGCACAGTAGCGCCCCTTGCCGATCCGGACGCAATGAGGAGCGCTGCAGGGCTGTTCCTTGATGAAAGACAATCGGTTAGAAGACATGGGGAACGATGATTAATGCGGGCATACCTCTATAAGACCCTTATAGAGACTTGCCTGCGTTTCGGTGGATTGCCTTGTGGGGGTAAATCGTGCCATCGCTTGTGTCTCGCCGTTTCACCGAGCGTCCGCACTCACGACCTCTGTTTCGAGCCGCTCTCGCGTCTCATCCTGCTTGATCCAATGGGATTAGAATGAAAAATTCCTCTAATGAATTCAACCAATTCGTTCTTTTCTCGGAAGAAGAAAACCGGCAATTGGACCAGAGGGCGACTGTCCGTGAAACGCGCGGGAAGCCGGTAGCTTACGTGCCTTGCTTGGTGCGCAAGAAGGAAGTTCAGCTCAAACCAGAAGAGCGTACCCGGCAGCTTTGGTTGGCGCGGCTGATCGAGCAACTTGGCTACCCCGCCTCGCGGATTCAGGTTGAGTATCCGATTACATTTGGACGGGATAGCTCCAAGCGCGCCGATATCGTGGTCTTTGACGCAGACCGCCCGACGGTGCCTTACATCATCATCGAGGTGAAGCAGGGCAAGCTTCGGGATGGCAAGGAACAGCTTCGGTCCTACACCCACGCGACGGGCGCTCCCTTGGCAGTGTGGAGCAATGGCATTTTGGCCGAAGTCTGGCACCGGAAGAACCCGAATTACTTCGTTCCCATTCACCACCTGCCGCGCGCAAACCAAACGATTGAAGATATCGTCGATCAGCCGTGGACCATCCAGACCCTTATCGACAAAGAGAATGAGCGCGAGCGCGAAGGCTCCAAGGCTCGGTCCCTGCGGGAATTGATCGTGGACATGGAAAACGAGGTGCTGGCGAATGCTGGTGTCGATGTTTTCGAGGAAGTGTTCAAGCTGATCTTCACCAAGCTCTATGACGAGATGGCCACCCACCGTGGTCAGCACCCCTATCTGCGGTTCCGCAATACCAACACTGCTGCGCAGCTCAAGCGCGCCATTCAGGACTTGTTCGACGAAGCAAAGAAGAAGTGGCCCGGTGTCTTCCTTGAAGACGAACGCATCCGGCTATCGCCCGACCATTTGCAGGTTTGCGTCGGCTCGCTGGAAGAATGGAAGCTGTTCAACTCCAATCTTGACGTGATCGACGACGCCTTTGAGTACCTCGTCAACAAGTCGTCGAAGGGCGAGAAGGGGCAATATTTCACGCCGCGTTGGGTGATCGACATGTGCGTGAAAATGCTTAATCCACAGGAGCATGAAACCGTAATCGACACCGCTTGCGGATCGGCGGGTTTTACGGTGCACACAATGTTCCACGTCTGGCGGCAGATCATCGCGGACATGGGGCTTCAGGAAAGCCATCTGTTCACGATGGACCAGAAACCGCCGCGCTGCGAAGACTATGTGAGCGACAAGGTATTCGCCGTGGACTTCGACGAAAAGTCCGTCCGCGTGTCCCGCTGCCTCAACCTGATCGCGGGTGACGGCGAAACCAACGTGCTGCACCTGAACACCCTCGACTGGACCAAGTGGGACGAGACGGTGAAGCAGGACGAATGGGCCGACACCTACGGCGACGGCTGGCGACGGTTGCGCAGACTGCGGGCAGGCACCAAGAACGCGGACTATCGCCAGTTCAGCTTCGACGTGCTGATGGCCAACCCGCCCTTCGCGGGTGACATCAAGCAGTCCGACATGCTGTCGCCCTATGACCTGGCCCACAAGAAGAACGGCAAGCTGGAACGCGCCGTAGGCCGCGACCTGCTGTTCATCGAACGCAATCTGGACTTCCTGAAACCCGGCGGGCGCATGGCCGTTGTGTTACCGCAGGGACGCTTCAACAACTCGTCCGACCAGCGGGTGCGCGAGTTCATTATGGAACGCTGCCGCATCCTCGCCGTGGTGGGGCTACATCCAAACACCTTCAAGCCACACACCGGCACCAAGACGAGCGTTCTGTTCGTGCAGAAGTGGAACGACGACCCCGCCGCCGGGCCGCTGTGCCCGAAGGTGGAAGACTACAACATCTTCTTCGCCACGCAGCAGGTGGAGAGCGTCAATAACTCAGGCGAAAAGGTCTATGTGCACCGGGATGATGGAACCCTGATGCGCGACACGCACGGCCACTTCATTGTCGCTCACGATCTCTATAATCACGAAGGACTGACACAAGACGGGATAGCCGAAGCCTTCCAAGAGTTTGCGGCACAGGAGCAGTTCAGTTTTTTTCGCCTCGCCCCTTCGACAGTGACCGCCTAAGCGCACTGTTGGAGGGGCTGGAAGCCTCGATCAACACCTATGAGCAAGTTCTGGATAACAAAGACTGGCGCGTGGATAGCGACTTCTGGACAAAGGAACCCTATCGCAATCCAGACTTGAGCTACGTGCCCATTGGAGACCATCTAACGAAGTCGCAGTATGGTATTTCTATTTTAATGCACGAGGACGGCGGAGGCGTCCCGATCTATCGTATGAATGAAATGCACGATATGCTGTGCGACTACACCATAATGAAGACTGCGGATGTAACCGACAAAGAAAAGCGCCTCTTTAGTCTCCATGACCGGGATGTATTGTTCAATCGCACCAACTCCTATCAATGGGTCGGTCGCACGGGGCTATACAAGGGCAATGAAGGAGCAAGAGCGATTTTCGCCTCTTACCTTGTTCGCTTTCGTACAGATGAAGCCTTCATCTTGCCTGAGTTTCTCACCGCTTTCCTTAGCTGCAAATATGGTCAACAAGAGGTAAAGAGACGTTCTCGGCAGTCGATCAACCAGACCAACGTGAACCCGGAAGAAGTGAAAGAGATACTCATTCCGCTTTTGAAAATGGGTTTGCAGGACAAGCTAAAGGATGCCTTCGACATAGCCCACGAAGCGCACCTTGCGGCCTCGGAAAAGATCAACGAGGCACAACAAACGCTTCTAGACGCACTTGGGCTGGCAAACTGGACGCCGCCGGAGCCGCTCGGCTACACTGCCCGCGCGAGCGACGCCTTCGCCGCAGGCCGCTGGGATGCACAGTATTTCCGCCCCTTGTTCGTGGAAGTCGAACAGCGACTGTTGGCAACCGGCAGGGCTGTCGAATTGGGCACGATCCTTGATATCAACAATCGAGGGCGACAGCCGGACTATTCAGACGAGGGATTGCCCGTCGTCAACTCCAAGCACGTCCGCACTAATAAAGTTGTTCTGGGCGACGACAATCGCCGGGCAGTGGGGGCGGGTTCGCCTGTGGTCATCGAAAAGGGCGACGTTCTGGTCAATGGAACGGGCGTTGGCACGATTGGGCGCGCAGCGGCCTTTCTGCATGAGCAAAGCGCCTTGCCCGACAACCATGTGACCGTGCTGCGGACATCCCGTGTCGACCCGATCTATCTTGCTGTGTTCCTGAACAGCTTGCTTGGCCAGTTGCAGATCGAGCGTCACATCAAAGGATCATCGGGCCAAATCGAGCTGTATCCGAATGATATCGCGAAGATTGTGTTTTGGGATGCGCCCGATCAGGTGCAGACGGACGTTCGCGACGCTGTGCTGTCGGCCTTCAGAGAAGAGCGCCGCGCCCAAGACCTTCTCGACGCTGCCAAGCGTGCTGTCGAGATCGCTATTGAGGACGGCGAACCTGCCGCTCTGGACTTCCTAGACTCTCTAGAGGAGGCAAGCTGATGGCTCTTCCACCGCATGCCCAGGAATGGATAAGCCGAGCCGAAATCGACTATATCGGTCCTTTCGTAAAGGCATGGGCAGCCTTCAATGCTTGGTATCGCCACGACAGCGCACAGACGACCGAACGCGCTATGCTCGACTTCGCCATTCGCCACCACAACAGCCGCTTGCGGCGTCACGTTCTGCCCCTGCTGGCCAACGGCAACGGCACGGCGGAAGCGGAGCGGCTGAAATTGGCGATATGCGACCTGCAACAGAAGCTGGACGCAATCCATTTCGAGGTGACTCCCAAGGGGAGGCGGGAGCGGGTATCGCTGCGCGAGGTGTGCATCAACCCGCCAGTGAACTGGCAGGGCGATCAACAAGAGCGAAGCGGCCAACGCTATGTCGTCCGTAAGGTGCAAGGTGGTCAGTACGAGATTACAGTTACATCGATCCGCACCGGGCAGACGAAGCTGACCCATGTGCAGGCCCGTTACGAACCGAATGAGGTCTACGCGCTGCCAGAATTCACCGACAACCTTTCTGAAGCGCAGCGCACGACACTTCGCCAGTTCTACGACGCTTGCAATCCGCGCCCCATGACTGATCTTGTTCAGGGTGGAGGCCCGGCGCTGGATATGCCGACCATGCAGTTTCAATGCACCGCAGAAGATCTGCTGGCAGGGTTGGTAGAAACACTCTACGCAATGCGCAATGCTCTTCTTCACGGAGAAGTCGATCCCGACGAGCAGGTTTTGGCCTGCTACGAGCCGGCGTACCGGATAATCACCTGTTTTCTATCGCTTCTAAGGTAGCGCCAGATACGACGGCTAGCGTTTAACGAGGTAGCTTTTGGCGCCGCGCCCGCTTCCTTCCACGGAATAACTAACACCAAGCCTTTTCAGATCATCGACAATCGCTCGCTTCTTTCGCAGAGCGTCCTTTATATTGGCGGTTTCGGTCGATGAGAGACCTACCTCCTTTGCGATAGCAGAGATTAGATACCGACCGGGCGACTTGTTCTTCATCGCGGTCAATACAGCGGCAATTGGTGACGCTTTTTGCTTGGATTGGCATCCGAGGCCATCCAGGTCATATGCCCAGTCGCGTATGACCGCGCCGGTAAAGGCCTCGCAAATTGCGCTCTCGACATCTCTTCCAACAGAGGTATTCGGCAGCGTCACAAACACGTCGGTCGGCAAACAGTTGCCCTCTTCATCGATCACTTTGCGACTGCGCGGGCGGCCCAAGGCCTGGATCACCTGTGCGGCAATCGACATTACCTCAAGTTTGTGACGAATGGCCTTGGCTTCCTCGGATCTAAGCCACTCTTTTGTTTGAGCGCCTCTAAGCGCAAAATACATGCTCACTGGCCATGCTGGATCCCGGAAGCTCAGGCCAAATAGCACTGCCTTGTTGCAGTCGCGAAAGTCGTTGAGACCATCGAGGCTGCCCCAATGTCCAGTCAAGGCAATCTCCTCCGGGAGATGCTTTCTTGCCAGTGCCTCGGTCGCCAGATGCGTTACCACCATCCACTTGTCTCCCGGCTTGGTGTGCTCGGAGACGAATTGCGCCAAGTGTCGAAGACGCGCTTCACCAGCTTCGCGCATTGCCGTCTTGCCGATGCCGTTGGAGCGGAGGATGTGAATCGTCAAATTCCGATAGCTTCGCACCTTGGGAAGCGGAACGAGTTTAGCCCGCCGATAGTCCAACACGGGATCTTGGTTCGCGGTTGCATTCAGCACTACCGGTGCGAAGAAACGCGGCACCTTCTCTTTTCCGGTGGTTAGAGCCTTACGCGAACCTTGAATCGAGAAGAGTGCCCAATGCCGATATAGCTGGATGATCGCAGAGAGGGTCTCCCATACATGCTGCAGTTCCGCACTCTTGCTATCGGGATCGTTCCAAATAGGGTCGTATGACGATACGGATTTCAAGTCCGACACCAGTTGACTAAAGAGTATCTCCAACTCATCTATCTGCCTGCTGGAAAGTGGATCTTGCTCGCTCCATATGGGCGAAATCTCTTCAACACGGCTTGATACAGCCTTGAAGAAATCGAGCATTGACGAGACTGCGGCGAAAGCCTGCCGATGCTTTGCCTTAAACTCCGCAGAGACGCGAAGACCCAACACTCGGTGCAATGAACCTTCGTCAACTGAATGGAATTCAACTGCATTGGCCAAGGCCTCATCAATGATGACGAGGCACCGACGCCCGCCTTCCCAACTCCCGTAGGCGTCGATTGTTCCAGAATATGATTGTGCCCAAGACTGCGTGACAGCAGCATGTGTAATCACTACCACCGGGAAACGTCGGCATTCTTGCAGTGTGACCGCGTTGGACGAGTGTCGCGTAATGGCCGCCCCGAAGCCGGCAAGCTCATTGATCGTGCGTGCAGCGTCCTCGCATTGCTGAATCGTTCGAGCGACAAAGAGACCCCCGATTCGTAGCGGCGGTGAAATCTCTCTCGAAGCCTTTGCCATCATCGCCAGATACAGCAGGGCACCTTGCGTCTTCCCGACGCCCATCTCGGGCGCTAGAACCTGCCACGCTGGGGCAATTGAGAGGGCGCTTGCCTTCATATTCTGTCGGATTGCCAGATGGAACGTTTCCCCCATCCTGGTCCAAAGCTCACGGAAGGCAGGACCGGCGACGTTGCCCAACTTCAAAGTCCACAGCCGCTCCATTGCAGCGGCGAAATCGGATGGCAATACTGTCATTGAGTGTCGTAATTTGCGATATGGTTGCACCGAAACGCAGGCAAGTCTCTATAAGGGTCTTGGTCTGCCCCCAGAAAAGTGGTCCTTCTTGAAGTAGGCTTTCGAGCCAGATGGAGGACGAACGAATGGGACAGAAG
>NZ_JBLWTA010000069.1:0-6546 GCF_048270365.1 Celeribacter sp.
CAACAGGTCTGCAGGCCGCCCCAGTTTCGAGGCGGCCACTTCCAGCGCGTCAATCTTGTCTTCGCGCGACAGCGAAAAATAGGTTTGGCTTTCGGTCATTGCAATGACGCAAGTGCGCTAAGTTCCTTTGCCATCCAGGTCGGCGCAGAGGCGCGAAGGCTCAGAAGCTCTCGCTGCTCCTCTTCGTTCAACGTCGCTTTGATGCGCCTCAAAGCATGAGCAGCTTCGGACTTGCCGAAATAGGCTAGCGCCCGAAAGGCGTGCCCGGCACGGCTGTTGGGCGCTCGAAGCTGCCAGCTCGGCACATGTTTAAGCTCGACGCTTTGCGCTCCGAGCTTCAGATGACGGCTCGGCCCGGAAGTCCAAAAAACTTGACGGGATGGGTTCTGCGTCGAGATGCCGAGCAAGTTCGCTGCCGACGCTCCGCTTTGCGACACGCGCTCACCGGTTGATTTCGCAATGTGCTCAACCACGGCCTCAACCGAGGGCGCCCGGCTCCCGAAGCGGGTTTTCATGGGCAAGGCGAACAATCCTCTCCTCACACGCAGAAGCTCCCCACGCCGCACCAACCGAGACAGCGCCTGATCGACCGCCGCACGCTCTCCGAGGTGCAACAACTCACGTGCCGACAGGGTTGTGCCCTCCGGCAGCGCTTCAGCATAGGCCTTGATCGCTTGAGATGTGGTTTGCATGTTCGCCTCCAAGTGTCAGATATGTAGCGTAGTTTCTGACAGTTTTCAAGCTGAAGCTTCCGCGGCTCAAGCGACGACTGGAACAGATCAGACCAGTAAGTCGCAGCCGCCAAAGTGTTCAGTAAAAAGAGGAGATTCATGACGATCAGAAATCATGATCAACTGGGTTCAAGCGGCCATAGGTGATCACCTTATGACCGATAGAGATTAACCATGATATCGGTCGACCAGAACGACTTTCCTACCGAAGAGATGATGTCGCGCTCATCCAGCCACTTTACGAGTTCGCTGTTTTCATTCGTCCTCCTGAGCGCGGGACGTGCATATCCGGTTTGGATTCTCGAATATGGGTCCGGCAGCTGTGCCAAGACTTCACGAACCTCGTTCTTGTCGAGTTTCTCGTGAAGGAGGTTTAGCAGCCGTATCTGTGTGCCTACCGGCTTTGTATTCACGATAATTGCCTTGACGATCTCAGGCGTGAGAGAAGGCAGCGCGACATTTGTCCGCGACAAGATTGGTCCAACGAATCCGGCGCGCACGGGAAGGCTGGAGAGCGCGCTCAAGTCCATCATTTCGATGATCTCTCGCTTCTCGTTGTCCGATATATCGGTGGCAAGCAGGCGTTCGCGGAAGTTGTCATCGACCGAAAAAGAGCCGGGGTCACGAAGATAAGAGGCGATGTTCCGGACTACGAATATCGTTTGGAGTTCAACTTCGCCATCGAGTGCAGACAAATTCTGGGCATCGAACGTAACGCGCCGCTCATCGATGAGTATCTGGCGCTTGCTTGCACTTACAGCCTCGGGGAACTTCTTGAATTCTTTAGGTAGCGCTTTGACATATGACCGATAGGCCTCATCGTCGAGATCCTCTGCATTGATCAGAAATTGACGTAGAGGTAGCGCTTCCTCACATTCCCGAAGTGGAATTTCCAGAAGGCCTGCGCGGACCTCGTCATCAGCAAGGAAAGCGATAAGCGCTGCGTGTTCGAAAGTCGCCGATCGAATGAAATCGAGACAATTAGACCAAGTCGGAACGATGCGAGCCCTACGGAACACCATGGCCTGAAAACGCTCAGGTATATTTTCGAGAGTCGGCAAGAGTTTCGTCTGGCGCAGGACGAAGGTTTCAACCTCTGCGGCGTCAAGCGTATCGTGGGACATCACGGCCAGAATCGCGTCAATATCCTCCTCATCGTCATCGACCAAATCTAGCAGAATATCCGCAAAATACACTTCGAAATCATTTTCTACCCGGTCGATGAGAGGCTCGGCGCCAGAATTTCGAACCGCAGAGTAATGCTGCTTGCGTAAGGTGGGGCCGGCCTCCTCTCCGAGGATTGAAGCGAAGATGTAGTCGAAGTTAGAATTGTTCAGGCGGTAGTGACCCAACTCATACAGTTTGCGCGCAACGTTCGGATATTCATCGATGGCGGCAAGATCCTTCGTCTCGACCCGCAGCTCCTCGAGCTTGATCGGGTCCACCCCCTCGATGAGGCCGAGAATTTCCGGTAAATTGTTGGTGGCGAACGTCCGCAGCTTGGGGTGATCCTCGCGCTCGCGAGCAAGCATCTGCTGCGGAAGGTGTTCGATGAGGCGCGCGATATGCAAGGCCGAGGAAGACTCCTCGATTGCTGCGGGTACAAAACCGCGCCAAGCGTCAACGAGCTGCCCCAAAAACTCGCCGACGTGCGAACCTGTAGCATAGTAGGCTTCGAAGAATTCCTGCTGGTTCGAAAATTCATTCGAAAGGTACGCGAAGACCCTTCCCAGCCGCTCCCTATGCTTTTCGTCTTCTAGGAGCGTGTCGACGAGCCGGACGTTTAGCGCATAATCAAGGCCAAAATCGTCCTCCCTCATGCCCGCGATGACTTCTCCAGGGTTGTCGATCGGGAAAAGGGGCTCCGGAGTGTGAAAAGCCCTGATCTGTATCAGAAACTTGTTGTCGTTAGGTGAAAGCCGCCCGGAGTGGAACAAAGAGGTGTACTGGTAGTAACTATCATCGAGATAGCCTTCCAAGAGCAGGAACCGGGCAAGCTGCCCCCCGTCGCCGAGATTTTCGAAGAGGCTTTCGATTTCTTGCGCGCTGGATCGAAGCAGAAAGTTGAACTTGCTGGTGCGGATTGCTTTGATCTCCCTTTTTAGTTGGGCGATCCTCCGATGCGCAGCCTTCTTATATGCGTCCGCCTTGTGCTCGATGCTTCGAGCCCGTTCGGCAAAACTTTCTTCGGCGGCAAAACTCTTTTGAAGGGCTGCATTATCGTGCTGACGCCGGCCAAAATTGGGAGAATGATAATATAGGTTTGGAGATGTGATGAATTGCTCGATATCTTCGCGCTCAGATAAAGCTTGCAGCGAAATGTGCTCTTGTGCGGTTCGGCCTATGCCAGTCGTATTGGCGGGCAGCGTCTCGACAAGGGCCATCGCGAAGATCCTTCTGAGTTCGCGCAGATCCTTTGCGACCTCCTGTTCGGCCACTTCGATATCCCGTTCGAGTTCAGCAATCTCGGATCGGTAGCTCCGTTCGCGCGTGGCGACAAGCTCGTCTTTACGCCCAAAAATTCCGGCGAGATGCCCACTACCACGGTGGAGCAGTTCGAAATCTCGAGGATAAACGTTCTTATAGATAAGAACGGCTAAGAGCTTTGTGGCATCAAGTACGTTTTCGCCATCAGTTTCTAGGTTGGCAACATAGATCGCGTACTCATTGAAGATGTTATGGATCAGCCGGAGATCGCTTAGGTAACGGGATACTTCGCGCAGGAACTGCTGATCAAGCCTCCCGTCGAGCTCGAGCCGCTTACCCTGCGCGAGAACCATGTCAATCGAGTTCGAGCTGTTGATAATCGGAATGACGGGAATGATGAATTCGAAGAACTTTGTACGGTCGGTGTTAGCGAACATGTCGTCGCGCAGTGCGTAGAGGAATCGCACCCTTCGACGCACGCCGACATTAGCGTTCACGAGACTGTTGATCTCGCGAAGGGTCACGAAGATGTCGGAGTCCTCGAAACGATCGAGATCCTCGACGACAACGAGGTCGTAACCTGTAACCTGGAAGAAGTAGATGATCTCGTCCAAATGACGATTAAGGATCGAATCTTGGTCTTCCGATGATGGTCGCATTTCGATGTCCTTCAGCGAAATGCTCTTGAGCGACACACCAAAGCTGGCGACATAGAAGTGATGGATCGTAGACCAAAGAAAAATGAGCGCGAAAGCCGCTATCGAAATGTCTATCCAGTTCGTGAGATCGAAAGGTTTGAAGTACGATCCATCAAAAACCGCTGTGCGCATATCGAACAGGCGCCAGAGAGCGAGTAGTCCGGCAAGAACATAGAGTGATCGAAAGATCGACCAGAATCTTGGCGATTGGATACGTTTAAAACGCGAGAGCGGCAGTTTGTCTGCATCCGCGCCATAGAGCATTTGCTGGAGGATACTCCGCTCAATCTCTTGTTTGGTAACCCTGCGTCGCTCATCGCCCGCTTCCGGTAAGAACGCAGCGAGAGAAATATGCAGGGCTTGGCGGGGATAGGACTTCAGGAATGATCGGATGATGCTGCTCTTGCCCGAGCCATATGGTCCGGTAAGCGCGATGTTAGACACGTTCGGACTGTCAGTCGCGAACCTCAATGCCGCCGAATACACCCCGCCTTGGTCAGCCTCATCTGTTGGGGCGAGATCGACGAACTTCGCTGGCCCCACGGACAAGGCGGATCCTAGGCGCAGAGCTTTCGCTATCTTGGAGAGCTTACCTGTTATCCAACGACCGCTTTTTCTAAGACCAGTACTCATAAAGGGATGACCACCATGTTCGAAATCTTCTATCAGCTAAAGGTATAATTTAGTTGACCATCCGCGTTAAGGGCGGAAAGTCCGCTGTGGCGTCAAACGCTTACCGAGATTTTGCCGTGGCGTTTCGGAGCGGCAGTTGTTTGCCAGTTACCGCGCCTGCGATACTGCGCTACAGCAGGTCTGCCCTCCACTCATAACGATGAAGACAGAATGCCTTTTCGCCATTAGATGCTCGAGGGTTCGTTCGGAAATCGTGAAACGATTATCACACTGTAATCGTGCGACTTTCTTGGCACGCAGATGAATCGTTGCACGCCAAATGAAACGATAAGCAGAACGGCGGACTTCACCCTCAGAATCTGCAACGCGTCACCCGAAATCGACCTGTGGTGCTTGGTCGACAACCCCCGCATCCTCCAACTGCTCCCGATCGGGAAGATCGAGAAGACTCTCCAAGCCGAAGGCGACTAGGAACTGTTCGGTGGTGACGAAGGTATAGGGCGCCCCGCGCCTGGGCGACCGGGGCCCGGTCCCGATCAACTCCCGCGCATGCAGCCGCCCAATCAGGTCACGGCTGATCTCTTTGCCGAAGATGTCTTTTAGCCCGTCGCGCGTGATCGGCTGGTGATAGGCGATGACCGCTAAGACCGCGACGTCGAACTCGCTCAGATCCAGCAATTGATCACCGACATCCGCCGCAGCGCGGATCGCGGGCGCGTAGGCGGGTCGCGTCCGGAACATCCAGCCGCCAGCGACTTGGGCGATCTCGAAGGCCCGCCCCTCCAGATCGGCGGTGAGGTCCTCGACCAGCAGATCGACCGATGCCCCCTGCCCCACCACGCGCGCCAGGTCGTCGCGGGGCACCGGAGAGGCTGAGGCAAAGAGCACCGCCTCGATCCGGCGCATCCATTCCTGCCAGCGCAGCTCGGGCGGCAGGTCGGGCAACTCGCGATCCATTTCGGGGTCAGAGCGATCCTTTGCCAACGCTACACCCCGTAGAGCCGGAAAGTATCGCGCCCGGTCAACTCACGCACCGCACCGAGCTCGACCAACCGATCACACAGCCGCCGCGCGGCGCGATCCGGCAGAGGCAAGGCCGAAGGCGCCACGGCGTCCCGGGTCAGGAACATCTCGACCGCGTCGCCCGCGCCCTTGGCGCGAAGCTTCGGCGCGACCGCCTTCAAATGTGCCGCCCGACGCGCGAGGTCGGCAGCCTGCCTGGCTGCCTCGATCACCGAAGCGATGAGTGCCCGATGACAGGCCAAGCGAAGGTCGGCCCCGTGCTTTCGCAGGTCGGAGCGTTTCAGGCCTGGGGCCAGCAGGGGCACGAGATGATCCCAGCCGAGGGCCTGCGCGAGGGCCGCATCCGCGAGGATCAGCGCAGCTTCGTCAGCACGTGGCGCCTCGCGCAGAACGGATTCCAGCACCATCGCGGCCCGGGTCACCGGCGCCCCTTTCCCCGCAGCGAGCCACGCGACAATCTGGCCCGGCTCGAAGGCCGGCAAGGGTCGTCCCAAAGCCTTGATCGACACCGGCTGCTCCGTCGCACGACCCCAGGCAAGGTACGTTTCGCCCGCCGGTCCGGGCAGATCGTCGGGGCGCAGAAGGTGCACCACGTCGCGCAGCTCCGCCGCCCGCTCCGGCCGGCCGGAAAACGCGACACAAGCCTCGGCCGCACGCAGTGCCAGACGATCCCGCAACAAGGCTTGGGGCACGTCCTCGTGTCCCAACACAAGATGCAGGTGGTTCAGCGCCGCGCCTGACAAAAACGCCACAGCTTCAAGGGTTTCGACACGAGAAGAGGTGACCCAGGCAGGCATCCGGGGTAGCGTGTCTAGGTCGTCGATGGGATCGTGCCGGGCAAATGTCATGCTTGAAGCCTAGCTCAACGCGGCGCTTTTCACCAGAAAATAGCGCAGAAACCGCCCCGCCTTGCCGCACAGCTTTATGTCCAATAAGTTTGCATTATTAGACATAGATGAAAATGGCGGGAAACGCATGCCGCAAAGCCCCAAAAACACCCCGGAGATTGTCGGATGACCGGAATTCATGAGATT
>NZ_JBLWTA010000070.1:0-6337 GCF_048270365.1 Celeribacter sp.
GCGACGAATCCAGCCCGAGCCATGGATGGCCAATGGCCATATCGAGCAGCACGTCAGCGGGGAGCCCTGCGGCGATCCAAGGGTTGCCTGGGCCTCCGAGGTCGCCGCCGGACGAACGGTTCTTGGCCTGAAGGATTGGATGGCGGCGCGCGCGACGCAAGCCACGTAAAGCGCCTGACAGCTCTCGGTCGTTTGCCAAACGAATGCTGCATAGAAGCCTGGTCGGAAGATCGGGCTTCTTGCGGCGTTTACCCACCATTCTTCTTGAGGAGGTTCGCATGACACTCGAAGACATCAAGGCGGCCGTCGATGCCGGCCAGACCGTGCATTGGGCCAATACCGGCTACGTTGTCCACAAGGACCGGCTGGGTCAGTACCTGATCACCTATATGCCGAACGGCAGCTGCATCGGCCTGACCGAGCGGGAAGCGCACCGGTTGAACGGAAAATCGGCGGAGTTCTTCATCGCGCGGTCGGAGGACGGCGTTCGGGCAGCCAAGCAAGACCAGACGGGCAGGGGAGGGGCGTTGTACCCGGAGGCGCGGGGGCATTCCCACTCGGACGGCAGCTCTGACCCGTGCGCGGGGCTGAAAGGAAAGCAGGCTTTCTGATTTGTGATCCCTCAAGGGGTCGAGAAAGCAATCCCGGATGCGCTGGCAAGA
The DNA here is from genome assembly GCF_048270365.1 of Celeribacter sp. Classification (NCBI taxonomy): domain Bacteria; kingdom Pseudomonadati; phylum Pseudomonadota; class Alphaproteobacteria; order Rhodobacterales; family Roseobacteraceae; genus Celeribacter; species Celeribacter sp. Next base: position 663 of record NZ_JBLWTA010000070.1, read on the forward strand.
ACGTCAGGCACCGGCCAATCCAAAAGGAACCATCTCATGTTCGCAGGAACCCTTACCCGCAATGTCGAGACCGCCGCCGCCGAATACACCGGCATGATTCACTCGACGCGTTTCGATGTTGCCATCCAGCTCGAAACCCGCCCGAAGATGTCCGAGCGCAGCCCGGATTATGACGTAACGGCGACCAACAAGTCGGGCCGCAAGGTGCGCATCGGCACGGCCTGGAACGAAACCGGCACGACCAGCGGCAACCCCTACATCTCGATGCAGATCGATGTGGGCCTTGGTCCCTTCCGGGTCAACGCGGTGCAGACGAAAGAGGCGCGCGCGGCCAAGAGCGGCGAATTCGAGATCATCCCGCTGGTCTCGAACGGCCTGATGAAATCCGGCTCGATCTCGGGCGAGCTCACCGCCATGGACGCCGACAACGCCTTCACCGGCTACATCGCCAACATGATGTTCGATCTGGAGTTCATGCTGATCGAGAACAGCTACAAGACCGAGGAGACCCACCCCGATTACCGCATCGAAGTCAGCTCGCCCCGGGGCACGCCGATCCGCGTCGGCTCGGCCTGGATGGCCAAGAGCAGCCGCACGGGCAATGACTACCTGTCGCTGCTGATCAACACGCCTGATGGCGACCTGCGTGTCAACGCCGTCCAGAACGAAGAACAGCGCGGTGGCCAGACTTTCTCGATCATTCCGTTCATCGACAGCGGTGATCAAGCGCAAGACGCGGGCGCGGGGCTCTCCTTGGTCGCCTAGTCGGCGCGCGAGGGGGAGACGATGTGAACTGAAAGGGGAGCCGTGGGACCACGGGTCCCCTTTTTCCATGTTTGGCTGCATGACGGGCGCCATCTGCTTGCGATCTGCTGAATATGATATACGATAATATAATATTGTATGGACGAAGGTAGGCGCATGATGGCGAGACTGGGAAAAGCTCCGTGGTTCGTGAGCTTTGATGTAGACGCCGAGGTTGAAGAGCTACTTGCTCATATCCAGCGTTGCACCGGATTTGCGCTGCCTGAACGACAGCGTGATGTCATCATGACCCATGCAAGGGCAAGGCTCGACAGGACAAGGCAGGCATTTCTGGAGGCCAAGGCTGCGGGAAAGCCGGTGTCCACATCGCGGCGTGCGTATCTGACCGACCTGCAGGACACGATCTTCATGGCGATCCCGGAGGAGAACCTCGCGCGGATGCCGCTGCGCGAGCAGGTTCTCAACGACCCATCATTTTACGCGGATGCCATGCACCGCGCCGCCGCGATTAGCGAGGATGAGCTATTCATGGCGCTGTCCTCTTCGCTGAAAGACATGACGGTCCAAGACGCCCGCGCGTTCGTCTCGAAGCTTTGGCACGGCACAATCGATGACAATGCCCGTAAATACGCCGAAGCCCTGAAGCGCCCCGAGCGTGAACCGCAGCCCTTTCGCCCGGGGAACACCGTGTAAGACCGGAGCCATTCTCTTGGCTTGAGCCGTACCGAGGTTGGCCGCCTCAAACCCTCTTTCCCGGAGGTGGTACCCTGTGCAGCGCGCGAAAGCCGTTGAAGGCGCTGTGGGGACGACTACTGTCGCCAACATGATGAAACGGGATCACATGCGCGTCTTCTTCCGGCGAACCGCGGCGCTTGCCGCCTTTGTCGCGCTGCTCTGGGCGATCCAAGTCGTCAATTGGATCACCGGCTACGGCCTGATCCCGGCCTTCGGCCTGATCCCCAGGCACGGCAGCGGATTGGATGGTGTCATCGCCATGCCCCTGCTGCCCGGAAGCTTCGCGCATCTGATGGCCAATACGCCGCCGCTCCTGGTGATGGGTGGGCTGCTTGTGGCCTCGACCACGAGGGCTTTGCTGCCGGTGAATGCAGTGGTGATCGGCCTCGGCGGCGGACTCGTCTGGCTGTTCGGAAGCTCCGCCATCCATATCGGGGCGTCAGGGTTGGTCTTCGGCTGGTTTGGCTTCCTCGTCGCGCGCAGCTTCGTGGATCGCTCATTGATCACGCTGGGCGCGACACTGGTGGTCGGTGTCCTCTATAGCTCCATTCTCTGGGGCGTTCTTCCGGGCCAACCCGGCGTGTCGTGGGAAGCGCACCTCTTCGGTGCCATCGCCGGCGCGGTCGCTGCGTTCCTAATCCGAACGCATGTACATGCGCCGCGCCTCGGCGGCGTCGATCTGGACTGAAGCGGTACGCCAGACGTGGTCGGCCCTCTCCGGACATTCGTTTGAGTGGCTTTTGCCGCGGTGCGGAATCCCCTGTTCTGCCATTCACACTGTTGCTCAACACGGCGGTGCAGCTTCACCCCGACACGAATGGCCGGGAGGTCTTGCAGGTGAAATTATCCACTAACCAGATCGCACTTCGGCCCCGAGGGAGCCCCTGTTCGGTCTATCGTTCGAACGGGGCGCTTCCCCGGGACCCTGCGCATTCCGCGGAAGGCTTCCGCCGGATCAGGGTCATCGGTTTGCTCTCCCACTGAACTCCCTGCGCCCGGTCGGAGGAGACTTCGCTCGCCTCCCCAAAACCCCCTCCATCGAGTGCGACTCGCACGGACAAAAGCGAAGCACTCAACTTGCCCGCCCTCTGGACACCCCAAGGCGCCTCCCGGCGGGGACCTTTGCCCCGAGGCTCAAGGAGGAAATCAACTAGTGAATAATTTGCTGTTGCATTTGTAAATGTCGACCGCTACAAGGTGATCAAACAATCGAGGCTTGAGCATGCCGATCCCCAGTGAAGTTTCAGTCCGTCCCATCTTGAACGAAATCCGCGAACCCATCATCTCAGCCATTCGAAGCGCTTGGGACGATTGGCTGTCCAGCGATTTCAACGGCGTGTGGCGTTGTAAACGTAGCCGCGCCAACTTTGTGTGGGAGCAGATCATTGAACGTGTGAACAGCGACCTGTTGGGACACGACGCGGTACACGTTATTGACGGGCATGAAACGATGAAGTTTCTTGTCCACGACAAAGTGCTTTTCAGATTCAAGAAGGCCGACGAAACGGGCCGCTCGTCAAACGTCGCCACGCAACTCGCTCTGGCATTTCACGATCATGATCAGGATTTGTTCAATCTTCCAGAGGTTCAACGCGTTGAGATTGTATACAAACTCAATCAGCTTGAAACGCAGATCGCGGATATTTGCGTAGTTGCAAGGGATAGCAATCGGGTTGCGTGGGAGTATAGCCTCTTGGATGCGGGTGAAGCGACCATGCCGCTGCCGCTTCCCGATCCGAAGCCAGTTCGCCCGGCCGCCTCCATCGTGAAACTCAAGGGCAGAGCTTCCGACCGCAAGAAAAGCACAGACTAATGACCGACAACTTCAATCAAGACCTGCTGCGGATAGCGCGGCAGGCCCGTGGATGGAGTCAATCAGAACTATCGTCAAAATCAGGTGTGTCGCAGGCCAATCTCTCCAAACTTGAGAACGGCCTGATCGGCCCGACAGATGAGGTTCTGGATAGTGTCAGTAAAGCGTTGGGCTTCCCCATAGAATTCTTTTTTCAACATGATAGGGTCATCGGCCTTCCAATGAGCGTGCAATATCGGAAGCGTGCCAGCGTTGGACAGAAAGCGATTGAACGCCTGGAAGCTGAACTCAACATAAGGATACTGCACCTCAGAAGACTACTGGATGCAGCTGATCTTGAGCCCGAGTTGTCACTGCCACGGATGGATGTAGATGAATTTGGTGGCGATCCAGAGCGGATTGCCGACCTCATCAGGCGTACTTGGCTTGTCCCCTCGGGGCCTATCCGAGATCTTGTCGAGTGGGTGGAGCGAGCGGGCTGCATTGTCGTGCATTGCGACTTTGCTGCCCTCAAAGTCGACGGGTTTACTGTTCAAATCCCGGATATGCCACCGTGCATATTCTTGAACCGCAATATGCCGGCAGATCGGCAACGTTTCAGTCTGGCGCATGAGCTCGGCCACGTCGTTATGCATCAAGTTCCATCTCCTGACATGGAGAATGAAGCAAACGTCTTTGCCTCTGCTTTGCTAATGCCCGCACGAGACCTTCGCCCCCAGCTTTCATCAAGGCGCCTCACGGTTCAAACCCTGGCTGCCTTGAAACCAGTGTGGCGCACATCAATGGCAGCGCTCCTCTACCGAGCGAAGCAAATTGGGGCAATCACCGACAATCAAAGCCAGTATTTATGGCGGCAAATGAGTTCCATGGGCTATCGCAAAGCTGAGCCCCCCGAACTTGATCTCAAAGTTGAAATGCCAACTGTTTTGCCTGAGATCGTGCGCCTCCATATCGAAGAGCTCGGATATGATGTATCTGATTTGGCCCAAGCACTTCGTTCGAGTGAAGAAGATCTTCGCTCACTTCATCCTTTGCCGCAAGCGTCGCAACGCCTGCGGGTGGTCAAATAACTTCACGTTCATCCCGTAAAGGATGTCCCTACACTTCTGAAAAGCAGGAGCGACAGAAAAGATGGCAAGGTGTACCGCTCCCGTTAGGGGGCATAGTTCAGCAGCTGCTGCGGCGAACTGCCCAGCGTGTCGCAACCGTTACGGCGGATATGGTCGCAGAACGAATAGCTACGGTTCGTTCTCGCCACCGTCCCGTATGTCTTTCGCCGCTGGTGGCAGCACAAGTACCGGAAGCGGAACAGGACGCAGCACCAAAAAACCGCGTTGGTCAGGAAGCGCGTCGACGGTTTCCTACACTCAAGCACAAGTACAAGCCCTCACTCCTATAAGGGACAATGTTGAGCAACTTGCGTCCTCCCAGCCAGACCTCCGTGACGCCTTTCTCTGCCATGCTTGGGACGACAGGCAAGGCGCGGCGAAGGAACTTCATGACCTTCTCGAAGCACGGGGTGTACGAGTTTGGTTCAGCGAAAAGGACCTTGGGCTGGGAGTGCCTATGATGCGGGCAATTGACAAGGGCTTGGTCAATTCCAGGGTTGGGATCGTGCTGGTCACGCCAGCAATGTTGCGGCGTCTACCCGCGGAAGGTGTAGCCGACAAAGAACTGTCGGCATTATTGAGGCGCGAACGGCTCATACCAATCGTGCACGAAACGACTTACGAAGAGCTCGAAAAGGTCAGTCTGCTATTGGCGTCACGAGCGGGCCTGAATACAGCTGATGAAAGCATGACCGACGTCGCGATCAAGATTGCCGAACTGGTCAAAGTTTAGCCGTGAGCAACGGTAGCCGGAACCGCTGGCCAACTTCTCCTATCGTTGCATAGTCGTTTTGGCCTCGCCGTCCCATTGTCAGGTGCGTGTCTTTGTGACACGCACCCTTTCTGCTCATTGCTAACCTTGGCATCCATCGCAGCAAGAGGCTTCAGTTCCGATAGGGTTTGAATGGCTGCTTTCGCCAAGGTGGAGCTTTGGATTTGCAGCCGCCCCGAAAGACGGCTTTCCGCCCATCACGTCGCAAGCTTGGAGACGTAATCCGTATAGTCTAAAGCGTAGCCCCTGCACATTAACCTTGGCCAGAGCCTTACGGCCTCCCCTGCTCGGCTTCGCGTGTCGCAGGGGAGAACGGCCCTTCGGTCCGTCGCGCATTCGGCCATGCGGCCTCACCGCGGCGTTGCGCCCGGCATTCCGGTTTGCCCGCCTCGCGAGCACGTCCCTCCCCGGCCGCTCCGCCGGATTGCGCTCTGGTCTTTTTTGGCCCGAGGCCAAAACGATCCCGCCGCTTCATCCGTCT
>NZ_JBLWTA010000071.1:0-6109 GCF_048270365.1 Celeribacter sp.
CATCCACCGCATTCGGTCCCGGCTGGCAGGCGCAGCCGATTCCGCGCCGGACACCCGCATCGCAGACCGGGGTCCTGCCCGCGCGCCCGTCCTCATCGAACTTCAGTAAAACAAGGGAACACCGCATGCTTCGACATCGCCTCAAACGCCTCTTGCCTGCCGCTACAACCCTGGCGGCTTTCGCAAGCCCCGCCTTCGCGCAAGACTTGTCACCCATCCAGACCATGCTGGAAACCGTCGAGGCCGCGCTGACCGGTCCGATCGGAATCGCGGTCGCCACGCTCGCCGTCATCGGCACAGGTTTTATGTGCATGATGGGGCGGCTCAACTGGGGCTGGTTTGCCTCCGTCATCATCGGGATCGTGCTGATCTTCTCGGCCGGGACGATTGTGGATGGGTTCTCCTGATGAACCGGAAAGCACTGTGCCCTTCCCGCAAAACGGAATCTTGCGGTCAACTCGAACGCATTGTGCTTCGCAAACGCTGCCTCGAATTGCCCTCCGGATGCCCGTCTCTTGCTGAACGGGAAAGTCACTAGATGGCAGAACGATCCCCCCTCTTTCTGGGCCTCGCCCGTCCGCCCAAGTATCTGGGCTTGCCCGTAGGATACCTCGTGGTGCTGGCGAGTGGGGTCGTTCTGCCGTTCATCTGGACGAAGTCGATGGTCTTCTTCCTGATCGGGATTGTCGCCTATCCGATCCTCTGGTTCGTCGCCGACCGCGAGCCGCATTTCTTCGAGGTGCTGCGGGTCTCCTACGGAGTGGTGCGCCCGACGAAGAACCGGGCTCTGCATGGAGGCGACAGCTTTGGCGCGTGATGCAGGCACTCTTTCCACTGTTGGGGCAGCCCTGCATCAAGCGGGCGGCAGGGAGTTCGCGCGGGAAAGCTATCTCGCCGAGCACCTGCCGTATTTTGCCCTCGCCGATGACGATGTCATGGTCCTGCGCGAGGGCGACCTCCTCGCCACCCTGCGCCTCGACGGTCTGAACCCGATGACCACTGAGGACGCCCGGCTCGACGCGCTCAAACGCGCAGTTGCCGCCATTGTCGCCCAGACCGGCAACGCCTTCGGTTTTTACATTCACCGGATCTCTGTGCCGCAGGGTCTCGGGATGCGGCCCATCGAAGGTGACAGCTTCGCCGCCGCGATCGACACCCGCTGGCAGGCCCATGTCAAAGACCTGCGCCCGGCCAAGCGCCAACTCTATCTCAGCGTCATCCGGCGGCCGGATATCTCCGCGCGCATTCCGCTCTTGCGCGCGCTGGCCCGCAAGGCCTGGGTCAAGGACCGCGCGACGCGCCTGCAGGAGCTGAACGAGGTCATGGGCTTCTTCGAGGTGGCGCTTGCCTCGGCCAACCCCGTCAGGCTGACGAAGGCGGGCGGTGAATGGCTGGGCTATCTCAATGCGCTGAACGCTGGGGCATTCTCTCCGATCGCCTTCGGGCAAAGCGCCCTGCCCCTCTCGCACACTTTGAGCAATTGCCGCGCGACCTTCGACGGCGACGTCGTCACCCTGACCGACGCCGTGACTAGTCAGGTCAAATACGGTGCGATCTTCTCGATGAAGACCTATCCGGCGCTGACAGATGTGACGCTGCTCGACGCGCTCGACCTGCCCCTCGACATCGTGCTGACCAACTCCTTCAGCCCGATCCCGAACAACATCATGGCCGAACGCATCCAGCGGATCATCCGCCAGATGCAGGCCTCCGACGATGCCGCCGTCTCCTTGCGCGAGCAATTGGGCCAGGCTGCCGACGATCAGGAAGCAGGCCGCATCGCCTTTGGCGACCATCACCTCTCCATCGCGGTCTATGCACCAGACCGCGACACGCTCGAACGCGCCGCCGCCCAGATCAAGCGCGTGGGCCAGGAAATCATGTCGGTGATCGTGCGCGAAAACATGGCGCTGAAAGCCACCTACTTCGCGCAAAGTCCCGGTAACTTTGGCTACCGGGCGCGCAAGACGCCAATCTCCTCGATCAATTTCGCTGATTTCGCGGCGCTTCACGGCAGTGTCGAGGGGCGTGGACCTGACCAGTCGCCCTGGGGCCAGACGATCTCTGTGCTGCCGACGGTCGGCACATCGGGATACCGCTTCAATTTCCATGAGGCAGGCAGCCCGGGCAAGGAGCCCACTGTTGGCCATACGCTGGTTCTGGGACGCACCGGCACCGGCAAGACACTGACCACGGCCTTTCTCGCGGCCCAGGCGCAACGGGTCGGCGCGCGACTTTTCTTCTTCGACAAGGATCGCGGCCTCGAGATGGCCGTGCGCGCCCTTGGTGGCCGCTACAACGAAATCCGCGCCGGGGTGCCGTCCGGCTTGAACCCTCTCGATACCGAGATCGATGAACGTGGCCGCGCCTGGCTTTCGGACTGGCTTTCGACCCTTCTTTCCCGGGGCGGAACCCTTTCGGGTGAGCAATCCCGCCATATCCAGAGCGCGGTTGCGCAAAATGCCCATGCGGAAGGCTCGCTTCGGCGATTTGCGAGTTTCGAGACCCTCTTTCAATCGCTTGATGACGATGGCGAGCTGCAGTCCCGCGTTGCCGAATGGGCCCCGGGCGGGCGCTATGGCTGGGTCTTCGATGAGCCGGAGCAGGGTGCGGGGCTTGAACTCGCCTCCGACATCATCGGTTTCGACATGACCGAGATCCTCGACATGACGACCGAGCGGATGGCGGTGCTCTCCTACATCTTCCGCCAGATCGAGCGCGTGGTCGAGGATCGCCGCCCCACCATCATCGTGCTCGACGAAGCCTGGAAGCTTCTAGACGATCCCTACTTCGGGGCCCGGTTGGAAAACTGGCTGGTGACGCTCAGGAAGATGAACTGCGTCGTGATCATGATGACGCAATATCCGAGCCAGCTGCGCGACAGCCGCGTGGGCAAGACCATCGTCGAGACGGTGCCGACCCAGATCCTCTTCCCCAACGATCGCGCCACCATCTCCGATTACGACTTCCTGCGCGTCAACGCCAAGGAGGCGGCCCTTCTCGTCCAGCCCACCATCGGCCAGCGCATCGCGCTGGTGCGCTCGGCGGGCGACAGCGTCTTTGTCGATGCCGATCTCTCGGCCCTCGGCACCCTCCTGCCCATCCTTGGCGGCGGCGCCACCGGCGAGGCCCGCGTGCCCGCCGATTGGCGCACCAATCCCGACTTCTGGAGACATGTGATATGAGTTCGAAACCGCTCCTCGCGCTCTGCGCCGCCGCAGGCCTTCTCTCGGCTTGCGAAAAATACACCGAACAGACCTCGCCCTGCTTCGGTCGCAATGGCGAGCCGCAGGTGACGCGCGCTGCGCTTTCCTTCTCGACCATGGGTGCTTCTCTTCAGGAGACGGCCAATCCTGACTGCACCTTCGAACCCCTACCCCGTCCGGAATGAACCGTGCCGCGATCATATCCACCGGGCTCTGCCTCGGCCTCGGTGCCCTGCCCGCCCATACACAGGGCGTGCCGACGCAGGACAATTCCGCAATCGGTCGCGCCATTGCCCGGGTGACGGCGCTGGCCGAGGATCTGGGCGTCCAGCAGGACAAGGATCGCACCGAGTCCACGCTCGCTGATGTCCAGGCCGACCAGCTGCGCGTGCTCGAAGAGATGACGGCGGCCATCACCGGACCCGGATTTGATATCCGCGCGCTCGAGGGCAATGCGGATTTCGGGGTGGCGGCGGTCTATCCCAATACCGATCCAAACCCGATGAACAGCCGCCTCTTCGGCGAGGGCCGCGAGACGGTCGAGATGATGATCGTCGAAGTCGCGGGCGAGTTCGCGAGTGCCCCCGGTTTGGCCCGCGCCGGTCTCTCGGCCACCCAATGGCGCTGCCTCTTCCAGGCCCTGATCAAGCAGGAGAGCCGCTTCAACGTCGCTGCCGAAAGTCCGGTCGGGGCCTATGGCCTGACCCAGCTCATGCCTGGCACCGCCTCCGACCTCGGAGTCGACCGCTACAACGTGAAGGACAACCTGCGCGGCGGCGCGCGTTACATCACCACCCAGCTCAATCGCTTCGGCAACATCCCCCATGCGCTCGCGGCCTATAACGCAGGACCGGGCCGGGTGATCGAATACGGCGGCGTGCCGCCCTTTGCCGAGACCCAAGGCTATGTCCGCAACATCTCCAAGTTTTACAACGAATACCTGGCTGTCGTGGGTGGCGCCGATGCGCTCGGCACGCTCTCGCCCTCGGACTTTGCACTGGCCGAATATGCCAGCATCTCCGAGGCGGGTGTCTATTACGCGGCCGACAGTTCGGCCACCACCGAACAGGTCATCAATCGCCTGCGCGCGATCATCCTGCAGATCGATGCGCAGCCCAATGCCAAGGCGGCCTGGGAACTCAATACCTACGCCAAGGCCGAGATCGGCCGCATCCTCAATCTTCGTGTCCGGCTGATGGCCGCCAACCAGCAGCGCGAGGCCGCCTATGCCCAACACCTCGTCGCCGACCGGCTGGCCGAGCGCGATTTCATGCAGATGGGAATTCCCGAATGAGACAGCTTCTCCTGACCGTGGCTGCGGTCACCACACTCGGGTTTTCTTCGCCCGCCACGGCTCAGGGCGTGCCGACCTTTGATGGATCACAGCTTGGTCAGCTCGTGGCGCAACTCGAGCACATGGCCGAGGACCTGAACGTCCAGATGCAGCAGCTCGCCACCATGCGGCTAGAGTTGGAAACCCAGCTGTCGCAGCTTACCAATCTCGAGGCGCAACTGACCTCGCTGATCGAGGGCAGCGGGCTGGGTGAACTTTTCGCCACCGTCGAGGAGTTCCGCGCGCTGCGCGGCAAACTCGTCGCGCCCCTCAACACCGCGCAGTCCTTGGCCAGCGGCGATTTCCTGAGCGGGTTCAATCCGGGCGCAGAACTCTCGGCCTCGGTCGAGCGGGTTTTGTCTGGCAGCGGCTTCACTTCGGAGCGCCTGGGCACGCTCTCGGGCTCCGACCAGCCGGCCGACAACCGCATCGCCACCTCGGCCGGGGCCAGCGCCATGCTGTCGGTTGCTGCCCAGGAAAGTCACAAAGAGGCAGGTCAGAGCCTCGAGCGGCTCGAGACCATGGTGGGGCTGATCGACGATCAGGACGGGCTGAAGGCCGCCGTCGATCTCAACACCCGCGTCACCGCTGAACTTGGCATCATCCTGACCCAGATTTGGCGGCTTGAGGCGGCGCAAGGCGTCAGTGCCGGCCAACTGGGCGTCGTCGATGCCGCAACCCTAGCGGATGAGCGCAAGTTCCGCTCGATGGCGGTGGATCCATGAAGCAAACCATGACACTCAGCTTTGGGCCAATTCAGTCTCTTGGCCTCGCAGCGACAGTCCTCTGTACCCTGCCCAATGCTGCGTTGGCGCAGACACCGAGCACAGATCCGTCAGGCGACACGCCCTTCAACTCGATGGCGATCGCGCGGGATCAAACGGATGAATGCCGTGTTCCGAAACCACCCGCCGATCTGGCCGAGACCGCCTATCTCCGCAATGGCTACCGCGCGATCCTGCGCATCCTGATTGCCGAGGAAGCGCTGGCTTCGGAAAGCTGCTCCTGCCTTTTGGATCAGTTCAGCTGGGATCAGGCGCTTGACGCCTTGCCCCGGTTCCAGACCTCGGACCATCCGCGCCTTCCATTCAAGGTGCTCGATCTCTACGCGCAGGCCGACGCGCTCGAGGCGCAAATCGTGGAGGCCTGTGCGAAGTAGATGGGAGTTATTCGCGACATCCTGAGCCAGGTCGACGCCGCGGTGGATACCGTGGCACAGGACGGCTTTGTCTCCTCGGCAGGTGCTGTCGGTGACGTGATTTCTGCCGGGGCCGCGCTCCTCGTCGTGCTGCTCGGGATCAACGCTGTCATGCAACTCCGCCCCCTGCCCTTCGGTACCGGCTTTGCCTTCGGAATGAAGATCATGCTCGTGGGGATTTTCGCGCAGAGTTGGGACAATTTCAGCGTCATCTATGACATCGTCACGCGCGTGCCCGACTCTATCGGCGCCTCGATCCTTGCCCTTACCGGCTCGGGCGACGAGGCCGGGGTCTATGAGAGCCTCGACAACATGGTCGCCCGCATCACCGCCTATGGCGACACGATCGGGGATCGCGCGGGCTGGGTCTTT
>NZ_JBLWTA010000072.1:0-6071 GCF_048270365.1 Celeribacter sp.
GACAGGCGTGGCCGGAGCCGAGCGGGCCTGGGCTGAGGGCCATATGGCGGGGCTGACGATTGCGGCGTCGCTTGGTGCGACCATCCCCCCTGTTGCGCTTGCACAGGCCAGACGGCGCCTCACCGGCTCCGCGCGCTTCGCGGGCGTGATGCAAGCGATGTTCGCGCCGCGCCGCGCTGCGTTGGCCGAATTGTCTCGACAGGAGGAGACTGTGATCTGCCGGTGCGAGACCGTCCGCAACGGGAAAATCGAAAAAACACTGCAAAACAACCCTTTCATTCAATCGGCAAGCGCCGTGAAACTGGAATGCCGCAGCGGCATGGGGCCCTGTCAGGGGCGCTATTGCGAGGCAACGGTTGCTGCGCGTGTTGCCGAGGTGCGAAAGGCGTCGATCGAGGCTTCGGGGTATTTCAATGCCCATTTGCCGGTGAAGCCCGTTCCACTTCAGGATTATCGCGATATTGGAGGCGAGTAAACGCGGGCCTTCGGGAACCTGCGCGCAGCTTTACCCTCAAATGAGTTCCCGCTTTCTGCGGGTGGCGCCGCTGTCTCATCGCGGTGCAGAATGGTGCTTGACAGGTGGAGTAATATAAATAACATTTGTGAAATAAATAACGAACTCAAGGTCGACTATGAAAGTTGGACGGGTGTGTCGGCGGCTTTTCTGGAGGAGAAAGGCTGAAACGGAAGAACGCGGAAGCAAGCGTGTTCACAAATGGGAGGAAACTATGAACAAATTTACCCGAGGCCTTTTGGCCGCTGCATGTGCTGTTGCCTTAGGGGCGACAAGTGTGTCAGCGCAGGAGGCGCGCCCGGAGATCAAGGACGAATACCGTTTTGTCATGATCCCGATTTTGGCACAGGCTTGGTTCGATATTGTGCATGATGCGGCCGCGGATTCCGCAGAGCAGTTGAGCGCGCAGCTTGGAACAAAGATCACCATCGACTATCAGGCCCCGGCACAGGCCGATCTGGTTGAGCAAAACACGCTTTTGGAACGTGCGATTGCGACAAAACCCGACGGTATCGCGATTGATGCCATCGACGTTAACGCCAGCATGCCGATCCTCAATGAGGCACGGGATCGCGGCATTCCGGTGGTGCTTTTCGTCTCCACCGCACCGCAGGGGTCGCAATTCACCTATATCTCCAATGATTTCTACGATCAGGGCCGGATTTTGGGGGAAGAGCTTCTGAAGCGGATCGACAACAAGGGTAAGATCGCGATCCTGCACGGCGTGCCGACCAATTCCGCCCATGCCGACCGCTATGACGCGCTCAAGGACCTGTTCGCACAATACCCGGATGTCGAGATCGTTGATGAAGGCTTCGACTATGATGATGTGCAAAAGGCCCAAACCGAAGCCGCGCGGATGCTGTCCGCCAATGGCGACCTGGATGCCATTGCCGTTGTGGATGCTGCGGGTCCGGTGGGCGTTGGCTTGGCGCTGCGCGAAGCTGGGCGGGTCGGTGACGTGCAGTTCGTCGGGATCGACGATGTGCCACAGCTTCAGGAACTGATGCGTGATGGTGTGCTTGATCTGTCGATTGCAACGCGGCCACGGATGATCGGTGAATGGTCCACCATTGCCCTGATGCTTCAGAACATGGGGGTGGAAACGCCGTCCTGGATCGACACGGGCATCGGCTACATGACCCCGGACATGGTCGCAGACGGAAACATCGACGGCTTTTAGAGCGCTTCCCTGAGACACGAACGCAAACCGGGGCATGCGATTGGGTGCCCCGGCCATCAGTCACAAGGAGGACCGACATGAGTCTTTTAGAAGCCCGCGGGATCACCAAGCGCTTTCCCGGAGTTGTTGCTTTGGACGCGGTGGACCTTCGGTTCGAGCGCGGAGAGGTCCATTGCATCGTTGGCGAAAACGGGGCGGGGAAAAGCACGCTGGTCAAAGTTTTGACCGGGATTTACCGACCTGATGAGGGCGATCTGCATTTTGAGGGCGAGACCCCGCCCGCCATTGGATATGTGCCGCAGGAGCTGAACCTGTTTGAGCATATGACCGTTGCGGAGAACATGTTCTTGCCGCTGAAAAACGGTACGATTTACCGGCGCAAAGCCCTTGATGCGGCGGCTCAGCCTTTTCTCGACGATCTGAAAATGACCTGCGCGCCGGGGGATATGGTGCGCGACATCTCGGTTGCGGAAAAACAGCTTTTGCAAATTGCGCGCGCGTTGGCCAGCCGACGGTCTGATATTTTGATCCTTGATGAACCCACCGCGTCTCTGACCGCGACGGAAATCGAACGGCTCTTCGCAATCGTTGAGGATTTGCAGGCGCGCGGCACAGCCATTGTTTTTATCACCCATCGACTGGATGAGGTGATGCGCCTGCATTCCGTCGTGTCGGTGTTGCGCAATGGATGTGTGGTCGGGAATTCCGATGGCGAAGACGTCTCTGAGGCTTGGATTGTCAGCAAAATGACCGGCAAGGACATGGATCTGAGCACGCTGTATCGTCCGCGCACCGCGCGTGGGACGCGGCTGTTTCGGGTCGAGGGACTTTGTGGTCCCGAGTTCACGGATATTTCCTTTGATCTGCATGCTGGCGAAATCCTCGGATTTGCCGGGCTCGTCGGGGCTGGGCGCTCAGAGGTGTTGCAAACCCTATTTGGAATGCGCAAGCCCTCGGCGGGGCAGGCCTGGTTCGATGACGAACCTTGGGTCTTTGGGACGCCCGGACGGGCGATTGCCAAAGGTGTGATGTACCTGTCTGAAGAACGCAAAGCCCATGGAATTTTCCCACATATGTCGGTGCGCCAGAATGTGGGCGCGGGGCTGTTGCGCGATGTTGCTCGGCTCGGTGTCGTGTCCAACGCGCGCGAGGCTGCGGCCACGTCGCAGATCATTGAGGATTACCGGGTCAAGACCGCCTCATCTGAGACAAAAATCATGAACCTGAGCGGAGGCAACCAACAAAAGGTGCTGATCGGTCGCGGGTTGATGGCGAACCCAAGGGTGATGATTTTCGACGAACCAACACGCGGCATCGACGTCAATGCCAAGGACGAAATTTACCGTCTTATGCAACGTGTGGCCGAGGACCAACAGATCGCCGTGGTCCTGATCTCATCGGAAATCGAAGAACTTCTGAAATGCAGCAACCGTGTGCTGAGCCTCTATGACGGCCGGATCAACGCGGAAATTGCAGCCGAGGATTTGAGCGAGGAGCGCTTGTTGTCCTCGATTATCAATACGGGCGACGCCATTCATGCGCCTGCCACAACCAAGGAGAAAGCTCATGTCTGACGGGCTCGTAAACATGAAACAGAGGCGCGGTCTGAATCTCCAAGGGGGCGGACAGATCGTGGGCGTTCTGATCGCATTCGTGGTGATCTGTGTGGTCGCGGCCATTGTCGCGCCGGAGTTTTTATCCAGCTACAACATGACGATCATTTCCCGCGATCTCGCCTTTATCGGGATTGTGGCCATTGCGCAGGGGATGTTGCTTTTGCTCGGCGATATTGATGTGTCCATCGGCGCGATTGCCGGTCTTTCCGGGATCGTCTGCACAAAGTTGCTGGTGGACGCACAGCTTGATCCCTCTCTGGCCATCGCGGCGGGACTGGCTGTCGGGGCCATTGCGGGGGCGGTGAATGGCACGATCATCACCATGTTCAACCTCAACTCACTCGTGGTGACCATCGGTATGCTCAGCGTCTATTCCGGGCTGAACCTCTGGATCACCAAGGGCCGCACCATTGTCGGATTGCCAAAAGAGGTGACCGTGCTGGGCGGCGGGTCGTTGATGGGCATTCCTGTGCCCGTTTACATTATGATCGGCGCGTTTGCCGTCATTTTGTTTCTGACCACAAAAACAGTCTATGGTCGGCGTCTGTATGCGGTTGGCAATAGCCGCGAAGCCGCCAAAATCATTGGCATTCACGAGCAACGCGTGCGCATCACCGCCTATGCTGTGGCGGGGTCTTTGGCGGGGCTGGCCGGGATGCTGTTGTGCTTCCGTCTGGTGTCGGCACAGGCGTCGATGGGCCAGTCGTGGCTTTTGCCGTCGATTGCCGCGCCGGTGATCGGTGGGATCGCCACCACGGGCGGCATTGGCACGATCTGGGGCGCGCTTTTGGGGGCGGCGATCATTGCGGTCCTTGGCAATGTGATCGTTCTGGGGGGTGTCGATGTCTACCTGCAACAGGTGGTCACGGGCGCGATCGTTGTGATCGCCGTGGCTCTGGATGCCATCACCCGCAAAATGGGTCGGGGATAATCCCCCACCCGCATATTCATTCCAAAGGAGGAGATAGGAATGTCCGATGAAACCAAAATCACTCAGATCGGTGTCGTCGTGCGCGATCTGGATGCGACGATGAAAATGTATCACCAGCTTCTGGGCTGGGGGCCGTGGAACGTCTACGAACACACCGCGCCGGTGCTGCATGACACGCATCTGCATGGCAAGCCCGCGACCTATTCGATGCTCTGTGCCGAAGTGATGGTCGGGGACATGTGTTACGAGCTGATCCAACCGCTTGAAGGCGACTCGATCTACAAAGAGTGGCTTGAGGAGCATGGCGAAGGCCTGCACCATGTCGCCGTGATGAAGCGCGGACAGGGTGCTGCGGATCAGTTCAAAAAGGACATGGATGCGGCTGGGGCCAAGATGCTGATGGGGGGACGTATTGGGGAGACCATCGAGTTTTATTACCTCGACAGCGAACCACAGCTGAAGGTGATCCTCGAATCCGGCACAGGCCATGCGATTGACCTGAAACCCGTGCGCACCTATCCAGAATAAAAGGTCAGATCCCAAAAATGAAAACGCCCCTGCTGTAATGGCAGGGGCGTTTTTATGTGGTTGAGGTACAGCCCCTCAGATACGGCCCCTCAGGCTTTGCCCCGTTGGGTCAAAGACCATGATGTTCTCAGGTCGGACGCCAAGCGACAGGGTTGCGGGCTGTGACAGATCACTGCCTTGGCGGATCACCTCAATCTCATGACCTGACAGACGGGCAAAGTAGCTTGTTGATGTGCCGACAACCTGTTGGTTTTCCACCTTGAGCGTGAGGGCATTGGTGTCCGAGCTGTGGTCCAGGAAATGCTCGGGACGTATGCCAAGCGTGACAGGCCCCTGCGCCGATGTGGCGCTGGTCAGTTCCGTCCCATCTGACAGTCTTAAAGTGTGCCCGTCGGCATGTGCGTCCACAAAACTCATCTGCGGTGATCCGATGAAACCCGCAACGAAACGGTTTTTGGGGCGCGCGTAAAGCTCCGCAGGCGAGCCGACCTGTTCGATCCGCCCGTCTTTCATCACGACGATGCGGTCCCCCATGGTCATCGCCTCGACCTGATCATGGGTCACATAAATCGACGTCACGCCAATGCGCTGTTGCAGCGCGCGAATTTCTTTGCGCATTTGCACGCGCAACTGTGCGTCAAGGTTGGACAGCGGCTCATCGAACAGAAAAGCGTTGGAATGTTTGACCATGGCGCGCCCCATCGCAACCCGCTGACGCTGCCCGCCCGAAAGCGCTCTGGGGCGGCGATCCAGATAGGGCGTGATCCCAAGGATCTCTGCCGCCCATGTCACGCGCTCTTCGATCTCAGCGGGGCGCATTTTGCGCACCTTGAGGCCGAATGCGAGGTTTTGAGCGACCGTGAGATGCGGGTAGAGCGCATAGTTTTGAAACACCATCGACAGGTCGCGTTCCTGTGGCGGCAGGTGCCCAACGGGTCTGCCATCAAACAAAATATCGCCGGACGAAATCGGGTTCAGACCCGCCACACAGCGCAGTAAGGTTGATTTGCCACAGCCGGATGGGCCAACGAGGACAATGAATTCCCCATCTTCGATGACGAGATCGAGACCGTGCAGAGCTTTCACTTTGCCATAGTGTTTTTCGAGCTTTTGGATGTTGATAGAGACCATAGGTCGTCCTCCCGTGGAAATCGGCTTATTTGATGCTGCCCTGTGTCAGGCCACCGACGAGATATTTCTGAAAAAAGAAGGCAATGAGATAGATCGGCATCATTCCGACAAAGGATGCTGCCGCCATTTGTCCGAAATTCACCAACCGCTCGCCCTGAAACAGTGACA
>NZ_JBLWTA010000073.1:0-6020 GCF_048270365.1 Celeribacter sp.
CGCACCAACTGCGAACCGCCAGTTCCACGCGTCCGACTTGTGTCGCTTGATCGGACACGCTGCCTACGAAGCGCGGGTACTCGATGTGATCCGCAAGTTTGGGTGCCAGAGGTTTTCAGCAACTTTGGCGGTGCACGGAAGAGCGGTGTTGGCAGGGGAAATATCCAGATGATCCGCTGGCGGCGGTGCGCGATTGTATCAAGGAGCGCTCTCTGCGCTTGAAGGACCCCTGGATGGGTAAATTCGGGGGGCGGGCCTAGAGATGTGGTAGGGACTGCGTGAACAGCTTGCGGGAGGTTTCGGAGTTGGTTCTGAAAAGCTGGTTCAGGTATCCAACTGTTCCGTCATTTCCAACTCGAGCCGCGCAGTCTCCTGGTTGAGTCGCCATCTTTTAACGACATAAAACACGAGCGCCTTGCGAGTTTCGATCAGTAAATGCGTCTTGTCGTCAAAGCCGTACTCCAGCCGGACGGCTCGCGCTTGTGCATCAGATAGATCTGAACGCGGACGTATCCACAGGCGCACCAAGCTGTTCCAGTCCGTGTCAAAAGGCAGGGGAGCAGGCCGCTCCCGCGTTTTCATCTCAGTTTGTTTCGTTATTCGTATTGGGAGATAATCGCGGTACGCCTCGTGATTATAGCTCCAGGCGCGGAGATAAATTGCCTCTCCGTCAAAATGAAACTGAACTGGACTGATCCACTGCGGGTCGGATAGGCCGCTTGTCATCGAGGTGTAAGCAATCTGGATGTCGCGTTCGCCCATCTTGGCGCGGTAGAGCTGTGCGACAACGGTGGAATCCATCACGCGAGTGGGAAGCGGGATGCTCGCGCCAAGCGATGTCGCCTTGCCATCAAGTAATTCGAAAACTTGTTCCGGGCCAGCCTCAGTCAATGCGCAGTGGTCGCCGGTCGAGAAATAGGCCTTTTCTGCGGCATCGTAGATTGGCGGCGTATTCGTCAGAGAAAGATAGGTTCGAAAGTCAACGGCAGCCTGTGCCATCGAGATATTGAAGCGTTCGATCAAGTCGCGGCGGTTCGCCTGACCTCTCCAGGTCAGACATTGGTCGAGGAACAAAATACGCTCACGTTGCGCGTGCTTGAGGGCTTTTAGGCTCATACGCCGAGTAATACTTGACTCCGCTCGCATAGTCCATACATTTACTATACGTATAGAAAATGGATTGATCTAATGCGAATACTTCATACGGCAGATCTGCACTTGGGGCGGCAGTTCATGGGGTTGAGCCTCGAGGAGGATCATGAGGTTATCCTGGGTCAGATCCTTGAAACGCTTGTGGCCGAACGGGCCGATGTTCTTGTCATCGCCGGGGACGTTTTTGACCGTGCCTCGCCGCCCAATTCGTCGATCCGGCAGTTCAATCGCTTCCTCAAACGCGTGGCAGAGGAGACCGAAGCCGCTGTGGTTATGATCTCTGGAAACCACGATTCTGGCGACCGGATCGAGGCAATGTCTGTCTTTTCCACCGCGTCTCGTGTGCTGGTGCGCGGGATTGCTGATGCGGTGGAAGCGCCGCTGGTGCTGCGTGACGCGCATGGCGAGGTCGCCTTTTCCGCACTGCCTTTTTCCTATGAATACGCCGCACGCGAGGTGTTCGGGGATGAAAGCATTAATGCGCCGGCGGAGGTAGTTGCCGCCCAGATCGCTGCGGCGAGGGGGCAGGTGCCTGATGGGGCGCGTTGGGTCGTCGTGGCCCATGCTTTCGTCGCGGGGGGTGCGGTCGGCGAGACCGAGCGCGCCCTGACGCGAGTCGGAGGCATCGAAACTGTTCCCTCCGATGTCTTCGATGGGGCGGACTATGTTGCACTGGGGCATTTGCACAAGCCGCAGGAAGTGGGCGCGAGCCATATTCGTTACTCCGGCGCACCGCTCGCTTTCGGTTTCGACGAGGTGGGAAACGAAAAATCCATGACTGTCGTCGATCTGAAAGCTGAAGGGGTCGAGATCCGCATCGTACCGTTCCGACCGATCCGGCAGGTTCGCTCGCTTACCGGGGCATTCTCGGATCTTCTGGAAGGAACGCCGTCTGATGACTTCATCCAGGCTATCCTGACGGATGAAAGCCCTCTGATCGATCCAATGAAGCGGTTACGCGCGACCTATCCCAATGCTTGCCATCTGGCCTATGCCCGGCAGGAGCGCGCGGCAGAGACCAAGGCGCTCGGCAGCGGGCGGGCCGCGGTCACGCCGATCGAGATGATTGGCGACTTCGTGAAGGTTGTGCGCGGCCGGGAACCAAACGCCACCGAAGTCGCGATCGTCGCGGAAAAGCTCCACGCAGTAGCCTCCGGGGAGGAGCAGACATGAGACCCATTCGCCTATCGCTTCAAGCCTTCGGGCCATTTGCGACAACCGAGGTAGTCGATTTCCGGTCCGCGCTGGAGACGGGTCTGTTTGGAATCTATGGTCAGACCGGCGCGGGAAAGTCGACGCTGTTTTCGGCGATGTCCTTCGCGCTATTCGGGGCGCCGACCAAGACTGATCAGGAACCACGTTCACTACGCTCGGATCACGCCGCGTCGGATCTATCTACCGAAGTCGAATTTGTCTTTGAGCTGGGCGCCAAGACCTACCTGATCCGTCGTCGTCCGGCGCAGGAACGTCCGAAGGCACGCGGTGAAGGGACCACTGAGGACGCGGCGGAAGCCTCGTTATTCGACGTCACCGGGATTCCGGTGGAAACTCTTGGTCCGGGTCAGTCTGGCCGTGTAATTGCGGAAAAGAAGGTCTCGCTAGTTGGGCAGCAAATCGAGGCGCTGCTTGGCTACGGGGCAGATCAGTTTCGACAGATCGTGCTCTTACCGCAAGGCAAGTTCGAAACGTTCTTGGTCGCAAAAACGGATGCGCGGGTCGAAATATTGCGGGATCTCTTCGACGTGAAGATCTATCGCGATCTCGCCGCACGGCTGAAAGAAGAAGCCTCAGAGGCAGAGCGAGCGTTGCGCGACCAGCGCGCTCTCTACGTGGCTCGACTCGAGGAACGTGGTTTTGAGAGCGCGGAGGCGCTAGAACTCGGGATTGCCGCAGCCGAAACAAAAGTCGAAGAAAAGCAGGGAATTCAGAACGGCGCGGCGATGGCTACCGAAGCCGCGCGCAAAGCTCTGACCGAAGGCGAGCAAATCGAGAAAGCATTTTCTGCTGTCGACACGGCACAGCAGGCAATCGATGATCTAGAAAAGAAAACGGGCGAGGTCGAAGAACTGGCCAAGCGCATTGAGGCTGTCCGGAATGCCATGCAGGCCCGTGATCTTGAGACGGCTTTGCGCGATGCGGAGCAGGAAAGCCGGAATGCGGTGGAGGCAGTCACAAAGGTCGAGGCGGAACTAGACATCGCCACTGGCGCGAAGGAGGTGGCGGGAAAAAAACTTGTTGAGGCACAGTCGGGCGAGGACCGGCGGCAGCAAGTTCAGGCTGACCTGACAAGGTTGGAGGCAATCGAGAACCAGGTCGGTCAAGCAGCGGCTCTTAGAAGCGCGTTTGACGACGCTGCGAAGGACGAAGCTTCAGCGAAGAAGGCTCTGACCGAGGCCATAGATGCCCGAGAGAAGTTCAAGTCTCAGCGCGATGCGACCGATCTGGCGCTTGATCAAGCGCGAAAGACCGAAACGGAGCGAGGCCAGCGGACCGGTGAGCTGGCCGAGGTCAACCGAGAAAGGGTCAAGGCAGCGGCGTATGCTAAGGCGCAAGAAGCTGTCGCGGATGCTCAACGAAATGTCGATGAGGCATCGAACGAACTGGCGACAAGAACTGACGCTGCACGAGCCGCTGACGCGGGCTTGCTAGAAGCCGAGGCACGGCTTTCGCGCACGCAAGCGATCATTCTGGCCGAAAAGTTGACCGAAGGAGCGCCCTGCCCTGTCTGTGGTTCTCGTGATCATCCTACGCCCGCCCATGGTACGCCCGAACAATCTGGTTTGACCGAAGCATTTCGGAGCGCGCAGGTTCTGGCAAGAACTGCGTCCGAAGCCAGAGTTCGGGCCGAAAGCGAACTCGGCAATTTTCGAATCCGGCTCGACGAAAAGAAGCGGGCGCTTGAGGAACAGGAAAGTCCTGAGCGCACATTGGTGGAACTCGAAGCTGAAATCGCACGGCTTGAAGGCGACGTCGCCGGGCTTGGAGAAGCGGTCGATTTAGACGCGATGGCGGAGCAGTTGGCTCAACTCAAGCTGAAACTGACTGAGGCGGAAGCTGTCGAGGCTACGGCGCGCACCGCTGCAGGAAAGGCCGAGACCGCTCTTGCCGGCGCGCGCGCCAAGCTGGACACAGTGATCGAAGCTCTGCCGGAAGGTCTGCGCACGCCCGAGGCGGTTGTCGCTCGACGGGAGGCTTTGCAGAGAGAGCAAAGGCAACTCTCTGAAGCGCTGGAAGTGGCGACGCAACAGGACCGAGCCGCCAGTGAAACGCTCACCCGTGCGCACGAGCAGCTTGAAGCAGCAAAGCGGGCGCGCGATGCGCAGCAACAGCGCGTGAAAAAGGCCCAAGGTGATTTTGACGCTCGGCTTACCGAGGTTGGGCTGGACAAAGCGGGATATGATGCTTGCAAGAGCCATTTCCCGACTCTAGACGCCGACCGCAAGAAGGTGACCGATCACCGCGATGGATTGATCGCTGCTCGCACGACATTGCAGAACGCCATAGCCGCTTGCGCAGATCGTGAACGCCCGGATCTTGCCCCGCTTCAGCTGGCGCTGGCAGACGCCACCCAGACCTTGAACGCGGCCAACGCTGCACTTGCCACAGCGAGAACGGATGTATCGTCACTGACCAAATTCAAGGAATCGCTTGCTGCGGCTCTGACCGAGACCGAGCGGCTTGAAACTGAGACCGGTCCGCTCCGGGGGCTGGCTGATCTGGCTAACGGCAAGAACGATTTCAAGATGACACTCGAGACCTTCGCGATCGGAGCAATGTTCGACCAGGTTCTCGAGGCGGCGAATATGAGGCTCGACCCTATGACACGTGGTCGCTACCGGCTAACGCGTGGGCTCGAGGCATCCGGCGGTCGCGGCAAGCGTGGGCTCGAAATCGAGGTCTTCGACATCAACACCGGCAAGGCGCGCCCGACAGCAACGCTGTCAGGCGGGGAAACCTTTATCGCGGCATTGGCCCTCGCGCTTGGGCTAGCTGATGTGGTCGAGAGCCTTTCGGGCAAGATCCGGATGGACACAATTTTTATCGATGAAGGCTTCGGAAGCCTCGACACCGAGAATGGGGCGGGCACGCTGGATCAAGTGATCCAAGTTCTTGCTGCGTTGACAGAGGGCAGCCGGGCCGTCGGCCTGATCTCGCACGTCGGGCTGGTGCAGGAGGCTATTCCACAAGGCTTTTACGTGCGCTCGACCCCAAGCGGCAGCCGGGTCGAGGCAAGAAGGGGTATGGGATGACGGACCGCTGGTATTACCGGAAGGCACACACCCGCCGTCTGTCGTCAGGGCGCACGGTATCCGTCCGCGGCGGTTGGGCAGTTCGGGGTGATCGTGAAAGCAAGAGGGGCGCATCGTTCAGGCGGAGTTGTCCAACATGTGGGGCGCTGATCGTAAGCGTGGGCATGCCCAGAGGAGGGTGGGTCCATTTTGAGGGCGGCAA
Organism: Celeribacter sp.; assembly: GCF_048270365.1. Lineage (NCBI taxonomy): Bacteria > Pseudomonadati > Pseudomonadota > Alphaproteobacteria > Rhodobacterales > Roseobacteraceae > Celeribacter > Celeribacter sp. Next base: position 5,605 of record NZ_JBLWTA010000073.1, read on the forward strand.
AGGCCTGACACGAATTAAGCACCCTTGCCTGCATCTTGGCGAGGGTCTGAGCAGGCGGCGCGACGAGGAGACACCGGATCTTTTCGAAAGCCTGCCATAGCTCGTTGTCGGATCACACAGAGCGATTCTGACCAAAACACTTAGGTCGATGTTCAAACCACGACCCTTTGGCGGCATCGATGAACGTAAGTATTGGCGGCAAACGCTCCGCCCTCAATGAACCGAGCAGGTCCCTGTCGCTGGATCTGATCACAACGGTTTAGTCCTTGATCCGCCACATTCTGAATCGTCCTTGTTGCGTCACTTCTCGGATCAGGCCTCGCTCTTCCATCCATGCGAGGTTCCTTTGAACAGCCGCGCGACTTGCGCCTGTTAGGGCCTCCGCCATCGGGGCCGACACCAAAGGCCACTCTGTC
>NZ_JBLWTA010000074.1:0-5871 GCF_048270365.1 Celeribacter sp.
TGATGCCTGGCGACAACCTGAAGTTCACGGTTGAGCTGATCGCACCGATCGCGATGGAAGAAGGCCTCCGCTTCGCGATCCGCGAAGGCGGCCGGACTGTTGGTTCGGGCGTTGTGTCCAAAATCCTCGCTTAATCGGGTCGAGTTTCTGTAAGAAACTCTGACCGGTGGGTGGCAGTGTCTTTTGCTTGCAAAAGATCACGAGAACCCACTCCGGTGAAGTTAAAGTGCTAGAAGGCTCCGCTGCGGCGGGGCCTTTTCTTTTGCAAAGGCAATGAGAGCCCGAGGCCGGAGAGCCGCTCTCACGCCGCCGCCTTCACAGCCCAGCCCGCAACCAACCCACGCTCCAAAATCGATGCCGTCATATCCAGAATCGACTGCGCGCCTGCGATATGTCTGCGTCCCATCAAACCCTCTGCCCGCACCGTGTCGAACCGGGGTCGATAGCCCAACTCGTTGAGGTTGGCGCGAATGTCGCCGTCGAACAGCCCCATGATCCGCACGAGCCAATCCGGCGCGCTGCGCAGCGGCAGTTTCGACCGTAGCTCCGGGTAGGCTTGCGCCACGGTTTCGGCGATTTCGCGCACAGACATGGGATCGAAGCCTGCCGGATGGCGTTGCCCTTCAGAGCTGGGGGCGGTCATCGCTGCGACGTGGATGCGGGCGAGGTCGCGCACGTCGGAGATGTTGAGGTGCAGGTTGGGCGCCATCGGAAACCCGCCCTTGAGCATGCGCAACAAAACCGCGCCCGACACGCCCGGATCATTGTCGATCAGCGGCCCGGTGATAAAGCCCGGCTGTACCGTGGCGAGTGACAGTTCCTCGGCCTTGGCGATCTCCCAGGCGCGGCGTTCGGCATAGGTTTTCGATTGGCCATAGGCGCTGAGGCGGCCGCTTTCAGGGTCGGTCCATTGGTCCTCCTCAACGTAATTTGGTCGTTCAGGCCCAAGCCCGTAATTCATCGTGATGATCGAAGAGGTCAGAACCACGCGCTCCATCCCGGCGCTCAACGCAGCGTGCAGGGCGCGCTCTGTGCCTTTGACGGCGGGGCGGATCAGGTCCTGTGGGTCTTTCGGCATGGTGGTGACGAAAGGCGAGGCCGCGTGGATCATAAAACGGGCATCTTTGGCCGCCGCCTCCCAGCCGTCATCGGACATGAGATCGAGCTGCACAAAGGAGAGGCGGGCGGTGTCGGCGCCTGCACGGGCAAGGGCTGCGCGCGTGGTCTCGGCGCGGGCGGGATTGCGCAGACTTCCGCGAACATGGTAGCCGGAATTCAATAGATCGAGCGCCAGGTGGCCACCAAGAAATCCGGTGATGCCTGTGAGAAGGACGGTGTCTGTCATGAGCTGTCTCGCTGAGAAATATGAAGTGAACGGATTGAACGTTAATCGTTCATATCGTAAAGTCAAGCCATGAGGTTTGACCAAACTAAGGTGCGCGATGCCAGAAGAGATGACACAAGACGCAACCACGGTGAAAATCCTCGACGCCTCTATAGGGTTGTTCATGGAAAAGGGGCTGCGTGGCACCTCCATGGAAGCGGTGGCCAAAGCCGCCGCCGTCGCAAAGCCGACGCTCTACGCGCGTTTCAAGAATAAGGACGAGCTTTTCGCAGCTGTGGTGCTCTGTGTGATCGCCCAGCTCGAAGAGGTGGTGGCCGCCGAGTTGGACAAAGACGGCAGTGTTGTCGACCGCGTTTCTGCGGGACTGCGGGGGAAATACGCTGTGCTCAATGAGATGCTCGGAACATCCCCCCATGCGGAGGAATTGATCACGGCGCCAAAACGGCTGGTGAGCGATTCTTTTACCGCGTTTGAGGCCCGGCTGCGCACCCGGATCGCGCAGGTCATTGCAGAGCAAAGCCCCGATGACGCAGAACGTCTGGCGCATCTGGTGATCGCCAGCGCCGATGGCATCAACCGCTTGGGCACGGGGCCAGAGGCCATCGCAGCGGATGTCGACCTGATGGTGTCCAAGCTTCTGGCTTGAACTTGAGGCCGTCTGAGGAATTCTGAGCGCGCAGTTGAAAACGGGCTTGCAAAGGCCGCATAGCTTGTCTATCTCCACCCTCGGCCTTAGGGGTATAGCTCAGCTGGTAGAGCGACGGTCTCCAAAACCGTAGGTCGCGGGTTCGAACCCTGCTGCCCCTGCCATTTCCTCCAATCTCGATACGATCTGAGCGTGAGATGTGCTGTCGGGCTTGAAATTACCGCGCAGCTCGCGTATCTGCGCCGGGTACTCAAAGCATCAGGACAACAAGATGGCCACGAAAACCAATCCGCTTCAGTTCATTCAGCAGGTGCGCGCTGAGGCGTCGAAGATCGTTTGGCCGACACGTCGCGAAGTGATGTTGACCACTGTGATGGTTTTCATCATGGCCTCTCTGACCGCGACGTTCTTTTTCCTCGTCGATCTCCTGATCCGCAACGGGCTTCAGGCCTTCCTCAACCTGTTCGGGTGATCCGGCGCCTGCTATAAGGGCCTCGAGGAGGTCCGTTATGGCAAAATTTTTCGACAGCATCCCCAATCCTCTGCGTCGCATGGTCGAACGTCAGAGGATTTTCTTTGTCGCCACGGCGGCGGCTGGCGCGCGGGTGAATGTTTCGCCGCGGCCCACCGCGGAGACCCTGCGGATCACCGGGCCGAATGAGCTGATCTATCTCGATATGACTGGCTCTGGCGCCGAAACCGCCGCACATTTGAAGGCGGACGGGCGCATGACGGTGATGTTCTGCTCCTTTGAGGAGCAGCCGATGATCGTGCGGTTTTTCGGCACGGGGCGATCGGTGTTCAAGGGCACGGAAGAATACCAAACCCTGCTCGACACTCATTTCGACGGAAGGGAATTGCCCGGCGCGCGTCAGATCGTCGTGCAGACGATTGAGCAAGCGCAAAGCTCCTGTGGCTATGGGGTGCCGTTCTTTGAGTACGAGGGCGAGCGCTCGACCCTGAAAGACTGGAGCGCGCGCAAGGGCGACGCGGGGATCGCGGACTACCTCGAAGAAAAGAACCTTGTGTCGCAGGACGGGTTGCCGACGGGTCTGGAAGAGGTCGCAGAGGCCCTAAAGGGTTGAACTTACGGCCCTGAGCGTATAGAGCGAGCGCACTCCAAGAGACGGGCGTGCAGCGATTCGAGTTGCGCGCCGCTTTATTGTTTCAGGGAGTTGCGCGTAAGCGTTTGGAATTTAACGACATCCGGTCCGAAGGGCCGGTGAGATGAAAAGGCAAAGGCACCATGGCGAAGCGTTGGTATTCGGTGAGCGTTCTCTCGAACTTCGAGAAAAAAATCGCCGAAGCGATCAAGACGGCCGTGGAAGAAAAGGGCCTGCAGGATCAGATCGAAGAAGTTCTGGTGCCGACCGAAGAGGTCATCGAGGTGCGCCGGGGCAAAAAGGTGACGACCGAGCGTCGCTTCATGCCGGGCTACGTGCTTGTGCGCATGGAGATGACCGACCAGGGCTATCACCTGATCAACTCGATCAACCGCGTGACCGGGTTCCTGGGGTCTTTCGGCAAGCCGATGCCGATGCGTGACAGCGAAGTCGAGGCAATTCTGGGCCGTGTCCAGGAAGGCGCCGAAGCCGACGCGCCGCGTAACACCATCACCTTCGAGGTGGGCGAACAGGTCTCCGTGGCCGAGGGCGCTTTCGAGGGCTTCGATGGCATGGTCGAGGAAGTGGATGACGCCAACCAGCGTCTGAAGGTTTCCGTGTCGATCTTTGGCCGGGCCACCCCGGTCGAGTTGGAATTCACTCAGGTCAACAAGACGGCCTGAGCGAGCGCCTGATCTTTCAGGCATCACTTGTGGGAGAGGCGGTCCGCGCGCGGATCAAATCAGACCACACAACGTAGTCGTCACGAAACGCGTTTCGTGACAGTTGAAAAGGAAAAGCCAATGGCTAAGAAACTCGCAGGTACGATGAAACTGCAAGTCCCCGCCGGTGCAGCGAACCCGTCCCCGCCCGTGGGTCCGGCGCTGGGTCAGCGCGGCATCAACATCATGGAATTCTGTAAGGCGTTCAACGCCAAGACGCAGGATATGGAGCCCGGCGCACCGTGCCCGACCGTGATCACCTACTATTCCGACAAATCCTTCTCGATGGACATCAAGACGCCGCCGGCTTCTTATTACCTCAAGAAGGCTGCTGGCCTTAAGCCGGTCGGCAAGCGCAACCGCCCCAAAGGCGCTGCTCTGCCGGGTCGTGAGACCGTCGCTTCCGTCACCATCGCGCAAGTGCGCGAAATTGCAGAAGCCAAGATGAAAGATCTGAACGCCAACGACGTCGAAGGCGCAATGCAGATCATCGTCGGCTCCGCGAAATCCATGGGCATCGAGGTGAAGTGATGGCGAAACTTGGCAAACGTACCGCTGCTGCCCGTGAAGCTTTCGCTGGCAAAGAGAACATCTCCGTCGAGGAAGCTGTTGAGCTGATCAAAGCCAACGCGACCGCAAAATTCGACGAGACCGTTGAAATCGCGCTGAACCTCGGTGTCGACCCGCGCCACGCTGACCAAATGGTCCGCGGCGTTGTGTCTCTGCCGAATGGCACGGGTAAAACCGTCCGCGTTGCTGTGTTCGCTCGTGGCCCGAAAGCCGACGAAGCAACCGCTGCTGGCGCAGACATCGTGGGCGCAGAAGACCTGATGGAAACCATTCAGGGCGGCACCATCGAGTTCGATCGCTGCATTGCGACCCCGGACATGATGCCGATCGTTGGCCGTCTGGGTAAGATCCTCGGCCCGCGCAACCTGATGCCGAACCCCAAAGTTGGCACCGTGACCATGGACGTCAAAGCGGCTGTTGAAGCTGCCAAAGGCGGCGAAGTGCAGTTCAAGGCGGAAAAAGCCGGTGTTGTGCACTGCGGCGTTGGCAAGGTGTCCTTCGACGCGGCCAAACTTTCCGAAAACATCCGCGCGTTCGTGGATGCGGTTCAAAAAGCCCGCCCGACTGGCGCCAAAGGCACCTACATGAAGAAGGTCTCCGTGTCTTCGACCATGGGTCCGGGCGTGTCCATCTCCGTGGACTCCGCGACTGGCAACTAAGTCAGCGTATCGCGACTGCGATGCGCGTCGGGCAAAAGAGTGCATTTCAAAGAAATGCATGATTGCCTTTAGACTTAGCTTGAGATTTGAGAGGCGCTCCGAAAGGGGCGCCTTTTTGATTGGTTCGATGTTTTGGACGGCGAGGGATTATGGCGAAGAGGGCGAAAAGGCGCAGGCAAAAAACATATGAGCCCTCGCGCTTTCTGACGGGGGCGCTGCTGGGGTTTACCTGTCTGGGGTTGATCTTTGCGCTGATCGGCGTGCGCATCTTGATGCACCCGTCACTGTATCTTCAGCATGCGCGCGAGGTGCCGGTGGAGATTGTTGCGATCTTGGATAAGAACACGATGCAGGCGCGTAGGGCGTCTTTTCTCAAGCTGGCGGCTTTGAATGCGGAAGGGGAGCGTGTCGTCTACTACAATAGCTACGCGCGACTGAGGTGGCCCTATCGCCCGCAGCAGGTTGTGGAGGGCTACATTGACGATGCGAGTGGTCGCATTGAGACGCCGCTGACGCTTTATGGCGGCAGTCGGCTTGGTGGCGGATTGTTTTTTGTGCTTGGCAGTCTTGCCGCCTTTCTTTGCGGGGCGGTATTTGTCTATGATATTCGAAATCGGATCCGTGTACGGCGGCTCAGCGACGGGTGAGGGGCTTAACCCTTGCACTCCCCATTAATCTCCCCTAAACACCATCCTGCATCCCAGCGTGCGATTCGTCGTGCGCTGTTTTGCGTTTCGTCCTAGACGGTGGGTGTTGGTGAGTTGACTGACATAAATCCTGCCTGAGACGGGAAGACGACAAGTTTCTCCGCAGGCTAGACCTCGGG
>NZ_JBLWTA010000075.1:0-5819 GCF_048270365.1 Celeribacter sp.
CATAGACCACGCCACCACCGGCCTGGATATAGAGCTTTTCGTCCTTCAAGACGGCAGTGCGCAGCGCGATGCACATGTCCATGTCGCCGCCTGCGGAGAAATAGCCGACGCCGCCGCCATAGACGCCGCGTTTTTCCGGTTCCAACTCGTCGATGATCTCCATGGCACGCACTTTCGGTGCGCCGGACACGGTGCCTGCGGGCAGGCCCGCCAAGAGGGCGGAGAGCGCGTCTTCGTCCTCGCGCAGCTCGCCGACGACGTTGGAGACGATGTGCATGACGTGGGAATAGCGTTCGATGATGAATTCTTCGGTCGGGCGCACCGTGCCGATTTTCGACACTTTGCCAGTGTCATTGCGACCCAAATCCAACAGCATCAAATGTTCGGCCAGCTCCTTTTGATCGGAGAGCAGATCCAGTTCCAGCGCCTTGTCTTCTTCCGGGGTTGCGCCGCGTTTACGGGTGCCTGCGATCGGACGGATGGTCACTTCGCCCTCAAAGACGCGGACCAAAATCTCGGGCGACGCGCCGATGATTTGAAAGCCGCCGAAGTTGAAGAAAAACATAAACGGCGAGGGGTTGGTGCGGCGCAACGACCGGTAAAGCGAGAAGGGCGGCAGCGGAAACTCTTGGGTCCAGCGCTGTGCAGGCACCACTTGGAAAATATCGCCCGCGGTGATGTACTCTTTCGCCTTTTCAACGGCTTGTTTGTAGCCCTCGTGGGTAAAATTCGACTGTGGCGCGGGGGAGACGAAGCTTTCGCCTAGATCGTGGCTGGTCTCAGAGGGCGCGCGTTCGAGATCGCGCAGCGCGTCCATCACCCGTTCGGCGGCCTGCGCATAGGCGGCTTTGGCGGATTGGCCTGAGCCGACCCACGCCGGCGATACCACGGTGACCTCGCCTTTGACCCCGTCCAACACGGCCACAACCGAAGGGCGCATCAACACCGCATCAGGCAGGCCGATCGGATCGGGGTTCACATTGGGCAGATGTTCGACCAGACGGATCATGTCATAGCCGAGATAACCGAAAAGACCCGAAGCCGAGGCCGGAAGTTCGGCAGGCATGTCGATTTTGCTCTCCGCGATCAGCGCCCGCAGCGAGGCCAAAGGATCGAGATCCGACGTGGTGTAGCTGTCCGGGTCAAAGCGCGCATTGCGGTTGAGCGCGGCAGTCGTGCCATCGCATTTCCAGATCAGATCGGGTTTCAGGCCGATGATGGAATAGCGCCCACGCACTTCGCCGCCGGTGACAGATTCAAGGATGAAACTGTCGGTGCGCGCGCCCGCGAGTTTGAGCATGATTGACACGGGCGTGTCGAGATCTGCGGCCACTTTGGCGTACACCACCTGATTGAGCCCAGCGTCAAAAGCGGCCTCGAAGGCGGAGAAGGCGGGGATAAGCGTGGCCATGTCTGTCGTCTTTCTCGTCTGTCTGCCCGCCGTCTTAGGATCAAACGGCGCTTATTGGATTTGGCTGTGCACTGCGGTCAGGGCGGGTTCATTGACGGTCACGCCTTCGCGCAGGCGCAGCGCATTGGAGAAGGCGGCAATCACGTCTTGGGCCGCGCCTTGAGCGGCGGAGGTGATGTAGCCATCGGCAATGGCACTGTTTTCGTCGGTCTTGGCGGGGGCATCGACCTTGTCGATTTTGGCAATGACCACGCGGCCTTGGCCGGGGATCAAGGTGGTGCCGCCAAGCGTCAGACCGGGGGCAAACACGGCGTCGATAAAGCCCGCAGGCATCGAGGCGATGTTGCCCTGACGGGTGATCGCCTCAAAGCTTTCGGCTTCCAGACCCAGTTCGGTGATTGGCGTGCCCGCCGCCACATCGGTTTCAAGCGCTTCGGCGCGGGTGGTCAAAAGCGTTGCGATGGCATCGCGCTCCCAATCTGTAGAGACTTGGTCACGGACCTCGTCGAGCGGACGCACAGCAGAGGGCACAATCGCGTCCAGACGCATGGCAAACACGCCACCATCACCCAGTTCCATGATCGCCGGGTAGTCGTCGAGGCTGAGGGCCGCAACGGCGTCTTTGAACGCGGTATAGGCGGCAATCCCGCCTTCGCTTTCGGGTGTCCAATCCATCGTGCCCAGTTCCATCTGCGTGGCCTCGGCCAAATCTTCAAGCGTCATGCCCTCGGCCAGATCATTGTCAAAGGCTTCGATTTGATCGGCAATCAGGCGCGCCGCCGCGTCGGCGGCCATTTCCACGGCCAAATCATCGCGGGCCTCTTCAAAGGAAACCTCGGTCCCGGCCAATGTGCCGTTGACCCGGTACAGCGCCGGGCCCAGATCGGACATCACCGGACCGGCAACGCCCGTGCCCTCAAGGGCAAACACGGCGGTGGCGGCGGCAGAGGACAGATCATCGGCGGAAACATCGCCCATATCGACGTCAATCAAATCAAGGCCACGCGCAGCGACTTCGTCCTCGAATGCGGTTTCGCCGGATGCAATGCGATCAGCCGCCGCTTGGGCGTCCTCTTGCGAGCCAAACACCAGACGCTCGACAAGGCGGCGTTCGGGTTGAACATAAGAGGCAATGTTGTCGTTATAGAGTTTGCGCAGGGCGGTTTCATCCAGCTCAACCTCATCGGTCAACATCGCAGGCGTCAACCACGCATAGGTCACTTTGCGGGCCTCGGGCGCGGTATAGGCGTCCGGGTGGGCGTCATACCACGCTTGGATGTCCGCATCAGAGGCGATCGGCGTGCCGGTTTCAAGGTCGGCAACCGTGAGGGTCGCGACCGAAATGGTGCGCCGCTCGCCGAGCCAATCGACCACGACTTGGCCGTAGGACGGTGGCATGGTGATGCCTGTGGCCAAAGCGCCGGTCAAAATAGCGCGGGCCGAATCTTTGCGGAGGCCCGCCTCAAAGGTTTTGCCATCAAGATTGTTGCGCGCCAGCATCTCTTTGTAGGTGTCGGTGTTGAATTTGCCATCAAACCCTTTGAACGCATCCATCGCCAAGAGGTCGCGACGCACCGCGTCGTCGCCAACAGAAATGCCGATGCGCGCGGTTTCATTGTCAAGCGCGGCCTGATCCAAGAGCTGGTTCAGAACCTGTTGCGACAGACCAAAGGACAACGCCTGTTGCACGGTGATGTCTTGGCCGGTCTGGCTTTCAATCGCACGAATTTGGTTTTGCAGCGCATTGGCATAGGCGGTGGGGGTGATGTCTTCATCGCCAACACGGGCCACACGGGTGACGCTGCCACCGAAATTCGCCGTGCCAAACCCACCCAAACCGATGATCAGAAGGCCTAAAACCCCCCAAACCACCATTTTCGTGCCAGATTGCTTACCGGTGCCTTTGCCGTGCGCCATATGCGTTTTTCTCCCTTAAAGGTTGGCAAAGTGTCTAGGCGCTCACGGCAGGCTTCGCAAGCCGGATCACAATGAAATTTACCGCCCGTTAGGGAGCGATTTGGGCCAGTCTTTCAAAAAGCGTCTGAATACCGGCGCGGTCAATATTGGCAAAGGCGATGCGCAATTGGTGTTCGGCGCGCGCGTCGCCTTCGGGCATGAAGGTGACGCCGGGCAGGAGCAGAATGGACGCGTGTTTGACCAGCCAGGGCGCAAGTTCAGAGGACGGCATCGCAAACGGGTGTTCGACATAGGCGAAAAAGGCGCCACATCCCAGGAGGTTCCAGCCCTTTGCCGCAACGGCCGGGAAGCCGTCATAAATCGCGGCACGTCGGTCGAGAATTTCGGCGCGTTCACCCGCGACCCACTGGCTGAGGTTTTGCATCCCCCAAAGAGCTGCGCGTTGGCCGATTTGATTGGGGCAAATCGCGACGGTGTCGAGGTATTTTTCGACCTGTGTCAGGCGGTCTGGCGAGGCAATCAGCGCACCAACGCGGTGGCCGGTGAGGCGGAAGGCTTTGGAGAACGAATAGAGATGCACCAATGTGTCGTGCCAATCGGGTTGGCGGAACAGGTGATGCGGCACCTCTGAGCGGCTGTCAAAATCACGATAGGTCTCATCGAGCACCAAGGCGATGCGATGTTCGCGGGCGAGGGCATAGAATTTGGTCAGCAATTCGGCCGGATATTCAACGCCGCCGGGGTTGTTGGGGGTGATCAACACAATGGCGCGGGTGCGCGGGGTGATCAGCCGGGCCGCCGCCTCCAAATTCGGCAAAAGATCGTCGCCGGTGGCCAGGGGCACAGCATGGACCCCCGACATATCGCACCACATTTTATGGTTGAAATACCAAGGCGTTGGCAGAATGACCTCATCGCCTGCTGCGGCGAGGGTCGACATGACGGCGGTGAAGGCTTGGTTGCAGCCGGAGGTGATGGCGACCTCTGAAGCCTCGATTTTGGCGTGATAGGCGGCGGACCATTGGTTGGCGATTTCGGAGCGCAGCGCCGGTAGACCCAACACGGGCCCATAAAGATGCGCCTCGACGTCCTCGACCGCGATCCGGGCGATCTCTTGGCGCAAGGCCAAAGGTGGCGCAGCGATGGGGGCGGCTTGCGAAACGTTGATCAGCGGACGGTCCGCCGGAAAAGTGATGCCCTCGACCCACTCTTTGGCTGCAATGATCGGCGAACGAAAGGTGCGGGACATTGGAGCGACGAGGGGCAGGGGCAAAGGCATCGTGAGATCTCCTGAGTGAGGGCTTGGCGTGTCAAAGCTAGGCAGGTTCCACGCGCACTACAATTGCAGAAACGCTCACAGGGGGGTGAGCGCGAGGGGCGGGGCGCGCGGCCAGTTATTTTTGTGACCTCAAATGCGACAAGGTGCTGAAAAAAAAGGCTTTCACCAAGGCGTGATGCAGAGAATGGCGGGTTTTCACCCGTCGTTAACCAAATCGCCCTTTTGATTGTTTCAATGGAGGCAGAGAGCCCCATGTGAAAAAGCACGTGAATAAGGCGGCAACGCCAAGGGCCGAATGAGGTCGATGTCGAAAAGGTGAGGTTTGCCCTATGGAGCAGATGAAAAATCAGGCGCTGATTGCGGACTTAAAAGCGGCGCTTTTGAGCGCACAAGAGGGTCAAACGGTGCAGGCAGAGGCCATGACGGATCACATCCGCGAGCGGTCCTATGAGATTGAGCTGCGGTTGGCGGGCTATATGATCCGGTCCGCCTGTGGCGCGATTGACGGGGTCCTGCGCAGTATGGACTTGGACAACAGCGTGGCGTTCGCCTTGCATGAGATCGAAAAGCTGGAGCGTGTGGTGCGCCAGCTTTCACCTCAATCCACCGCGGCGTGAATTCGGCCTAAACCTTAGTCCCGGCCGCGGTACGGCTGAACATATTGCAGTGCCATATCCCAAGGGAAGAAAATCCATGTGTCTTGCGACACTTCGGTGATGAATGTGTCGACCTGTGGCCGCCCTGCGGGTTTGGCGTAAACGGTGGCGAATTGCGCGTTTGGATAGAGTTCGCGCACCAGTTTTAGGGTTTTGCCGCTGTCCACCAGATCGTCGATGATCAAAATTCCGGTGCCATCGCCCATCATATCCTTGTCGGGGGCCTTCAACACAACCGCTTCGGATTGGTCTTGGTGATCGTAGGATTTGACCGAGATCGTGTCGACTGTACGAATGTCCAATTCGCGCGCGATGATCATCGCCGGGGCCATGCCGCCACGTGTGATCGCCACAACAGCCCGCCAAGCGCCGTCATCCGGCCCCTTGCCATCCAATCGCCACGCCAGCGCCCGGCTGTCGCGATGGATCTGGTCCCAACTGATGTGAAACCCTTTTTCATGCGGCAAACGATCGGACATTTCAAAATCCTTTGATGAGGACGGAGTTGATGGGGTGGTGTTTAGATTGGCGTCTTTTTTGCCGCGAAAATCGCGCC
>NZ_JBLWTA010000076.1:0-5726 GCF_048270365.1 Celeribacter sp.
ATCTCGGCCTTTACGATGACCGGGCCGGGATGCGGATGGAGCGGTTTGATGAGGCCGGCGGGATATGTTGACATGAGAATAAAATAATACACCTCATTCCATGAACTTTAATATGAGAGGCTGGCTATGAAGTGGGATCCACGAGAAATACGCGAATGGCTGCGGTTGGTGCCCATTCTCATTGATGCCTTGCTCCGGATCTCTCGGTGGTTCTAGTCCCAGTGATGGTGTGGATTGAAACATGGAAGCAGATGTATTGCGCCATCTGGCGGTGCCAGTGTTAACCATTGACACCGGCGCCGCCTTTACTCAATCATCGTCCCATTCATTGTATCAGGTATTTTAATCTCAGCATGTCTTACGGTATCAAACTTCACGTCTGGGGCGATTACGCCTGTTTCACGCGGCCTGAGATGAAGGTGGAGCGGGTGTCCTACGATGTGATGACGCCCTCTGCCGCTCGCGGTATTCTTGAGGCGATCCATTGGAAACCCGCGGTGGTCTGGGTGATCGACCGGATTCATGTGCTCAAGCCGATCCGGTTTGAAAACATCCGCCGCAACGAGGTCGGGGCCAAGGTGTCGGACCGCAATGCCCGCACGGCACAACGCTCCGGCGACCTTTCAAGCCTTGGCATGGATGTGACGGCGGAACGTCAGCAACGTGCCATGCTCGCCCTGCGGGATGTGTCCTACGGGATTGAAGCGCATTTCGAGATGACGCCCAGGGCCGGGCCGGGTGACAATCCGGGCAAACATCGCGACATGTTCCTGCGCCGCGCCACAAAGGGTCAATGTTTTCATCGTCCCTGTCTGGGCGTGCGCGAATTCGTCGCAAATTTCGAGGCGGTGGAGGAGTTTCCCGAAACAACCCTGTCGCCCGAAGCCCGCACCCGCGATCTGGGCTGGATGCTCTATGACATCAATTATGACAGCAATCGCAGTTCGGCGTTTTTCCATGCCACGATGGAAAACGGGATCATTGATGTCGCCCATGCGGTGCGCAAGGGGTTGGTCACATGACGATTTTGGCCGAACTTGCTGCGCTCTACGATCGGATGCCCGATCTGCCGCGTCCCGGCTATTCGCGCGAGGCGATCGGGGGTGAGGTGGTTCTGGCTTCGGATGGATCGGTGGTGGAGATGAATGTGCTCGCCGCACCGGATGAGAAGGGCAAGTTGCGGCCATTGCCGATGTCGGTTCCTGCCGCCGTCAAGCGCACAGCGGGGGTCAAGCCCAATCTGTTTTGGGACAAATCGGCCTATGTGCTTGGGGTTGTGGTCGCGATGGATGCGGATGGCAAAGCGCTGTCAGATGATCTGGGTCATCCCGTGCCGGGGCAGGGGAAACGCACGGCACAGGAACACGCGGCATTCATTGACGCGCATATTGCGCTGTTGTCAGGAGCCGATGCCCCGGCTCTAGTTGCGTTGCGCCGGTTCCTTGAGCAGTGGAGCTGGGAAGAGTTTGCCGCGCAGTCTCATGACGCGGGGCTGTTGGACGCCAATCTGGTGTTTCGGATCAAGGGCGAGAGCCGTTTTATCCACCAATTGCCTGAGGCTGAAGCCCTTTTGGGCAGCTCTGCGGGTGATGGGCCGATCTGCCTTGTGACCGGGGAGCCAGCGCCCGTGGCGCGTTTGCATCCGTCGATCAAGGGTGTGATGGGCGCGCAGAGTTCCGGGGCCTCGTTGGTCTCATTCAACGACCTTGCCTATGAATCCCATGGTAAGAAACAGGGGGAGAACGCGCCGGTGTCCGAGGCCGCAGCCTTTGCCTATGGCACGGCTTTGAACGCGCTTTTGGCGCGCGGATCGGGGCAAAATCTGCGGGTCGGGGATGCCACGGTGGTGTTCTGGGTTGAGGCCGCGACGCCGAAAGCCACACTCGCTGCGACAACGCTGTTCAGTGGGGCGCTGGCTCCTGACCCGGAGGACGCGAACACGGCGCGCAACAAGCTGGCCGGGGAACTGAGCGCGATTGCGCGGGGCCATTGGCAGGACGCATCGGATTATGATCCCGAGACAAAAGTTTTCGTGCTGGGCCTTGCCCCCAACGCTGCCCGCCTGTCCGTGCGTTTCTGGCATCCGGGGCGGCTTCAAGATTTTGCGGCGCGCATCGCGGCGTTTTGGGACGAGCTGCAAATCACGCCTTCTCCTTGGATCGGGCACGACGGTGTTGAACGTCCGCCCGCCGCATGGCGACTGCTTTATGATGTCGCGGCGCTGGGCGAGGCCAAGAATATTCCTCCGCTGTTGGGCGGCGCACTGATGCGGTCGGTGCTGACCGGGGCCGATTATCCGCGCAGCTTGCTGTCAGGTGTGATTGGCCGGTTGCGGGTCGAAGGGACCCCGCCCGACCGCTTTTCCGACGGGCGGCGTGCCGCAATCATCCGCGCGGTTCTGACGCGTAATACCAAACAGGAGGTGCCCATGGCGCTGGACGAAACATCCGAAGATCCCGCCTATGTGTTGGGCCGCCTGTTTGGCGCCTTCACCTATGCCGAACGCAGCTATGCCGACCGAGGCGCCACGATCCGGGACAAATATATGGGCGGGGCTTCGGCCACGCCCGCGCGGATATTTCCGTTGTTGATGAAGGGCTACGAGCATAATCGCAACGCGCTGAAAAAGGCGGGCGGGCAAAAATCGGGGGCGGGATACAACGCGGAGAAAGCGATTGAAGCCATCATGGCGCTCATGCCCGGCGGCGGCGATTTGCCCGCCTCCTTGCCTCTTGAAGATCAGGGCCGCTTTTTTGTCGGTTTTTATCATCAGCTCGCGGCGTTTTATGCCAAAGCCGAAGATGCGGCCGAAGATATACTGATCGAAACCGAAGAGACCGAAGGAGCAGACACATGACTGCCGTCACCAACCGTTATGATTTCGTCCTGTTCTTCGATGTGGAGAATGGCAATCCAAATGGCGATCCCGACGCGGGCAACCTGCCGCGGATGGACCCTGAGACGTCACAGGGGCTGGTCACCGATGTGTCGCTCAAGCGCAAACTGCGCAATTATGTTGCCGCGGCCAAGGGCGATACGCCGGGCCACGCGATTTACATGCAGGATGGGGCGGTGTTGAACCGTCAACATGCGCTGGCCTATGAGGCGGCGGGGCTGAAATCCGAATCCAAGAAAAAGCCGAAGAAGGTTGAGGATGCGGAGAATATCACCGCCTGGATGTGTGCCAATTTCTGGGATATTCGGACTTTTGGCGCGGTGATGACGACCGAGGTCAATGCCGGTCAGGTGCGCGGCCCGGTACAACTGACTTTCGCGCGCTCCGTCGAACCGATTATGCCGCTGGAAGTGTCGATCACCCGTTCGTCCGTGACCAACGAAAAAGATGTGGAAAAAGAGCGCACGATGGGCCGCAAGCATCTTGTGCCCTATGGTCTGTATTGCGCGCATGGGTTCATCAACGCCAATCTCGCCGGGCGCACCGGGTTTTCCGAAGACGACCTTGCACTGCTCTGGGCGGGGTTTCGCGATATGTTCGAACATGACCGCTCTGCCGCGCGCGGCATGATGGCCGCCCGCCGTCTGATCGCGTTCCGGCACGACAGCGCGCTTGGCAATGCGCAGGCGCATAAGCTGTTTGATCGGGTCACAGTGCAACGTGCGCATAAGGGTGAAACCCTGCCCGTCGGTGATGATCGTACCCACAACTGGCCGGTGGCGCGCGCCTTTACCGATTACAAAATCATGCTGGACGACACCGACCTGCCCGAGGGGATCACCATCGTTGAGCCTTTCTGACCCCGATGACTCGCTGCCCCTGTCGGCCCTGCAACATTGGTTGTTCTGTCCCCGGCAATGCGCTCTGATCCATATCGAACGGGTCTGGGCCGAAAACAGGTTCACCGCAGAGGGGCGCGTTCTGCATGAGCGCGCTGACGCAGGCGTCCCGGAAAGCCGCGAGGGCATTCGCATTTTGCGTGCGGTTCAGATTGCATCGGTCCGGCACAGGTTACATGGCGTGGCCGATGTGGTCGAAATGCGCAGAGGTGTGCCTTATCCGGTTGAATACAAGCGCGGTCGCCCAAAGGCGCATCGGGCCGACGAGGTGCAATTGTGCGCGCAAGGTATCTGCCTAGAGGAGATGACCGAGCAGGCCGTACCAGAGGGCGCTTTGTTTTATGGCACCGCACGGCGCCGCAAAATCATCGCTTTTGACGACCCGTTGCGGGCCTTGACGTTGAGCGTTGCGCAAGACGCCCGTGCAGCCATCACCACGGGGGCACTGCCCGCGCCCATGTTCGAGGCCCGGCGATGCAACAGTTGTTCGATGCAGGATCTCTGCCGTCCTGTTGCCCGCCGCGACCTTGGACTGACATGGATGGCAGACCGGATCGAACAGGCGGGTGTGCCCGAATGAAAAAGCTTCTCAATACGCTCTATGTCACCAGCGAAGGGGCCTATCTGCGCAAAGATGGCGAGACGGTCGCCGTGGAGATTGACGGTGCCACCCGCGCCCGCGCGCCCGCGCATCTGCTGGGCCAGATCGTGTGTTTCGGTCAGGTGGCTGTGTCGCCTGCCTTGATGGGGTTCGCAGCCGAAGCGGGAATCACGATCTCTTTTCTGAGCTATTCTGGCAAGTTGCTGGCCCGGGTTGAAGGACCGCAGACCGGCAATGTCTTGTTGCGCCGGGCCCAACATGAGGCCACCAAAGAACCGGCGGCCTTGACAGTTGCCCGTGCCATTGTGGCCGCCAAAATTGCCAATCAACGCGCCGTGTTGCGTCGACACCTGCGCGATTATCCCGATGCACCGGGGGCCACGCTTGTCGATGCCAGCCAGCGACGCCTGTCCGATGCCGCCCGCCATGCTCTTAGCGCGCCTGATCTCGACACCCTGCGCGGACAAGAAGGTGAGGCAGGTCATGCCTATTGGATGGCTTTTCCGACGATGATCCGCAATCCCGATCCGGCTTTTGCCTTTGCCGGGCGCAACCGCCGTCCGCCTCGTGATGCCGTCAACGCCGTCTTGTCATTCCTCTACGTTCTGACCTCGCTTGATGCACGTGCCGCCTGTGAAAGCCACGGTCTTGACCCCCAGATGGGGTTTCTGCACCGGGATCGGCCCGGTCGGATGTCTCTCGCCCTCGACCTGATGGAGGAGATGCGGGCCCCCTTGGCGGACCGTGTGTGCCTGAGTTTGATCAACCGTCGTCAGCTTTCACCCTCTGATTTTCGGTCCGAACCGACCGGCGCAGTCTTGTTGAATGACGCCGGGCGCGAAACCGTTTTGAAGGCTTATCAGGATCGTAAACGCACCGAGTTGCGCCATGCTTGGCTGGATGATCGCATCGCGCTTGGCCTCGTCCCACAGGTTCAGGCGCAGTTGCTCGCGCGGCATCTGCGTGGCGATATCGACATTTACCCGGCTTGGATTTGGAGCTGAAATCATGATGGTTCTCGTCACCTATGATGTGCGTACAGACAGCAAGGAGGGTCGAAGACGGTTGCGCCGCGTGGCCCGAGCGTGTGAAGATTGGGGTCAACGAGTGCAATTTTCAGTGTTTGAATGCGATCTTGATCCGGCGCAATGGACCGCCCTGCGTGCCCGGCTTATTGATGAGATCGACCCGGAAACGGATTCGCTCCGATTTTACATGCTCGGTGCAGAATGGCGCAGACGCGTTGAACATATCGGTGCAAAGCCCGCAACGGACATGGATGGCCTGTTGATCGTCTGATCTGCGAACCCTAAGCGCCCGGTCCCCGCCT
>NZ_JBLWTA010000077.1:0-418 GCF_048270365.1 Celeribacter sp.
CAACAATCATAGTGCCGCCAAAGGTCCAAGACACCTGCACCGCTTTTGGGAAACGCATCCCTGTCAAACGGGCCTGATGGGAGGAAAATGATGAGCAAAAACTACCGCGCAGAGGGCGCAGAGATCGACAAACGCGTGGGCGCCCTGTTCAAGGCAGCCCCTGCACCCATGAAGCCCTACAGCCAATTGGTAAGTGCCGTGTCTGGCGATGGGGCATTGTCGGGCAAAGTCAAAGAGCTGATGGCGCTCTCGATTTCCATCGCGATTCGGTGCGAGGATTGTATCGTGTTCCACCTGCGGGCCGCGCTGAAACACGGCGCAACGCGCGCCGAGGTGATCGAGGCAATCGCGGTCGCAATCGAGATGGGTGGCGGCCCTTCGGTCGTATATGGGGGTCGGGCACTGGAAGCCCTAGACG
>NZ_JBLWTA010000077.1:428-5069 GCF_048270365.1 Celeribacter sp.
TGGATTCGCGTCAGGGCCCCTTCGGGCTCGGGGTATTCCCGAACAAAGACTCTCGTTCGCGACGCGAAGGTGACCACCGTGTGCGAAGAGGCCAGTTGTCCCAATCTGGGCGAATGCTGGGAACAGGGTCACGCAACCATGATGATCATGGGCGACACCTGCACACGCGGCTGCACCTTTTGCAATGTGGCCACCGGCCGACCCGAGGCTCTGGATCCGTTCGAACCCGGACGGGTGGCCAAGGCGGTGGCCAGCCTGGGGCTGCGGCATGTCGTGATCACCTCTGTCGACCGCGACGATCTTGAGGATGGCGGCGCGGCGCATTTCGTGCACACGATCCGTGCCATCCGCCAGTCCAACCCCGACACCACCATCGAGATTCTGACGCCGGATTTCCTGAAATGCGATCCCGCCGTGGTGGATGCGGTGGTCGATGCGCGGCCCGATGTCTTCAACCACAACCTTGAAACCGTGCCGGGGCTTTATCCACAAGTCCGGCCCGGTGCGCGCTATTATCACTCGCTGCGCCTGTTGGACCGGGTCCGGCAGCGCGACCCCTCGATCTTTACCAAATCGGGGCTGATGGTCGGGTTGGGCGAGGATCGCCAGTCCGTGCATCAGGTGATGGATGATCTGCGGGCGGCGGGCGTCGATTTCCTGACCATCGGGCAATATCTGCAACCGACGCCGAAACATCATCCCGTCGCACAATACGTCACACCGGAAGACTTTGCCGCCCTGAAGACCGCCGCATTGGGCAAAGGATTTCTGATGGTTGCGGCCTCGCCCCTGACCCGATCCAGCTATCACGCCGATGCCGATTTCCAAAAACTTCAGGCGCTGCGATCCGAGACCAAGGCGGGACTTGGACAAAAGGGGGTTTTCACGCAATAATCAGGAGGGATTGCCGGACCCTGCGACCCGGCAATGGGAGGAAAATCATGATGGCCTCAGATCATAAAGAGGCGCTGCGCGACTTGGTCGATCTGTCCAAGGCGCGCTCGACACAGCAACACCGGCTATCGGTGGGAACACGTGCGCCGATCCTGCGCCTGCAGGGCGCAGAGATCGCTCAACGCCGCGAACAGTTTCAGGACCTGATCGGTGGCGCCGCGTCCGAACTGGACCGTAGCACGCTGCTGCCCGTCAAAAGCCGGTATTGCCTGTTGGTCACCGATGCCGAAGGCGTTGTGCTCGAAAGCTACGCCCCCGACGGCGTCGAGGCCGATTTTCAGCGCAGTGGTCTGACTGCCGGAGGCATCTGGAACGAGAAACTGGCTGGCACCAACGGGATCAGCGTTGCCTTGACGGCGGGTCGCGTCCTGACTGTTTCGGGCGAGGATCATTTCTATCGGTGCTTCTCGCGTTTTGCCTGTAGCTCGGCGCCGCTGACCGATGCCCAGAACAATTTGATCGGGTCGGTGACGCTGGTCGGAGCGGTCGGTCGTCGACCGGATGAAATCGGCCTGTGTGAACAAACGCTGCACCGAGCCACCCGCCAGTTCCAGACTCGCCTGTTCCGCAATTTCCATTCGGACAAAATGACCGCCCGGCTTATGTCGCGCGACCCCGAAACACGGCGGTGTTTCGAAACGCTGGTGGCCTGTGACGACCGGGGGGCGGTGGTCTTCAGCCTGCCGTTATGGCGCGATGACGCGCGCCCGGCCCCGCATCAGAACCTTGTCGGGCGGCACCTGTCGGACCTGCACAACCTCGAGATCAGCCTGCGGGGCCCGGCCCGCGTGCCGCCGCGTCGCTATTTCGTCAATGCCGCTGCACCGCATGTCCCGGCGCGGTTGAACAAAACCGGTCCTCTTGCGGGTTTCACCTATCAGGGGGCCACACTGCCCAAGCTGATCGAACGCGCCCGCAAGTTGACCGCCTATCGCGTGCCGCTCTTGATCTGTGGCGAGACAGGCGGGGACAGCCGCGACTTCGCCAAGGCGATCATTGCCGATCTTGGTTTGATCAGCCCCACTGGCGTAACAGTGGACGCCAGTAGCCCCAACGCCGCCGAGGCCGTGGCCGAAGCGTTGGAGGCGATGCGTTTTCTGGGGGATTACCCGGTTGACCGGGTGTCGCCCACGCTGGTTCTGCAAAATATCGAACAGTTGGACGACCCGACGCAAACCCGGCTGAAACAGTTTCTGGAGGATGATGATCGTGCCAACGGCGACCGCTACAACGAAGACCGGGCGCTGGTGCTGTTCACCTCGGACCAACCTTGGGAACAGTTGCAGGAGAACGATCGCTTACAACCTGACCTGCTATATCTTGTCGGCCAGTCCGTGCTGGACCTGCCCCCCCTGCGACAGCGCGAGGTTGCCGATATCATCCAGACTCATCTGGCGCAGGACCGTGCCAACCCGCCCCAGGTCTCCGATCAGGCGATGACCTTGCTCTGTGACTATGATTGGCCCGGCAATCAGCGCGAGATGCGCGCTGTCCTGCGCGAGGCGCTGATCTGCGGCAATGGCACGATGATCAACGTGACCGATCTGCCGGACAGAATCCGCAACCGCCCGGCCACATCAAAACGGGACCTGGCTCGGCATTCGCTGCGTGACGCCCTGAACAGCGCCGACTGGAACGTCACCAAGGCCGCCCGACTGCTCGGCGTCAGCCGCGCGACGATCAATCGTTGGATCGCCTCCGAAGGATTGCAACGCCCCGAATGAAAACGACCAGGTCCAAGACCTGGCCGCTCCCGGCAAGTGCCCGCCTCAGATGTTGCGGGCGCTCATCTCCTGCGCGATGTATTCCGCCTGTCGAATGGCCAGCGCCACGATGGTCAGGGTCGGGTTACACGCCGCAGACGAGGTGAATTGACTGCCGTCTGACACAAACAGGTTGGAAATGTCATGCGCCTGACCGTAGGCATTGACCACGCCTTTATCGGGGTCTGCATGCATCCGGTTGGTCCCCATGTTGTGGGTGGCCGGATAGGCAGGCAGCTCGTAGACATCCGTCGCGCCCACGGCTTCGTAGATCTGAGCCGAGGTTTCGTACATGTGCTCAGTCATCTCGTAGTCGTTGTTATGCGGTGTCTTGGACACGATCGGAACCGGAAGCCCGTGCTGATCGACCTCGCTGTCATGCAAGGTGATGCCGTTGCGTTCCTGCGCCAGATCCTCGCCCAGAACCCAGACACCTGACATCCGGTCGTAGGCTTCCAGCGCTTGGGTGACACTGCGTCCCCACCCCGTATTCCCCGGCTCAAGGAACGCCGCCATAAACGGCAGGCCCAGAGACAGGAATTCCAGATAGTAACCGCCGCTGAATCCGCGCGCGGCATCGTGATAGACCTCATCCCCCACGATCCCCGCGACCGAGGTGCCACGGAACATGTGCACTTTCTCCGGCAGCACCGCGTAAACACCCCCAGTGGTGTGGTTCATGTAGTTCTTGCCCACCTGACCCGAGCTGTTGGCCAGCCCATCGGGGAACATCGACGACGCCGAATTGAGCAAAAGCCGCGGGCTTTCGATCGAGTTGCCAGCGACACAGACCACCCGCGCTTTTTGCAGGTGTTGGTTGCCGTCCGCATCGGCATAAAGAACGCCGCTGGCCTTCCCTGCCGCGTTATGCTCGATCTTCAGGACCATCGCATCGGTCCGGATTTCGCACAGGCCGGTGTCCTCGGCGCGCGGCAGTTCTGTGTACATGGTCGACCATTTCGCCCCAATCGCACAGCCCTGCATACAAAACCCGATCTGATGACAGGCCGGTCGCCCGTCCCGCTCGACCGAGTTGATGGCCATCGGCCCCGAATTGTAATCTGTACGCCCGGTGCGGCGGCATCCCTCGGCCAGCACCCGAAAGCCGTTGTTCCAAGGCAGGTGTGGCATCCCCGTGGTCTTACCGGTCACGCCCATTTTGAGTTCGGCTTTCTCATACCAGGGGGTCATCTCCTCCAGTGAGACCGGCCAGTCCTCGACATTGGCGCCATCGATGGTGCCGTAATGCGTACGTGTCTTGAACTCGTACTCCTTGAACCGCAGCGCAACGCCCGCCCAGTGGACGGTCGAACCGCCAAAGCCCTTCACGATCCAGGCCGGGAGGTTGGGGTGGTTTACAGCCCCATGCCAGCCACCGCCCGAATAGCGTTTGTCCAGCCAAGAGATTTTGTTGAACATCGCCCATTCGTCGTTTTCGATGTCGCCCATGTCGAAACGTTTCCCCGCTTCAAGGACAACCGACTTGATACCCTTCTGGGCCAGCTCGTTGGCCAGGGTGCCGCCCCCCGCGCCCGAGCCGATGATGACGACGACAGAATCGTCGTTAAGATCAAATTGTGCCATGATACCTCTCCCTTAGTCCTGAACCTGCGCAAGGCGCTCGTCCAAGGTCGGCCCCTCGGGCACGAACGTGATGTCCGAAAATCCGCGGTCGATATAGCCGCCGTATTCCACCGAGGAGCCCTCGTATCCAAACAGGGGCCAGACCTCTTTGTTGTCGTAGATGCCGAAATAGGCCATCCACCGCACAGACTGGAAAAAGCCCTCGTTTTGGAAATGACGCAGCAGGCCCTCGCGGGCGTCAGGATCATCGATGTCGGTGTAGCCGGTCCCGAAAAGCGCTTGCGACTGCGCCTCGATTTTGGCCAACCCGTCGGTCAACCCCTTGGCGTTCTCCGCGTCC
>NZ_JBLWTA010000077.1:5079-5376 GCF_048270365.1 Celeribacter sp.
GGCTTTTCAGAACGGTTGCGGCAATCGCTTCGTAATGCGACAGCTGCAAGACATCGGGATGCGGGTAGATGTCCTGAATCATACGCAAAAGACGGGCTTTTTGGGCGTCGTCCAACACGCCGGACGCGGCAAAAGACGCGTTGCCCAGCATGGAACTGGTGGTGATCCCGGCCATCGTTGTTGTCATCAGAAACATCCGCCGGCTCATACCGGCTTGGGTCTCTTTTTCCGGCCGCAGCCGGTGGAATTGAATGGTCATGTTGTCCTCCCTTTTTGTTGCGGCAGCTTTCCACCACA
>NZ_JBLWTA010000078.1:0-5222 GCF_048270365.1 Celeribacter sp.
CAGTTGCAACAGGTCGCGCCCCACCATATTGCTCACAACCTCTTGCGGGCAGCTCTGCGCAACCTCAAGACAGGTCACATACTCGCCATCGCGAAACACCGTGACCCGGTCGCAATGATCGAACACCTCAGCCATCCGGTGCGAAATATGGATGATCCCCATCCCCTGCTCTTTCAGGCGATGGACGATCTGAAACAATTTCGATGTTTCCGCCTCGGTCAGCGCCGACGTCGGCTCGTCCAAAATCAGGATGCGCGCATCCAGTGTCAGCGCCTTGGCAATCTCGACCAATTGCTGATTGGAGATCGACAATGTGCCAACCTTCTGGCGCGGATCGACATCGCAGAATTCGGACAGGATTTTCCGCGCCTTCGTTTCAAGCGCGGCGTAGTTCATCCATCCACGACCCTGCGCCGCAATGGCCGACATAAAGATGTTTTCTGCGACACTGATATCGGGGCACAGGGCGATCTCTTGATGCACAAACCCGATCCCCAAAGCCTGCGCATCCAACGGCGAGCGGATGCGAATGGGTGTACCGTCAATTCGGATGTCGCCCCGATCCGGTTGCAAAATGCCATCCACGATTTTCATCGTCGTCGATTTGCCCGCACCGTTCTCACCGGCCAGCGCGTGAATTTCGCCGGCGCGCAGCTCGAAAGACACATCACGCAGCGCGTGCACCGGGCCAAAACTTTTGGCGATATGCGACAATTGCAAAAGGGGGACCATGGATGTCTCCAGTCGTTCAGGACATATCTTGGGGGTGAGACGGCGGACCTAAACTGTGCCCGCCGTCGTGAGGTGCCTGATACCTTTGGTCTGAGGCGACATCAGGCCAGCGTGCCGGTGTTAGCCGTCCACGCCGCGCGTTCCGCGCTTTTTCAGATATTTGTCCCAGTAGAAATTCCCGGCATTCTCCTGTGTGACGACCGAAAAGCCATTGTCGAGCACCGGAATACTCATCGGGTTAAAGCCCGCGCTTTCAAAGTCGTTCATCGGATCAATCAGCTCAGGATGTGCCGCCAGCCACAGCAAAAGAAAGCCATAATACCCCTGTGCGCCTTGGTTTGGGTTGATCGCTGCGAACATCTCGCCCGCTTGGATCATGTCGAGCACACTGGCATTTACGTCAACCGACATGACTTTAAGATCGCCGCCGATTTCCTTTGCCGCCTGTGCCGCGCCCATGGCCGATGAGGCCTCTGGCATAAAGATTGCATCCAAATCAGGATGGGCCTGTGCAAGGCTCAAGGTCGCTTGATAGGCCTTGTTCGGGTCTTGCCCTGTGGAAGCGCGTCCAACCAATTCCATGCCCGGATAGGTCTGGTCCATCTCTGCAATAAAGGCCGCAATCCGTCGGTCATGATTGTCTTGACCGGGGTTTTCCAGAACCGCGTACTGACCTTTGCCCCCCAAGGCTTCGGCGATTTGGCGGGCCGCTTCTGCGCCCTCTCGGAAGTTGTCGGAGGTGATATAGCTGGTGCGGTTTGAATTTGGGCTGTCGGCGGCAAAGGTCACAATTGCGGTGCCTTGTTCGATGGCCTGATTGATTGGGCCGATGAACGGATCTGGCATCATCGGGTGCAACAGAATGCCCGCAGGCTGTTTGGTCAGCGCCTGCTGAAAGCTCGCGATTTGCTTGCTGATGTCATATTCGGGCGTGCCGGTGTAATCCGCTTCGCACCCGAATTGATGGGCGGCCTGTTTGAACATTTCGTAGACTGGGAACCAGTATTCTACGCCGGAAACCATCACATTCATCACGTAAGTTTCGCCCGGCTCACAGCGGAACGGGCTTTCGGCCCAAGGCTCATCTACGCCCTCAGCACTGGCCATTCCGGCGAAACCGGACACAAGAAAAGAGGCGGCTGCCGCCGCATAAAACGTCGCTTTCATCTGGTAATCCTCCCTTTCGGACCCTTCCCTCTGACTCCTCCGGGGCGGCTGTCCGATTTTTCGTGCCGTCAGCATGGGCGTGCCGACGGTCGCCTGTCAATAAGTCCTACCGCATGAAATATATTGCACGCATAGGCTATCGCAGGCGTTTGAAGGCATGCTGTGGTGATGTGGCCCGCAATGCGGTTGGGACCATCGCCGCCCAATCTGAGGCGTGAGGAGCGTCCAAAACAACATCGCTTGCCCGCATGTGCCGCACTCGCACCAAACTCCGATTACGTCTAAAAATCAGGATTTAAATCCCATCACATTCCGGCAAATTTCACGCGTGTGAACCAAAACAGGCTCTTGTGATAAGAAGGCAGGGCTGGCGAAATACACTTTGACCGTTTGCATGTCGTCCAACGGCATCCATTTCACCTTATCCTCTGCGGCGGAGGCCACCCATTCGGCCACGATGGCATAGCCCAACCCGGCCTGAACAAGCTCCATAACCGACGTGGACCCTGAAACGGTCGTCAAATTGGCGGGCGGGCCGCCAAGATAATTGGACAGAAAGTCAATGCCACGAGACCGGACGGTTTGTCCCGGCTCATAAGTGATAAAATCACGCTGGTTGAAGGCAGCAATGTCCTCGGGGCTGGACAACGTCACCCCCCATTGTTGCGGGTAAACAAGCGCCAGCCGATATTCCCCCAACAGCACTTGAGAAATACTCGGGTCGCCAAAAAAGCGCTCGCAGACACAGGCATCCAATTCGCCATTCACCATCATCGAGGCCAGAACGGTGTCGCGTTCAAAGAAATTCAACTCCGTGTCTGGATGGCTTTCGCGCACCTGCCGCACAATCTCGGGGAAAAAATGGTGAAACAAGGCCTGAGGCACACCAAAGCGCATCACCGAATGCACATCCCGCATCAAAAGCGAGATCCGCGCCAGAATCGTGTCGAGTTCTGGCCCCAAAGAGGCATGAAAAGCCCGCCCCGGTGCCGTCAGGGTGATTTCGCGTGACCCTTTCTCCGCCTTGACGAGCTGCGTGCCATAGAGCTGTTCCAGACGCCGCACATGGTTTGCCGCCGATTGATAGGAGATATTCAACTCCCGCGCCGCAGCCGAAAAAGACCCGGTCTTTGCAACGAGGTGAAAGGTTTGCAGCAAAGAAATGTCGATCTTTGGCGTATGCGGTGTGGGGGATTTAAGGGTCATATGGCTCCGTCATAAAACAATGTTTTCCTCATAGGCAGACAAGGCCTCCCACAAGAGATTTGGCAAAGGTGCTCTTCGCCATGAGATCAAAGGACATGTCCTTTGGATGCAACAGTCCTGTTTGCTGGACCGCCCCCGTCGTCAAAAGATCCAACACCGCACAGGCATGACTGGCCGAGATATGTGCGAGCGCCGAAAGCGACGAGTTCCCCTGACTGTCTCCTCCATCAAACACCTTGGTGAGCGTTTTCTCGCCGTCCTGATGTCGGCAGACGAGATGAACAATCACCTTATCCGCCTCGACCCGTTCCAGCCCTGTCAAAAGCAGGTTGCGCAACATGTAGAGGCGCTTGGACAAACCAAGATCGTCGAGCAGGAAGGAAATGTAGTCGAGGTGCCCCGGATAGCGCAACGTCTTGAAACTCAACCCTTTCAGTCGCCCTGCATATCCCGGCACAAGCGCATCCAACGCGCCTGAGGTCGTGAAAGCCTCAAAGTTTTCGCCCGCAACGGTCAAGGTTTCATACCCCGTGAGCGGAGGCACCGTCACCAAAGCCCCATCAGACAATCCAACACAGGGATTGGTGTATTCGGACAAAAGCGCCTGAATATCCCACATATCGCCATAGCCCAGACGGTTTCTCTTTTGGGCGGGCAACACCCCGACATATGCCGTGATCTCCGCCTCTTTTGGGCTGCGCAAGGCGAGGTCTTCGACCATCAGAGAAATCAACCCTGGTGCCAAACCGCACCCGCTGACAAAGGGGCTTTGCGCGTCTTGCGCAATCCGCGCAACCTCTGACAGGGCTTTGGGATCTTCGCACAGGTCGAGATAGGCACACCCTTCTTGGGCCGCGCCACGGGCAACGATGGGCGCAACCGAAGGCGGGGCCGCACAGATCACGGCCGCAGCGCCTTGCAGATGACGGGCAAGACGATCCGCCTCCGCCCCGCCCATATGATCCGCAGAAATGCCTTTGGCTTTGAGCGCGCGCACACAGTCATAGTCGATGTCCAAAACGAAGGGCGAGAAGCGCGGATGAGCCTGTAGCAATCGCGCAATGCAGCCCCCCGTGCGCCCACCGCCGACGATCAGGATTTTATGTGTGTCGCCACGCATCTTGCCCTGCCTCACGCATGAAATCTTTTGAGAAACAGTTGCAAACGCTCAGAACCCGGTGCCCGCATCACTTGCTCTGGCGTGCCCTGTTCCGCGATGACGCCTTGATCAATGAAAATCACACGGTCAGCCACCTCGACGGCAAAGGCCATTTCATGGGTAACGAGCACCATCGTCATGCCCCCTTCCGCCAGTTCGCGCAGCACTTCAAGAACCTCGCCAACCAGTTCCGGATCAAGCGCACTGGTCACCTCGTCGAACAACATGACATCCGGGCGCATGGCCAGAGAGCGGGCAATCGCGACGCGCTGTTTCTGACCGCCGGACAGTTGGCTTGGATAGCATTGCGCCTTATCGGCAAGCCCCACCTTGGCAAGCAATTCCATGGCATGCGCTTCAGCGCTCGCGCGGTCTTCGTTCAGAACCACGATCGGTCCCTTGGTGACGTTGTCGAGCACTTTGAGATGCGGGAAAAGGTTGAAATGCTGAAAGCACATGCCGACCTTGCGCCGCAACGTCCCCGCGCCCAAAGCGCCCGGTTTATCTTTGAAATCCGGCGAAACATGTTCCCCCCGGAACCGGAAGGACCCGGAGCTGAGCACCTCCATCATGTTGAGACAGCGGATGAAGGTGGATTTCCCAGAACCAGAGGGGCCAATGATCGCAATCACTTCACCGGGCATGACGTCGAGAGTGATGCCCTTAAGCACCTCCAACTCGCCATAGTTTTTCGTGAGATCTTGGATGGACAGGATAGGTGCGGAAGTCATGTCAGAATCCTTGGGCATATCAGTCGCTCCGGCGCATACGGCGCTCAAAGTAATCGGCGAACTGGGTCAGCGGGAAAAGCATGGCGAAATACATCACGGCGGCAAGCGTATAGCTTTCCAGCGGCCTGTAGGTTTCGCTGTTGACGATATAGGTCATATAGGTGAGCTCAGCGATGGAGATCGCGTATAACAGCGACGTGTTTTTCACCTGGATGACGGACTGGTTG